>JAYSYZ010000301.1:0-18859 GCA_043727195.1 Paracoccaceae bacterium
GCCCGCGTCGCCACCTCGCGGTCGCTCGGCTTGGCGATCATGCCTTTCATTGCGGCGGCCGTATAACATCCGCTTATAATGTAACGTGCCATGGTTTCCTCCCCCATGTGGGCCCCCGCCCCCGGCGTGGTGTCGGAAGCCCACGAGGGGCCACCTTGGGACGGTAGCATGGAAAGGGGCCGGAGTCTTGGGGGGTGGCGGCACCATGTCCAAGGCGTGGGGCGTGCCTGACGGCGCATCGATTGGCGTGCGCTGTGAAGGTCACCCTGCGCTTGCTGCGCTGCGTCTGGCGGACGTATGGCAGGCGTATGGCACGACAGCACGCCCTGGCGGCGGGTTCTTAACTCCGTTGCGGCAGTCTGGTGGCGCGTTCCCGCCCTGAGGTGCCCGCGATGCCCGCCCTACGCCGCCAGACCCCGAAACAGCGCGAACTGACCGCCTACATGATGGAGGTGATGGACCGGCTGGAGTGGGACCTGCACAACACCAGCGAACTCACCGGCCGCATCCCGGCCGAGTGGCACGAGATCGCCGCCCGCCCGGCCGAGCCGCCGGGCGAGAAGGTGACGCTGCGGCTGGACTGCGACGTGGTGAAGTTCTTCCGGTCGATGGGCGTCGGCTATGGCGGGCGGATCAACGACGTGTTGCGCAGTTATATGTACGCGCGGCTGGTGGGGTTGTTGCGGGGGGCCGAGACGACCGACCACTTCCGCCGGCGCGAGGAACGCTGGGCGGAGGGGAAGCCCGCGTTTTCGGATGGGGAGGATACAAGGCCGAAGCCGCAACGGCTGCGGTCAGCGATGCAGGAGCATCTGCAACGGAAGTATGCCGAGGACGGGCTGCCGGAGGGGGAAGAGCCGGGGCAGTGGGTGCGGTGAAGCTACGCAATCGAACCCGATATGGCACTCACTAGCTTCTGGAGAATGTCTCGACCAGCCGGCTTCAAAGGCAATTCTGGAAGTGCGCAAATGCCCGTTTGCAAGGAAATCTTAACTTCGCGCAGCTTCTCATCGGACCACAGGACGCCAGTTCGATCCGCCAAACCCTTCAAGCGGACGGAAAATTTTGCAGGATGATCAAGGAAGGTTTGATCAACGTTCAGTCCCAACGCTGAAAGTATTGGGCGCAGACCTTCCTCCTCCAGAAGATCTTCAAACTCAACCTGCGTTCTAATACCGTCTGCGCACAGTATTATTTTATTCTCAGTTATGCAGTTTTGGGAAACGGATTTCACCGCTGCGTCTTTTGCTTCAGCATCACCATCAATGAAGGCAATGACTTCGCACGACAGCGCGCTGAAGAGCCGAATAGAAAGCGGAAGTCCGGAAACCCCGCGAACTTCTTCTATCCTGAGGAATCCACTTTCTAATTTTTCTTCTATATGCTCGATGGAACTCAGGAATTTTCTTAGGCATTCCGCATCCGTCTTACCTTCACACAGCAGAATAAGTCCAGCAGAAGTGAGATTTTCCGGGACCTTTACACCCAAGGCGTCCCGTATCTCTTGCATATTTTTTGCCGGCTCGGCGGCAGACTTTCGAACGATGATGTTTGAAGCCATCCGTCCAGAAAATGCGAATATCGGAGAATGGGTTGTGAGAATTACTTGATTTGATTGGGCGCCCTCAAGAATGGCTTTTCTTAACTTGTAAATAGCTTCAGAATTTAGGTGAGCTTCTGGTTCTTCAATTGCAAAAATTGTAGCTGCACTTCCTGAACTTGATTTTCTACCCGACTGAAGTAAGGCCATCGCAACCAGACTTTGGACACCGTCACCCTTCGATGAAAGACTGGTCTCAGACCCGTCATCAATCATCACATTGTAATTTCGGCTTTCAGATAATAGTCCGGGCCTATAGGGGCTGGAAATTCTAACCGAGCGAATCTCTGAGATATATGACGAAAGAGTATCCTTAAGTTCGCTTTCGATCCCACGAAAGACTTCACCTTCGGCAGCAGACAATTCCGCCATAATTTTTGAGAGTATCTCAGTATTGGCACGACGCAACCTCTGAGACGTAATTTTACCTATAATATTCTCTGCGATGTCAGACGTCCTTACGGCAGGAATGTAAACAAAGCGCAGTCGTTCGCTTAGGAAAGTGGATATTTCAACTCGTTTGTTTTGAAAAGCTGCCTTTCCTGGCCCTTGTTTTACAATATCAACCTCCAACAAATCCTTGGAGAATACCAACTCGACGGGAATGTTGCCGTTGACCTTTAGCCTAAATTTCTCGGTAAACTCCACTATTTCGTCATCGCTGAGGGTAAATGTTAGTTTAATTCTTGTGCATTTGTCTTTGAGATTAATTTTATCTTGCAAATCTATGGGAAAGTCTGTTGGCCAGTCATAGAAGATTTCGCTATCCTCGCGCCTAAGAGCTGACTGCCTTACGCGCATATTCCTTCCGCGAATAGCGAACATGCGCACATCTTCCATTGCAGTTAGCGCCAGTCTAAGCGCCCGGAGGATATTGCTCTTGCCTTCGTTGTTTGCCCCAATCAACGTAAGCATTGGGCCTACATCGACGACGCTAGCCTGCTTAATGCTGCGAAAGCGACTAATGTCAAATCTGCTTAGAAGCATCACCCATCCATCTTCAACGCCGAGATAAACGCCTCCTGCGGAATCTCCACCTTGCCGAACTGGCGCATCCGCTTTTTGCCGGCCTTCTGCTTGTCCAGCAGTTTCCGTTTCCGCGAGGCGTCGCCGCCGTAGCATTTCGCCGTCACGTCCTTGCGCATGGCGCTCAGCGTTTCGCGGGCGATCACGCGGGCGCCAATCGCCGCCTGAATGGGTATCTTGAACATGTGGCGGGGGATCAGCTCTTTCAGTTTTTCCACCATAGCGCGGCCCCGCGCCTCGGCGCGGTCACGGTGGACCATCATTGACAGGGCGTCGACCGGTTCGTCGTTCACCAGGATCGACATCTTCACCAGAAAATCCTCGCGGTATTCCGAGATGGTGTAATCGAACGACGCATAGCCCTTGGAAATCGACTTCAGCCGGTCGTAGAAATCGAACACCACTTCGGCCAGCGGCAGGTCATACACCACCATGGCACGTTGGCCAGCGTAGCTGAGGTCTAGCTGGATGCCACGGCGGTCCTGGCAAAGCTTGAGGATATCGCCGAGGTATTCGTCGGGGACCATAATGGTGGCCTTGATGCGCGGCTCGTCGATGTGGTCGACAAAGGTGAGATCGGGCATGTCGGCGGGGTTGTGCAGATCGCGCACCTCGCCGTCTTTCATGTGGAGGTGGAAGACCACCGAGGGGGCGGTGGTGATCAGGTCGAGGTCGTATTCCCGTTCCAGCCGGTCGCGGATCACCTCGAGGTGCAGAAGGCCAAGAAAGCCGCAGCGGAAGCCGAAGCCCAGTGCCGCGCTGGTTTCCATCTCGGAGGAGAAGCTGGCGTCGTTGAGGGACAGTTTCTCGATCGCCTCGCGCAGCGCCTCGAAATCGGCGGCGTCCACCGGGAAAAGGCCGCAGAACACCACGGGCTGGGCGGGTTTGAAGCCCGGCAGCGGCTGGTCGCAGCCCCGGCGTTCGTGGGTGATGGTGTCGCCGACGCGGGTGTCGCGGACCTGCTTGATGGAACCGGTCAGGATGCCGATCTCGCCGGGGCCAAGTTCGTCGATGTCGACCATCTGCGGTTTCAGGACAGCCAGCTTGTCGATGCCGTAGACGGCGTTGGTCTGCATCATGCGGACGCGGTCGCCCTTGCGGACCACGCCGTCCATCACGCGGATCATCACGACGACGCCAAGGTAGGCATCGTACCACGAATCGACCAGCATCGCCTTGAGCGGCGCGTCGCGGTCACCCTTCGGCGCGGGGAGGCGGTGGACGATAGCCTCCAGCACGTCTGGGATGCCAAGGCCGGATTTGGCGGAGATCGGGATGGCCTGAGAGGCGTCGAGGCCGATCACATCCTCGATCTGTTGCTTGATCCGTTCCGGTTCAGCCGCCGGAAGGTCGATCTTGTTCAGGACGGGGACAATTTCGTGGCCGGCATCCAGCGCCTGATAGACGTTGGCGAGGGTCTGCGCCTCCACGCCCTGGGAGGCGTCGACCACGAGGAGGGAGCCTTCGACGGCGCGCATCGAACGGCTGACCTCGTAGGCGAAATCGACATGGCCGGGGGTGTCGATCAGGTTGAGGATGTAGGTGCGGCCATCCTTGGCGGGATATTCGATCCGCACGGTGTTGGCCTTGATCGTGATGCCGCGTTCGCGTTCGATATCCATGCTGTCCAGCATCTGCGCCTTCATGTCACGCGCAGCCACCGTGCCGGTCATCTGGATCAGCCGGTCGGCAAGGGTGGATTTACCGTGGTCGATATGCGCCACGATGGAGAAATTGCGGATGAGATCAAGCTGGGTCATGGGCGGCGTATAACCTGTCGCCGCAAGCCCGGAAAGGGGGTTAGCGCAGGCGGGGCGGTCGGGCGGATCGGCATGATGCGGCGCGGCGGGAGGACGGCAAATGGGCCTCGCGACCGGGGGGCGGGCAGGCAATGCCTTGGCGATCCGAGGAGGGGAATTGCGGGCGCGACCACTCTATCTGGTGGCTGCGGCGGATCATCCGCCCAACCGCTTGCGGAATGTCGCCGAATTCGGCCAAGCCCCTGACGGATCTTGCAAAATCCCCGCCGAATCGGCATTATCTGCGGCAGAAAACGACCGGGGGCGGAGGGTAATTCCCTGAACCGGCAATGAGGCAGATGATGCAGAACTCTTTCGTGCGGGCAACGATGGTTGCAATTTTTCTTCCCTTGATGCCCGGTGTCGCCGCAGCGGGCCCCATCGAACGGGCCTGCATGGGGTCGGATCGTGGCGGGGCCAGCCGGGCGCTGTGCGGCTGCATCCAGCAGGTGGCCGACATGACGCTGCAAGGCAGCGACCAGCGGCGGGCGGCGGCCTTTTTCAAAGATCCGGAAAAGGCGCATGCCACCTGGATTTCGCAGTCCGCGTCGGACGATGCGTTCTGGGACCGCTACAAGAACTTCGGCACCACTGCCGAAGCGTCTTGCGCCGGTTGATCCGGACCTTCGTGTGAGGCGGTGACCTGCCCCGTGGCGGGGCAATGCCGAGGCCGAACTGCAGATCGTCGTTCGGCCAGATCGCCCGCCGGGTCGGTTCAGTCTGCAGCAGCGCCCTGCGGCATGTCATGGCCGGAATGGTCCATCGTGGCGGCAGGCTTGCGGGCATTGTCGACCGGAACGTCCAGCGTCATCTCCGCCCCGCTTTCAAAGATCAGCGTCAGCGGGATCACATCGCCATCGGTCAGGTCAGCCGTCAAGCCCATCAGCATGACGTGGTCGCCGCCCCGCGCGAAGGCATGCGCCTGACCCGGTATCAGCGCGATGCCGCCCTCGATCCTGCCCATTGTCATCACGCCGTCGGCGTCTTCGGAATGGCCATGCAGTTCGGCCTTTGCAGCCATTTCAGTGCGGGCGCCGACAAGGCGGTCATTCGTGGTGCCGTTGTTATGAACCATGAAGAACACCGCAGCTGACAGGCTGCTCATCCGGGCATAGGCATCATGCACATGCATGCCGTCAGGGTGGTCTTCGGCAAGACTTGCCGTGGCGAGACACAAAAGCGCAACGGTGGCTGCACCGAATTTGCGGATTGCGGTCATGGCGACATACCCGGCATGTGGTGAAGCGATAGGGTTGGGACAGACAGGCCCGTAATAAGCGTGGCTTGAACCGGCAGCGGGCAAAGATATTCTGGCGGGATCATAATTGCCAAACCTATCGCGCCGGTCGATGCGCGCCAATGGGACAGATACCCGCATGTGCAAAGGCCCCGCATCTGGCTGACAGAGCGGAGCCTTGCATGTCAAAAAAGCCGAGGTTTCAGGCGGTGGCCTGAGGCGCGGAACTGGCCTTGGCAATGTCTTTCTTGATCTTTTGGGCTGTCGTCGACAGTTCGTCATCCTTGGCCTTGGCGAGGAAGGCATCAAGCCCGCCCCGGTGGTCGACCGTGCGCAGCGCCGCCGCCGACACGCGCAGCTTGAACGACTGGCCGAGGATGTCCGAGATCATCGTGACGTCGTTCAGGTTCGGCAGAAACCGGCGACGGGATTTGTTGTTGGCATGGCTGACGGTGTTGCCAGACATCGGGCCCTTGCCCGTGAGTTCGCAGACGCGCGACATGGTCGTGATCCTTCGCATAAATTCAGCAGACTTTCGCCAGCAAGGCGGCGTCCGAATTCGATTGAGGGCGTGTAGGGGGAATCCTCTGCGGCGTCAAGCGCCCCTGCGGCTGGCGCACCCCGTCGCGCCGCTGCGGGGCCACGGTGCGACGCATGTCGGCACAGTCCCGGCTCGCACTGGGTAGCGTTGCCCGCAAGCTCGCAATCGCCGGAGATCACCCCAGCTGTCGCCAAAGTCGCTTGTTGTTGCTTGGGGAACGCTTGCCTTCACGCGGCCGGATCGCGCCCGATCAGCCGCAGCATTTCGGACGCGGCGGCGTCGGGCGCAATCTCGCCGTCGGCAACGCGGGCACCCAACCGCGCCATCAGCCCGCGCTGCGGTTCCCTGACCAGCGTGGCAAGAAGGCTTTGCCGGACCTCTTCTTCGAACCAGTGCCGGGCCTGCCCCGCCCGCCGCGCCGCCCAATGCACCCCGGCCTTGCGCCATGCGGCCAGTGCCTGCATCTCGGCCCATGCGACGGCCAGCCCCTGCGCCGTCAGCGCCGAAACCGGCAGCGCCTTGGGGAACCCGGGCGGGTCCTGCGGCCTGCGGCGCAACAGCTGCAGCGCGCCCGCGTAATCCGCCATCGTGCGCATTGCCGCAGGCATCAGATCGCCATCGGCCTTGTTGACCAGAACGATGTCCGCCATTTCCATGATGCCGCGCTTGACACCCTGCAACTCGTCGCCGCCCGCCGGTGCCAGCAGCAGCACGAACAGATCGCAAATCTCGGCGACAACGGTTTCGGACTGGCCGACCCCGACCGTCTCGATCAGCACAACATCGAAGCCTGCCGCCTCGCACAGGGCCACCGCCTCACGCGACCGCCGCGCCACACCGCCCAATTGGGTCTGGCTGGGCGAGGGGCGGATAAAGGCGAGGGGATCGCGCGCCAACCGTTCCATCCGGGTCTTGTCGCCCAGGATCGACCCGCCCGAACGGGCCGAAGACGGATCGACCGCGAGCACCGCCACCCGCAAACCCTGCGCCGTCAGCATCAGGCCGAACGCTTCGATGAAGGTGGATTTTCCCACGCCCGGCGTGCCGGAAAGGCCGATGCGCAAGGCCTGCCGTCCCCTGGTCTGCAAGGTGGCCAGCAATGCCAGCGCGTCGGCCCGGTGATCGGCCCGCGCGCTTTCCACCAGCGTGATCGCCCGCGCCAATGCCCGCCGGTCGCCCGCAAGGATCGCCTTGGCTGTGGCTTCAGTCTGCATCACCTGCTCCCTTCCCGCCCTACATGCCGCAACCGGCAAGCCTTGGCGAGAGGGCCGGACGGTTTTCAAACGACGCGGCGTGCCGCCTTTCGCGTTTGCACGCCTCGGGGCTGGGCACCAGAGCGTCGCCACCAAAGATTGCATGTGGACGAACACGGGGCGATGCCCACCGAAGGCGGCGCGCAAGTGATCTTTCGCTTATGGCGGAACGACGCCCTTCGTATCAATCGGCAGGCCGGGGCGGCGGCACTGGCCAAGCCGGGCACCGCGCGCCATAACGCGAGGCATGGCCGATCTGCCCGTCACTGCCGTATTTGCCGCCCTGCGTGCTGCGCTGGCCGCGCCGGGGCTTGCCGTGTTGCAGGCCCCTCCCGGTGCGGGCAAGACCACGCTGGTCCCGCTTGACCTGCTGGCATCGAACTTGATCGCGGGCCGCATCCTCCTGCTGGAACCCCGGCGCCTGGCCGCCCGCGCCGCAGCCGAGCGGATGGCCGAAACCCTGGGCGAAGCCGTCGGCCGGACCGTCGGCTACCGTATCCGGGGCGAAGCGAAAGTCTCTGCCGCCACCCGGATCGAAGTGGTGACCGAAGGCATCCTGACCAGGATGATCCAGTCCGACCCCGCGCTTTCCGGCACGGATCTGGTGATCTTTGACGAATTTCACGAACGCTCGCTGCACGCCGATCTGGGTCTTGCCCTTTGCCTCGAGGTGCGCGGCGCGCTGCGACCCGACCTGCGTCTGTTGGTCATGTCGGCAACCCTTGATGCCGCGCCGGTGGCCGTACTGATGGATAATGCCCCCGTCATCACCGCGCAGGGCCGCGCCTATCCGGTGGAAACGCGCTGGCTGCCCCGCCCGCCCGACGCCTCGCTCAGGCTGGAGGCTGTGGTTGCGGCGGCAGTCCGGCAGGCAGTGGAGGAAACCGCCGGCGGCATCCTCGTCTTCCTGCCCGGCGAAGGCGAAATCCGCCGGGTCGAGGCGATGCTGACCCCGCTGCCCGGTTGCACCATCCGCCCGCTTTTCGGTGCGATGGATTTTGCTGCCCAGCGCGCGGCGCTGGCCCCGGCACCCGATCGCAAGATCGTCCTCGCCACCGCGATCGCCGAAACCTCGCTGACGCTGCCTGACATAAGCGTGGTGATCGATGCCGGTCGCGCCCGCCGCGCCCGGTTCGACCCCGCCTCCGGCATGTCGCAGCTGATCACCGAACGGGTGACCAAGGCCGAAGCGGAACAGCGCCGGGGCCGTGCGGGACGCGTGGCGGCAGGCATCTGCTACCGGCTCTGGACGCGGGGCGAGGAGGGCGGCCTTGCCGCCTTTCCCCCGGCAGAGATCGAAGTGGCCGATCTGTCAGGTCTGGCGCTGGAACTGCCGGAATGGGGCGCGGCGAACCTGCCCTTCCTGACCGTCCCGCCGCCCGGCCCGCTGGCCGAAGCGCGCGCCCTGCTGACCAGCCTTGGCGCGCTGGACGATGCGGGCCGCATCACCCCCCACGGCAGGCAGTTGGCTGCCCTGCCCCTGCACCCCCGCCTTGGCCACATGCTGACGCTGGCGGGGCCGGATGCCGCCACCCTCGCCGCCCTTCTGGCCGAGCGTGACCCCCTGCGCGGGGCCGGGGCCGACCTGACCCTGCGCCTGACCGCCATCCGCAACCCCGGCCCCGAGGCCCACCGCCCGACCATCGAACGCATCCGCCTTGAGGCCCGCCGTCTGGCCAAAGCCGCGCCGAACCCCGCCCTTCCCGGGTTGTCGCTGGCCGCAATGGCCGCCCTTGCCTACCCCGACCGGATCGGCCTGCGCCGCAAAGGCGAGGCGCCGCGATGGGTGCTGTCGGGCGGCAAGGGTGCGGCAATGCCTGCGGGTCAGAGCCTGTCAGACACGCGGCTGATCGTCGCGACCGACCTTGACGGCGATATGCGCGAAGCGACCGTGCGGCAGGCCATCGCGCTGAGCGAGCCCGAACTGCGCGCGCTTTACGCCGACCGCATCCACTGGCGCGAAACCTGCCACTGGTCACGCCGCGACGGCCGGGTGATGGCGCGGCGGCAGGAAGTGTTCGGCGCGCTGATCCTAGACGACCGCCCCTGGGACGCCCCGGCAGGCGCGTTGGCCCGGGCGGCGCTTGACGGCCTTGGTCAGATCGGCCTTCCCTGGACGCCGGCAGCCCGCCGCCTGCGCGCCCGCGCAGCACTTGCCCGCACCGGCGATTGGCCCGACGTGACAGACGCGGCCTTGCTGGCAACCGCTGAGACCTGGTTGTTGGCGCACCTGGAAGGTGTGACCACCGAGGCCGACCTGCGCCGCCTCGATCTGACCGAGCCGCTGAGGGCCCATTTCGGCTGGGACCGGATGGCCGATCTTGAGCGCCGGGTTCCTGCCAGCTTTGCCACGCCGCTTGGCCGCCAGGTGCCGATCGATTACGACACTTCGCCGCCATCGATCGAGGTTCGCCTGCAAGAGATGTTCGGCGTCACCTGTCACCCGGTGGTTGGCACGGACCGGTTGCCGTTGCGCATCACGCTGTTGTCGCCCGCCCGCGCGCCGGTGCAGGTGACCACCGATCTGCCCCGGTTCTGGGCCACCTCCTATGCCGATGTGCGCAAGGACATGCGCGGCGCCTATCCGCGCCATCCCTGGCCGGAAGACCCGACCCAAGCCGAACCAACCCTGCGCGCCAAGCCGCGCGGCACCTGAGCGGCCTTTCAATCCTGAAACAGGGTGTGAGCGCTATCACCTTCCGGCGGGCTGCAGAACAGGCTAGTGCTGGCGCGAATGACAGCAGGACCCGCGGGTTTCAAATCCGCCGGGCAAGGGCCGCGCCGGACAGGCGGGTCACCAGTGGACGAGGCCGATATGCAGACCGACATTGCCCGCGCCAAAGCTGCCCGATGGGCAATTGCGGCGATGTTTCTGGCCAACGGATTTGTCATGGGGGCCTGGGCACCGCAGATCCCGCTGCTGCTGCCACGCCATCAGATCACCGAATCCACTTTGGGCCTGCTGATCCTTGTGCTTGGCGCAGGTGCGGTCAGCGCCATGCTGTTTTCCGGCCGCCTCATCTCGCGCTTCGGGGCACGGCGCGTGCTGTCGCTGTTTTCGCTGGCACTGATCCCGGTCCTGCCAGCCGTTGTCTTTTCGCCCACGATCCCGGCACTTGCCCTTTGCATGGCGGTGTTCGGCGCGATGGCCGGCTGCATGGATGTGGCGATGAACGCGCAAGCCGTGGAAATCGAGAACCGCCTCAAGCGCGCGATCATGTCGTCGTCGCACGGGTTTTGGAGCCTGGGCGGCTTTATCGGTGGCTCGGCGGGAAGCTATGTCACCGCCTATTGGGGGTCAGAGGCGCAATCGCTGATCACCGCCGCGATCACGGCAGCGCTTGTCTTTGCCGCCATGCCGTTCCTGCTTCCGGCCACTCCCCCGCCGGTCGCGGCAAAAACTCCGGCAAAGCAGCATCTTCTGCCGCGCGACCTCAGCCTATGGCTGCTTGGATTCATGGCCTTTTTCGCCATGGTCCCGGAGGGCGCGGTGTTGGACTGGGCCGCGATCTACCTGCAAAAGGAGCTTGGCTCCGATGTCTTCCGCTCCGGCCTTGCCTTCGCCTTTTTTGCGGGTGCCATGGCGGTGATGCGCTTTGCCGGGGACCGGGTGAGGAACCGCTTCGGTGCGGTACGGACACTCAGGCTGTCCGGCTTTCTTGGGGCGGCGGGATTGATGGGCGTCGCCCTCGCGCCGACGGACTGGATCGCGATTGCCAGCGTGGCGGTAGCGGGTCTCGGTGTGGCCAACATGGTGCCGATCCTCTTTTCCGCTGCCGGAAACCACCCCCGGCTGCCTTCGGCCGTGGCGATTTCCACCGTGACCATGGTTGGCTACTGCGGCATCCTGGTCGCGCCGTCGACCATTGGCTATCTGGCCGAATTCTTCGGCTTTCGCGCGACCTATGCGGCGCTTGCACTGTTGCTTGTCACCGTGGCGCTGCTGGCCGGCCGAACTGCAGACGCTGACGGCGTACGCACTACCACGGCGGCAAAAGCAGCCTCCCGCCCGGCATGATGCGCCCGCGACCGCAGGGTCGCCTGCACTGCGCGCCGCATCGGGGCGCAGACTTGCCCAGGCCCGCCAGAAATGCGACTTAGGCACATGACTGATCTGACGCTCGCCACCCGCGCCGGCCTGCCGGCCGAATTTCAGCTGGTCCTTGCGGATTACCCCCGTACCGGCTGGCCGGATCACCGCGATTTCAATGGCCTTGCCGCCTTTTGGCTCGACCGGCACCTTGCCTTCCGCCAGACCCTGCAGCGCCTCACGCTTGATGCCGAGGCCCGCCTCGACCGCATCCTGGCCCCCGACGCCTATGCCCAAAGACTTGTGCGGCAGGGATCCGGGCTTCTGTCCGATCTGGCCGGCCACCATCAGATCGAGGATACCAGCTATTTCCCGCACCTCGCCCGGCTGGAACCGCGCATCGCGCCCGGGTTCGACATGCTCGACGCAGACCATGACGCCCTGCACAACCTGATCGACCGGTTCGCCAAAGGCGCCAATGCGGTTCTGTCGGCCCCCGACGACACCAGCCAGCACGACAAGATTGCCCGGTTCCTCACCGATCTGCGGGATTTCAACAGCCTGCTCATCCGCCACCTTGACGATGAAGAAGACCTGGTGCTGCCGGTCGTGCTGAAACACCGCGTGGGGTAGGCGGGCAAACCCGGAAAATTCGGGCGTCAGCGCCCCAGACACCAGCGCATCACCGCCTTTTGCGCGTGAAGCCGGTTTTCAGCCTCGTCGAAGATCACCGAATGCGGGCCGTCCATCACCGCGCTCGTCGCCTCGTCGTTGCGATGCGCCGGCAGGCAGTGCATGAACAGGGCGTCGGGCTTGGCCCGGCTCATCAGCGCCTCGTTGACCTGATAGGGGCGCAACTGGTTGTGCCGCCGCTCCTTGGCGCTTTCGGGGTCGTGCATGCTGACCCAGGTGTCCGTCACCACCAGATCCGCCCCCTCCACCGCCGCGAACGGATCGCGCTGGACGGTCACGCGCGCGCCCTTGTCACGGGCAAAGCCGAGGAACTTTTCCTCGGGGTCCAGCGTCTCGGGCCCGGTGAAGGTGAAGTCAAAGCCGAACTGCCCCGCCGCATGCAGGAATGACCCGCAGACATTGTTGCCATCGCCACACCAGACCACCTTGCGCCCGGTGATCGGCCCGCGATGTTCCTCATAGGTCATCACGTCTGCCATGATCTGGCAGGGATGCGTCCGGTTGGTCAGCCCGTTGATCACCGGCACTGTCGCATGCTCGGCCATTTCCAGCAGCGTCGCTTCCTCGAAGGTGCGGATCATGATCAGGTCGACATAACGGCTGAGCACGCGGGCGGTATCGGCAATCGTCTCGCCATGGCCAAGCTGCATTTCCTTGCCCGACAGCACCATCGTCTCGCCGCCCATCTGGCGCACACCGACGTCGAAGGAAACCCGGGTGCGGGTCGAGGGCTTTTCGAAGATCAGCGCCACCATATGGCCCCGCAGCGGCTGGCTGTCATCCGGCGCGCCTTTCGGGCGGCCATTGCGCGCCAGCTTCATCGCGTGGGCGGAGTTGATCATCGCCCGAAGATCAGTCGCATCGGTGGTGTGGATATCAAGAAAATGCTTCATGGATTTCGCTCTGTACCGAAAGGCAACCGGGGGTTTTCACACCCCCGCACCCGCCGTGGGATATTTGGAAACAGCAAACTTTCAGGCCGGGGCAAGGCTTGCCACCGACGCCGCTGCACGGTCAAGGCGGGCAAACGCCTCGGTGATATCGGCGTCGGGGATGTTCAGCGCGGGCAGGAGGCGCAGCACATTGTCCGCCGCCGCCACGGCCAGCACCCCCTCGGCATGGCCGGCCCTGACCACCTCGGCGTTCGGTGCCCGGCATTTCAGACCCAGCATGAGGCCCTGCCCGCGAACCGCCTCGAACACCTCGGGATACCGCGCGATCAGCGATTCCAGCCCTTGCCGGAACAGCGCCGCCTTGCGCCCGACATCGGCGAGAAACGCATCCTCGCCGACGATGCCCAGCACCGCCGCACCCACCGCGCAGCCCAGCGGATTGCCGCCATAGGTAGAGCCGTGCGAGCCCGCCGTCATCGCCAAGGCCGCCCGTTCGGTGGCCAGCACGGCCCCCAGCGGGAAGCCCCCGCCGATGCCCTTGGCCACCATCATGATATCGGGCGTGACCCCGGCCCATTCATGCGCAAACAGCCTGCCCGTGCGCCCCATGCCGCACTGCACCTCGTCAAAGATCAGCAGCGTGCCGGTGGTGTCGCACAAATCCCGCAGCCCCTTCAGGCACTGGTCCGGCACCACCCGGATGCCGCCCTCGCCCTGAATCGGCTCGATGATCACCGCGCAGGTCGCGTCGGAGATCGCGGCACGGATGGCGTCGTGATCGCCCCATTTCAGCTGCCTGAACCCCGGCATCAGCGGGCCGTACCCCTTGACCATCTTTTCCGACCCCGCCGCCGCAATCGCGGCGGTGGACCGGCCATGGAACGCGCCTTCAAAGCTGATGAATTCGATCCGCTCGGGCTGACCGTTCGCGAAATGGTATTTCCGCGCCATCTTGACCGCAAGCTCGGCCGTTTCGGTCCCTGAATTGGTGAAGAACACCGTATCGGCAAAGGTCCGGTCCACCAGCATCTCGGCCAGCCGTTCCTGCTCCGGGATACGGTAGACGTTCGAGACGTGCCACAGCTTGCCCGCCTGATCGGTGAGCGCCTTGACCAGTGCGGGGTGCGCATGGCCCAGTGCGTTGACCGCGATGCCGCCGCCAAGGTCCAGATATCGCCTGCCATCCTCGGCCAGAAGCCAGGACCCCTCGCCGCTGACAAAGGCCAGAGGCGCACGGTTGTAGGTCGGCAGAACGGCAGCGATCATCGCATTGCCCTTTCACTGGGAAGCCTTAGCCGTAATGGCTGCAACGGCGGAATGTCAACGAATGAGGTGCCCGGCGACGCTGGGCAAGCGGGTCCTGCCGCCTTAACGGCGTCGGAGGCGGGCGATGGGGTGCATCCGGATGGTCATGCGGCGGTGATACCCCACATTGGGTGCTGATGAAAAGCCGTAACTGCACCAAAACACCCGGTTCCACGACAATCGCACCGGGCAGACCACAGACCACACGCGCCATCTTTGCCTGGCCAGCGCCGGCAGCGCTTGATCTTCCGACCCCCGCCTTGTATCCCCCGTTGTCGCGGTTAGAATACGCCCGACCCAGCTGAAAGCGGAGAACACGATGTCCTGGACCGACGAACGCGTCGAGACGCTAAAGCGGATGTGGGGCGAAGGCCAGTCCGCCAGCCAGATTGCCAAGGAGCTGGGCGGTGTGACCCGCAATGCCGTCATCGGCAAAGTGCATCGCCTTGGCCTGTCGAACCGCGTGGGCGGCAAGGACGAAGAGGAGGAGACACCGGTTGCAGAGGCACCTGTCGCAGCGCCCCCGCGTATCGATCCCGCGCCGCGGCCCGAACCCCAGCCCCGCGCCGAAGCCCCGCGACCGCCGGTGGCACCCGCGTCGAATGTGACAGCGCTGCCGATCCGCAAGGCGATCATCCCGGCGGGCCAGCCCCTGCCACCGCAACCCTCGCTCAACGAAATCAGCCCCGAAGCGCTGGCGTCGGTGCGCGAAGTGGAAAAGCGCGCCAAGCGCCTGACGCTGATGGAACTGACCGAACGGACCTGCAAATGGCCGATCGGCGACCCGGCGACGGATGATTTCTGGTTCTGCGGCCTGCCGTCGCTGCCCGGCAAGCCCTATTGCGAGGCGCATGTCGGCGTTGCCTTCCAGCCGATGAGCGCGCGGCGTGATCGCCGTCGATAGGCGAAAGGCGCGCCGGAACAGACCGGTTCTGGTGCGTGACCGGATCGTGAAAGCCCGCCCGGTGATCTGACAGTCAATCGGCCTGACGGCGCGGTACAGATCAACCGCGTGGTTGCAAGCCCCAGCCGAAAGACCACGGGCGTCGCTTTTGGTGCATTGTCCTGAACCTTTCCGCACCTTCGCCCGGATGATGCCGGGCTTGCACGTTGACGGTCACCCCGGCATCTCCGGGCATCCCCGGCAATCAGCACGGCTACTCGTCGCCCAGCAACCCCTCCAGGATCCGCCGCGCTTCTTCGTCCAGCACCTCCTGGGCGCGGCGTCGGGTGGCGTCCTGCAGGCTCTCGCCTTCCAGCGGCTCGACCCCAAGCTCTTCGCGCAGCTTTGTCTCAAGTTCCGCCTTGGCCTTGGCCTCCGCCGCTTTTGCCGCGACCAAGGCCCGGTCGGCAACCGCCTTTGCCTCGGCCTCCATTTTCTCCCGCGCGATGCTTTCGAGATCGAGCCGGAACTTCGGGTTGGCCCAACTGCCGGTGATCATAAGGGGCACCATGACCCCGCCCGTGCCATCGGCTTCGGCCAGCGCGGTCGGACGCAGCCGGTAGTCCAGGGTGCGCGTGCCGATCCCCACCTCGCCCGATCCTGACGCTGTGACATAGGGCGCCACCAGCTTCAGGTCGGTGTTTGTCAACACCCCCTCGGCCAGCGTGAAGGTCGCTGCCAATTCGTCGAATATGGTCTTTTGCCCCTCGCCGACAAAGCTTGTGTCCAGCGTCCGCAGCATCCCCCCGATATCAAGGCCGCGCAATTCGCCCTTGCCCAAGTCCAGCGCGCCCTGGCCTTCGAGGCTGCGCATGATGGCATCGACCGAATTTCCGACCCCCAGGAACCGCAGCGCAAGATCGCCGGTCCCGATCAGCCGGTCATAGCCCGCCAGATCCATCAGCATCGGCTGCATCGACAAGCCTGCGAAATTCAGTTTGCCGCCCACCGAAAGGCCGCCCCGCCCGTTCACCACGAATTCGCCAGTTATCTGGCCCCCATAGGCAGCCATCTCGCGGATGTCGAAGACGGCGCGCGCGCGGTCGACTGTCAGCTTCAGCCCCGTCGGACCAAGCCTGGCAAGCCCCAGGTCGATCGACGGCGCAACCAGCGCCACCGCCAGGTCGATACCCCCAAGGGCGGAAACGTCCATCGTCGATGTCGGCCAGCCGTCGGCCTTCACCCCATCTTCCGCAGCGCCGCGCTTGCCGCCCGCCCCCCCCGTCAGGACCAGCGGCCCCGCTTTCAGCTGCGCCGACAACTTCGGACGGGCCTCGCCCGCCGCGAGCTCCATGTCGCCCGACAGCGTATTGCCATCCGCCGTGATCGTCGCCCCGCGCAGGACCAGTGGACCGCCCTCGGCCAGCGTCAACTGGCCGTTCACCGCCAGGGATTCCGCCCCGAAGCCTTGTGGAAGTGTAAGTGCCTTCGCCCCCATCAACGCGCCGACAGCGCCGATATCGGCCAGATCGGCGGCCAGCGCACCCTCGGCCACCAGCGGCCCGGCCCCCAGTCGCCCGTCAAACCTCACTGCCGACCGGCCCGCCGTCACCTCGGCCTTGAACGGGACCGGACGGCCCTCGGTAAATTCCGAATAGACCCCGGCAGTCGCCACCAGCGTGACCGGCTGGCCACCCGCCACCGCAGTGCCCGTCACCGTCAGGGGCCCGGCAAACTCCGGGATCGCAGCCTCCAGTTCGATGGCGTCCAGCGCCACCCGGCTGCCGGTCTGATGGTCGATGAACCGGAACGATCCGTCCCGAATGACGCCCCGATCGAGCGAATAGGCTTGATCGACGCCCGGAGTTGCGGCGCTGACCGTGCCGCCCGCAGTGCCGCCGAAGACCCAGTTTTCCTGACCGTCCTTCGACCGTTCCAGAATGAGCTTGGGGCGCAGGGCGTCGATCCCGAGGATGCGAACCTCGCCACCCAGCAACGCCGACAAGTTGATCTCGATCGTCAGGGCCTCGGCCTTCAACATCGGGCCTTCGTCCGACCAGGCGGCATTGGCGATGCTGACCGGCCCGGTCTTGACGCCGAGATCGGGCCAAAGTGTCGGTGACACACCGCCTTCAATCTGCAGCTTGCGACCCGTCAGCGTTTCAAACTTTGCTGCCGCCGCTTCGGCCACACGCTCGGCCGGAATCAGCGCCAGTGTCGCCGCGATCAGCAACACCAGACCCGCCAGCCCCACCCCTGTTCGGACGATCCAGCGCATCCAATCCCCCCGGAAAAACATAATGATAGGATAGAATTAGGACCGCGCGCCTGCAACCGCAAGGCAGGCTTTCCCTCGTGGCATCAAATGGCCGAGACTTTCACGCAATGGCCCCCCCTGCGCGAACCCTGATGGCAGCACCATGGTGAGATTTGTCCCCAAAGCGTCCCCTGACACGGTTTTGGGGCAAGTCATCGCCCGCCGATTTGGTGTGAGGACAAGGCCGAGGGACATCCTCTGTATCACGAGGAGACACACGAGACTGGCAAGCAAGACTGCCCAGAGAATTCACATTATCTGATAGTGGCCTGTCGTTGCGGCGCGGGCAAACCGAACAGGGGTCGTGGACCGCGGAGGCGCGCGGCGCAACTACGGCTCAAGGGAAAGTCGCGGCGTCTCGGTCGCAGGGAAACCGACCTGAGTCACGGAAACAGGGACGGATTTCCCGCCAGGATCGAAAGATCATAAATATCAAGGGGTTGGTGGCGGTGCTTGCAGACGAGTGCGAACTCGTCTCCGATTTAGTGTTGATAAATCACGCGATTTCATATTCTTAGAGGGAACGCCGCCACTTTTCGGCGGGAATGACGGCCGTTTCTCGCGCTTGAAAATTGTCGTAACGCGGGATGCGAGTGCTGTTAACCCAGATGAGATTGCCGCGAAGCCGGATATGGCTGCGCAGTTTGGGGATCAGGTTGGCGCGAAGGCGATCCCGGTTGGCGCTTTGCAAGGATAGAATTGCTGTTAGCTGGGTTGCGATTGCAGTTATGCAGGAATGGATTGTCGAGTCGTGGGAATCGCGCCATGCCCGGGCGTAGCGGCTGGCCGCGACCTTCTGGCCTTTGCGCTCTCGTTGGGCGAGGCATCGCGAGCGCGCCGATCACAACGCGCCTCCCGTACTGTCTTCGTGTAGATGATGCGGCTGTGTCGGGCGCGGCGTCGTGGCCGGCCCAAGTTGCTTCGAAGGTGCGAGCCAGCGCGTGCGAAATTCCGCCCGACCCTCTTGACTGTATCGCAGCAGCAACAGGCTCAAAAACGACCGAAATGTCGGCTTGAACGCTTTAAGGCATTTAACGGGCTATTAAAGCCCCATTAAAGTGGCGTTAAACGGTCAGCGTTTGAAAACGCGACTCCATTTAAAGGAGCACTTTGATTGCCTTCCAAATTTCTGCACCTAACAAATTGATTATGTTTGCCAAACTTGGACTTTGCCGACACCCTTTCTCTCATTGTGGTGCCCTTCGTTGGGCTCGGATGGAGGAGAGTGCGCAGAAAGCGATGTGAGAGATCGGCAGTTTGGTCGCCTCGTGCCCGCACTTAG
>JAYSYZ010000302.1:0-6616 GCA_043727195.1 Paracoccaceae bacterium
GCCGAGGGGAAGCGGTATTTCGACGCGGTGGGCGGGCTGTGGTGCACCAACATCGGCCTCGGGCGGCGCGAGATGGCCGAAGCGATTGCTGATCAGGCGGAGCGGCTGGCGTTTTCCAATACCTTTGTCGACATGACCAACGAGCCGTCGGCCCGGTTGGCGGCCAAGCTTGCCAGCCTTGCGCCGGGCGATCTGAACCGGGTGCATTTTACCACGGGTGGATCGACGGCGGTGGACACGGCGGCGCGGATGGTGGGGTATTACCAGCACAGCCTCGGGCGGCCGGAAAAGACCGGCATCGTCGCGCGGGATCATTCCTATCACGGTTCCACCTATCTGTCGCAGTCGATCGGCAAGCGGCCCGGCGACCGGGTGGAGGAGTTTCGCTACAAGGAGGAGGGTATCTGGCATCTGTCGGTGCCCAATCCCTATCGCCGGCCGGACGGGATGAGCGAGGCCGCGTTCTGCGATGCGCTGGTGGCGGAATTCGAGGCGCTGATCGCGCGGGTGGGCGCGCAGCGGATCGGCGGGTTCTTTGCCGAACCGATTCAGGCATCGGGCGGGGTTATCGTCCCGCCGGAGGGCTATCTGCGGCGGATGTGGCAGGTGTGCCAGCGCCACGACATCCTGTTTGTGGCTGACGAGGTGGTGACGGCCTTCGGGCGGCTGGGGCATTGGTTCGCATCGTGGGACGCGTTCGGGGTTCAGCCGGACATCATCTGCACGGCAAAGGGGCTGACTTCGGGCTATATCCCGATGGGGGCGGTGATATTCTCGGACCGGATATGGGATGCGATGGCGGAGGGCGGCGCGCGGTGGTTTACCTCGGGGCTGACATATGCCGGGCATCCGGTGGCGGCGGCAGCGGCGCTGAAGAACATCGAAATCATCGAGCGGGAGGATCTGCTGGGCAATGCCGAGCGGGTGGGGGCGTATTTCGAAGCGCGGTTGGGCGGGCTGCGCGATCTGCCTCTGGTCGGCGACGTGCGGGGGCGCAAGTTGATGCTGTGCGTCGAAAGCGTGGCCGACAAGGCGACCAAGGCGCTGTTGCCGGACGCGGCGGGCGAGAGCAAGCGCATCTCTGACGCGGCAGAGGCGATGGGGCTGATGGTGCGGCCGATCGGGCATCTGAACGTGATGTCGCCGCCTTTGGTGATCACCGAAGGGGACGTGGATTTCGTGGCGGAGGTGCTGGAAAAGGCGATCCGGAAGGTGACGGACGAATTGGTGCGCGAGGGATTTGCCTTGGGTTGACTCGGGCGGCCGTGGCCTTACACCGCGCTGGCGGATGAGCGCGGTCTCCGGTCCCTGAACGATAGCGCGGTTTTCGGAGATCATCATGGCACTGGAAGATGCGAAGTCGGATGTCGACACCGCCTTTACCCGCAAGGGGCTGCGCGGCTATGCGTTCGAGAATGCGTTCGGGGGGGCGACGTCGTTCCTGCGGCGGAGCTATACCAAGGATCTGACCGGGGTTGATCTGGCGATCACCGGGGTGCCGTTCGATCAGGCAGTGACCCACCGGGCAGGCGCGCGTTTCGGGCCGCGCGCGATCCGCGAGGCGAGTGCGCTGCAACCTTACGACCCGCCCTATGGCTGGCCGACCAATCCGCTGGAGGAGATGAGCATCGTCGATTACGGCGATCTGGCCTTTGACTACGCGAAAGTGGCCGATTTTCCCGATGCCCTGACCGCGCATATCCGGGGAATTCTGGCCGCCGGCGCGGGGGCGGTGGTGCTGGGGGGCGATCACTACATCACATTTCCGATCCTGAAGGCCTATGCCAAGAAATATGGGCCGTTGGGGGTGATCCACTTCGATGCGCATTCCGACCTGTGGCCGGATGATGACCTGACCCGGATCGACCATGGCACGATGCTGTACAAGGCGGTCAAGACCGGGATCGTGGATCCGAAGCGGTCGGTGCAGATCGGCATCCGGACGACGACGGAGGATCATCTGGGCATCCATGTCATCGACGCCCGCGAGGTGCATGAGAAGGGCGTGGCGGCGGCGGTGGCCAAGGCGAAGGGCATTGTCGGGGATGGGGCCACCTATGTGACCTTCGACATCGACTGTCTTGACCCCTCGGCCGCGCCCGGCACCGGCACGCCGGTCTGGGGGGGCCTGCAGTCGTGGCAGGCGGCGGCGGCCTTGCGCGACCTTGCCGGGATCAACATGGTGGGCGGCGATATCGTCGAGGTTTCGCCCCCCTATGACACAACGGGGGCGACGGCGATTGCCGGAGCGCATGTCGCATATGAACTAATCTGCCTGTACCACTGGGCGCGGACGCGGCGGTGAACCGGGGGGCCCGGGCGATGGGGCTGCTACCTGGCCTGTTGGCCATCGGGTTTGTCGGGCTGATTGCGTATATTCGCCTGGCCCCTGCCGACCCGGCGGCATGGCATGTCGATCTGGCGGCGGCGGGGTTCCGGCCGCCTGCCCACGCCGCTGTGTTCTGCATCGGGCCGGGCAACCGCTATGGCCCGGTTGCGGATGCGACAGCGCTGCTGGCGCAGCTGGATGCGATTGCCACCGCGACGCCGCGCACCAAGCGGATGGCGGGCAGTGCTGAGGCTGGGCGGATCACCTGGGTGACCCGGTCGGCGATCATGGGCTATCCGGATTACACGACGGCGCAGGTGATGCCGGGGCCGGGGCTTTGCATCCTGGGCCGGCAGCGCTTTGGCCGCGAGGACCTTGGGGTGAATGCGGCACGGATCGGGGGCTGGGCGCAGGACCTGCTGGAGTTGCCCGCGCCACCGGCGATGACGGGGATCTGAGCCTGGACTTGACCCTGCGGGCGGGCTGGGCCACACCCGCCCGATGGTGCCTTTAGACAAACTTGCGCAGATCACCCAACGGTTCGGGTTTCTTGAGGCATCGTTGAATGCCGGGGCCGAGCCTGCGGAAATCGCCCGGATCAGCCGCGAATATTCCGACCTGAAGCCGGTTGCGACAGAGATTGCCGCCTACCGCCGGGCGCTGGATGATCTGGCCGAGGCGGAAACGATGCTGGCCGACCCGGAGATGCGGGTGCTGGCGGAGGAGGAAATCCCCCGCCTGCGCGCCCGCATCCCGCTGATGGAAGAGGCGCTGCGGCTGGCGCTGTTGCCGAAAGATGCGGCCGATGCCCGACCCGCGATTCTGGAAATCCGACCCGGCACGGGGGGTGACGAGGCGTCGCTGTTCGCCGCCGATCTTGCCCGGATGTATCAGCGCCACGCCGAGCGGATGGGGTGGCGGTGGGAGGTGCTGGAGCAGCAGTATTCCGACCTTGGCGGATTGAAGGAACTGGTGGCGCTGATTTCTGGCGAGGGGGTGTTCGCGCGGCTGAAATACGAATCCGGCGTGCACCGGGTACAACGGGTGCCGGAAACCGAGGCACAGGGGCGGGTGCATACATCTGCGGCGACGGTGGCGGTGCTGCCGGAGGCGGAAGCGGTGGATATCGACATCCCGGCCAGCGACATCCGCATCGACACGATGCGCGCCTCGGGTGCAGGCGGGCAGCATGTGAACACCACCGACTCGGCGGTCAGGATCACCCATCTGCCGACCGGAATAATCGTGACGAGCGCCGAAAAATCACAGCATCGCAACAAGGAAATCGCGATGCAGGTGTTGCGCGCGCGGCTGTATGAAGCGGAGCGGGAGCGGGTGCATGCCTCGCGGGCAGCGGACCGGAAATCGCAGGTCGGATCGGGGGATCGCAGCGAACGCATCAGGACCTACAACTTTCCGCAAGGCCGGATGACGGATCACCGGATCAACCTGACCCTGTACGCCCTGCCGCAGATCATGGCGGGCGATCTGGGCGAGATCATCGACGCGCTGGCCGCGCAGGATCAGGCGGAAAAGCTGGCGGAGATGGAAGGATGAGCGCCGAGACGCTGCAGGACTGGCTGGTCTGGGCGGCGGCGGAACTGACTGTGGCGGGGATCGAGGCCACGGATGCGCGGAGGCTGATGGCGGCGGCGCTGGAACTTGCGCCGCATCAGATCGGCCTGTCGCCGGGGCGGGTTCTGGACGGGGTGGAAGTGCTGCGGTTTCGAACTTGTGTGGACGAGCGGAAAGCGCATCGCCCGGTCAGCAAGATCATCGGGCGGCGGGCGTTCTGGCGGCATGAGTTCGTGGTGACCGATGACACGCTGGACCCCCGCCCCGAAACCGAGGTGCTGGTCACCAAGGCGCTGGAGCGGCCCTTTGCCACGATGCTGGATCTTGGGACGGGGACCGGGTGTATCCTGTTGTCTTGCCTGGCAGAGCGGCCTGCGGCATCCGGCATCGGCACGGATGTGTCGGAGGCGGCGCTGACGGTCGCGCGGGCCAACGCGGCACGGCTGGGGGTGAGCCGGGCGGATTTCCAGCGGTCGGACTGGTTTTCGGCGGTGACGGGGCAGTTCGACCTGATCGTGTCGAACCCGCCCTACATTGCGGCCGACGAGATGGCGGGGCTGGCACCCGAAGTGCGGCTTTGGGACCCGGAACTGGCGCTGACCCCGGGGGGCGACGGGCTGGCGGCCTATCGGGCGATTGCGGCGGGGGCTGCGGCGCGGCTGATGCCCGGGGGACGGATTTTGCTTGAGATCGGGCCGAGACAGGCGACGGCGGTGGCCGGGCTTCTGGCGGCGCAGGGGTTTGGCGATGTGGCGGTGACCCGCGATCTGGATGGCCGGGACCGGGTGGTTTCCGCGATGAAACCAGCGGTTTGAGGGCGATTGCAGGCGGGCTGACAAAAAATTCTTGTCAGAACCTTCGGCCTGTGATTAACGGAATGCGCGCGATGTGGAGGCACTCTTCTCCCTTCCGCAGCAACCACGCCCCGTCGCTGATTTCTGAGCCGCCCCAGCGGGCGCTCTGACGGGCAGAAGCCAGATCATCTGGATCAAAGGACAAGATGCGCTCTTCCAAGTCCCGCTCGCGTTCGAAGACGAACCGCCCGCGCACCCTCGGCAACATCATCAACCGCGTCTTCGACTCTTCGGGTCCCGAAGGCAAGGTGCGTGGCACGCCGCAGCAAATCATCGAGAAATACCAGATGCTGGCGCGCGATGCCCAGTTGTCGAACGACCGGGTGGCGGCGGAGAACTTTTCGCAGCATGCCGAACATTATACCCGCATGCTGGCCGAAGCGACCCGCGAGATGGCGGCCGAGCAGGAGGCGCGCCAGCAGCAGTTCCAGCAGAATGGCGGCAATGGCGGCCAGAACGGGAATCAGAACGCCCAGAACAGCGGACAGGGCGGGCAGAACCAGAACCGCAACGACCGACAGGGCGAATACCGGCAGGGCGAATATCGCGAGCGGGACCGCGACCGCAGCGACCGGCCCGAGCGGGCCGAGTACCGGACCGAATACCGGACCGAAGCGCGCGATCTTGGGTCGGAGGACCAGCCCGCTGCGGTGGAGGTGATCGATCATGGCGCGGTGGATGACACCGGCCTGATCGAAACGCCCGAAGCCCGCAACCGCCCGCGCCCGCCCGTCGCCACGCCGGAGGATGCCGCCCCGCGCGAGGATCGCCCGCAAGGTAACCGCCGCGCCCGCGGGCCACGCAAGCCCAAGCCCGAAGCCGCACCCGGCGGCAGCGACACGCCCCCCAAGGAAGCAGCGGAGTAGCCGACCGCAGGACGGACGCCGCCGGCCCCCCCTTCGCGGCGGTGGCTGGCTGGTGCACGGCGGGAAGGCTGGCTGCGAGCCTTGTCTTCTTCGCGACGGTACCGGCATGCGGACCGGTGGGCGTCCCCGACCAATTACAGACTTTTGGTTGAATTGCCGCCGCGCGCCAGCGGTGCGAACCTTTGGATGGAAGATCCATCAAGGGAAAGCAAGAAAATGGCATCGGTCAAAATACACCCGGCGGTGGACGATGGGGTCAGACCCGGGCGGCCCGGATTCGCGGGCGCCTCACTGGTGTGCAAATGCGCGACCGATGCGGTGGTGGTGCAGATAGCCTCGGACTGTCTGCACAACCACGTCTGCGGCTGCACGAAATGCTGGAAACCGGCGGGAGCCGTCTTTTCGATGGTTGCGGTTGTGCCTACGGACGACGTGACCGTGACGGAAAACGCGCAAAAGCTGAAAGTCGTCGATGCTGCGGCGCTGATTCAGAGGCATGCATGCACGGAGTGCGGCACCCACATGCACGGACCAGTGGTCCGCCCGAACCATCCCTTCACCGGGCTTACCTTCATCCACACCGAGTTGTCGAGGGAGGAGGGCTTTGCCGCACCGACCTTTGCGGCGTTCGTGTCGTCAGTGATCGAAGCCGGCACGAAGCCGGACGAGATGGACGCCATTCGCACCAGGCTGAGCGCGCTTGGCCTGCCGCCCTATGACACGTTGTCGCCGGGGCTGATGGATTACATTGCCACCTTTACCGCCAAGGCAAGCGGCGTTCTGAAAGAATAGGGCAGGGGCCCGGATGAGAAGGTCGCGGCGGGACCGCGGCCTTCTGTCAGATGCCATGCGTCCGGGCCTCGATGTCGGGCAAAGTTTTGGGAGTATCATGTCATGCGCACCCGTGCCGCCGTCGCCGTTGCCGCTGGTCAGCCGCTGCAGATCATGGAGGTGAACCTTGCCGACCCGAAAGCGGGCGAGGTTCTGGTTGA
>JAYSYZ010000303.1:0-6509 GCA_043727195.1 Paracoccaceae bacterium
TCGGGGTTCACGCTGGCCAAGGGGCAGGTGTTGAAAACCGCGCATCTGAACCGGCTGCTGGCACAGGCCGAGGGGACGGAGTTTGACGAGCTGATGAACATCACAACCCTGCGGTCGATGACGCAGGCCTACTACCACCCCGAGAATTTCGGGCATTTCGGCCTCGCGCTGCGCAACTATGCGCATTTCACCTCGCCCATCCGGCGGTATAGCGACCTGATTGTGCATCGGGCGCTGATCGCGGGGTACAAGTGGGCGGATGACGGGCTAAGCCCCTGGGATGTGGAAAACCTGGAAGAAACGGCAAAGCTGATCTCTGACGCGGAACGCCGCAGCATGGCGGCAGAGCGCGATACCAGCGACCGGTATCTGGCGGCGTTTCTGGCCGACCGGGTCGGGGCAGAGTTTTCGGGCCGCATTTCCGGCGTGCAGCGGTTCGGGCTGTTCGTGAAGCTGGACGAGACCGGGGCGGATGGGTTGATCCCGATCCGGTCCGTCGGGCGGGAGTTCTTTCATTATGACGAGACCAGCCAGACCCTGATGGGAACAGACACCGGCATTGTCATCGGCATGGGCCAGCGTGTGACTGTGCGGCTGGCCGAGGCCACGCCAATCACCGGCGGCCTGACCCTGGATTTGTTGGAAATCGAGGGCAAAGCTCTGACCGTCGGCACCCGGAAGGGCGGACGTTACGCCCCGCGCAAACCGGCGCAAGCGGCGGCAAAGCAGCGCAAGCTGGTGCGCAAGCGGCGATGAGGCAGGGCGCAAATCTTTTCGGAAAGATTTGCAAGGGCCATCGCGGCGTTTTCAGCCGTGCCCTCGGCAGTTTGGCGCTTGCCCTGTGGGCAGCGCTGACGCATGCCCAGACCACCCTGCCCGATGCACCACCGACGGAGGCACGACCTGCGATGGGAACTCAAGATGGTCTTGACGCCTGGGTCATCGCCTTTCGCGACCGGGCGTTGGCGGCCGGCGTGTCGGCGGCGACGTTCGATGCGGCGATGCGGCAAGTGGAGTTTAACCCCAAGGTGGTGGAGCGTGACCGCAACCAGAACGAGTTTACCAAGACCGTTTGGGATTACCTCGACACCGCGGTGTCGGAGGATCGGGTGGCGCTGGGGATAAAGGCGCTGGCCGCGCACCGCCCGCTTTTGGATCGGATCGAGGCGCAATATGGCGTCGACAAGGAGATCGTTGTCGCGATCTGGGGCCTGGAAAGCGCCTATGGCACCTTTCGCGGCGATCTGCCGGTAATCGGCTCGCTGGCCACGCTGGCCTATGACGGACGGCGCGCGGCGTTTTTCGAGGCTGAACTCATCGCGGCGCTGCGGATCATTCAGGGCGGGCATGTGACGGATTTCCGCGGCAGCTGGGCCGGGGCCAGCGGCCACACCCAGTTCATGCCGACGTCATGGGAAAAGGTCGCCGTGGATTTCGATGGCGACGGCAGGCGCGATCTTTGGGCCGATGATCCGGCGGATGCACTCGCCTCGACTGCGGCCTATCTGCGGCTTTGGGGCTGGACAAAGGGGGCGCAGTGGGGGCTGGAGGTGCGGCTGCCAAAAGGGTTCGACTACGACCAGACGACCGAGGCCGTGAAAAAGCCGGTTGCGGATTGGGCGGCCTTGGGCGTGGTGCCGGTGGCAGGGGGTGCCTTGCCGGATCATGGCCCGGCGTCGGTGTTGTTGCCGGGGGGTGCGCGCGGTGCGGCATTTCTGATTTTCAGCAATTTTCAGGTGATCGAGAGATACAACACCGCCGATGCCTATGTGATCGGCATCGGTCATCTGGCGGACCGTATCAGGGGCGGCCCACCGATTGCCGCCAGTTGGCCACGCGATCTGCGGGCGTTGACCTTGCCGGAGCGGATGGAAGTTCAATCGCTGCTGGGCGCGGCGGGGTTCGATCCGGGCGGCGTCGACGGGCGGATGGGGCCCAAGACCATCGCGGCGGTGAAGGCGTTTCAGACAGCGCGTGGCCTGATTCCGGACGGCTATCCCAGCCTCGATATCCTTGGCCGCCTGCGCTGAGTCCGACAGGCCAGGAGGGAGCCCCTGGCCTGTGCGAATTTGAAAGAAGTCAACCGATCACTGTGCGTTCAGGATAGCCTTGACAGCGCCCGACGGGTTGCTGCCAGCGCTCAGGTCGTCGGAGTTGGAGAACAGCGACACGATCTGGGCATATTGCGCATTGGTCAGGTTGCTGAGGTCAGCACCCGGGATCCAGGTCATGATCTGCGACTGGATTGCCGAAGACAGCATAACCGGAGCCGTCTGGGCCACTGCGCCGGTGGCAGCAGCAGCGATCAGGGCCGAAGCGAGAATGAAGCGTTTCATGGTGAGCATCCTTATGTTTCAATTTGGTTTCCATCCCGTCTGGGGCGGTGAGACAGAGATGCACCCGCGGCCGTCATTTGGGAAATCACAGAGCATTCACTGCGCCTCTCTCAGATGTGAAACCATGTGCGTGGTGCCGGCGGTAACGCGCTGATTGTCAGGTTTTGTTCGCTGCAATGCGGGGCGATGTTCACGTATTTCATTGCCTCACCCGGGGGTGAAGCGCTTGCGACTGTTGTGTGCGCCAATGCACAGACTAATTTGAAACTTTTGTCGGGGACCGTGTCGGCTGGCGAATTTGCGCGGCCTGCACGGTTTCGCCGCGTTGGCCCGCAGGCTCCACCTTGAACGTGGCGGAACTGGCGGGTGGCCTCGCCTTTCCCGATGGCAGGGCGTAGGGTCCGCCCGGTTGTCCCTTACCCGATACGTCTTGCATGTTCCCCGATGCCTATCCCCTGACCCGCGATCTGGTCCTTGTCGGCGGCGGTCATACGCATGCGCTCGTCTTGCGGATGTGGGCCATGCAGGCGCTGCCGGGCACACGGCTGACCCTGATCAACCCCGGGCCTGTCGCGCCCTATACCGGGATGCTGCCCGGCCATATCGCGGGCCATTACGACCGCGATGCCCTGATGATCGACCTTGTCCGGCTGGCACGCTTTGCCGGGGCGCGGCTGATCCTTGATGCCGCCACCGGGATCGACCGCGTCCGGCGGCTGATCCATTTGCGCGACCGTCCCGCCTTGCCCTATGACATCGTTTCGGTCGACACGGGCATCACCTCGACGCTGCCCGATCTGCCGGGCGCTGCAACCCATGGCCATGCGGCGAAACCGCTGGGAAGCTATGCCACCGCGTGGGAGGCGTTCGTCGCCCGCCGCCTGGCCTTTCCCCGGCTGGTCATTCTGGGCGGCGGGATCGGCGGGATGGAACTTGCCATGGCCTCGGCCCACCGGCTGCTGAGCCTTGGGTCCCGGCCGCAGATCACGGTGATCGAGCGTGGCCCGACGCTGCTGCCCGACATCGGGGCGCGCGCCCGCCGGATAATCCTGCGCCGGGCGGCGGTGCTGGGGATCCGGCTGCTGACCGGCACCACGGCCACCGCCCTCACCGCAGACGCGGTGACCCTGTCGACCGGCGAGGCGGTCGGTTCGGACTTTACCCTTCTGGTTGCCAGCGCCCGGCCGCTGCCCTGGTTTGCCGACACTGGCCTTGCCCTGACCGATGGGTTTCTGGCCACCAGCGCCACGCTGCAGACCTCGGACCCGGCCATTTTCGCGGCGGGCGACTGCGCGCATCTGACCGATGCGCCGCGCCCCAAGGCCGGGGTCTTTGCGGTGCGCGCGGCGCCCGTCCTGTACCACAACCTGGGCGCTGCGCTGTCAGGCGGCCGTCTGCGCCGGTTCCGCCCGCAGCGTGATTATCTGAAACTGATATCGCTGGGCGACCGCACGGCGCTGGCCGAAAAGTTCGGGATGGCCATCGCCGGCCCCCGGCTCTGGCACCTGAAGGACCGAATCGACCGGCGGTTCATGGCAAAGTTCGAGGATTTCCCCGCGATGCCAGCTTCGGTCGTGCCGCAGCCCGCCACCGATGGGCTGGCCGAGGCGTTGGGCGGCAAACCGCTGTGCGGCGGCTGTGGTGCCAAGCTTGGGCCAGGTGTTCTTGGCACGGCCCTCGCCGCCCTGCCAGCGCCGCATCGGTCCGACGTCCGGTCCGGCCCCGGCGACGATGCGGCGATCCTGACCGCAGGGACCGGCCTGCAGGTGCTGACCACCGACCATCTGCGCGCCTTTACCAACGATCCCCGCCTGATGGCGCGGATCACCGCGATCCATGCGATGGGGGATATCTGGGCGATGGGGGCCGCCCCGCAGGCGGCACTGGCGCAGATCACCCTGCCCCGCCTTGGCCCGGCCCTGCAGGCCCGCATGCTGGCCGAGATCATGGAGGAAGCCGCTGCCACCTTCCGCGCTGCCGGGGCCGATATCGTCGGCGGCCACACTGCGCAGGGGGCGGAACTGACCATCGGTTTCACCGTGACCGGCCTTGCCGACCGCACCATCACCAAGGGCGGCGCCCGGCCCGGCGACGTGTTGATCCTGACCAAGGCCATAGGCTCTGGCACCATCCTTGCCGCTGAAATGGCGATGGCGCGCATCCCCGGCCTGCGCCTGGGCGAGGCGGTGACAACCTGCCTTGCCGCCATGCAACGGCCACAGGGCGGGGCTGCCGCGATCCTGGCGCCCCACGCCCGTGCGATGACCGATGTCACCGGCTTTGGCCTGGCCGGCCACCTGCTGGAAATGCTGGAGGCGTCCGGCACCGCCGCCACGCTGCGCCTTGCCGATGTGCCGCTTTTGCCGGGGGCCGGGGCGCTGGCAGCGGCAGGTCACGCATCGAGCCTTGCCCCCGCCAACCGCGCCGCGACCACCGGGCGGATGACAGCCCCCGACACGCCCGGGGCGGGTCTGCTGCACGATCCGCAGACAGCGGGTGGCATGCTGGCGGCGGTGCCCGCCGATCAGGCCGCGACGATTGTCAGACAACTGACCGAGGCGAGGGACATGGCGGCGGTGGTGGGCACGGTCACCGCAGGCCCGCCGCACCTGACGGTGCTGCCCTGAACGCCAGAGGCCCGCACCTTGCGGCACGGGCCCCTGCGCGGGTCGGGTGTGCGCCACCCCCGGTCTGCACCAATCAGTTCGTCATCAGGTAATAGCTGTTGCGCGAGCCGCCCATGTTCTGCACCGTGACATAAAAATAGCCGTCCCACGCCGGTGTGAAATCGCAATACAGCTTGTCCGACCAGCTGACGTCATAGCAGATCACATTGCCATTTTCGTCGGTGACCGCCACGTCAAGGTTGGCATCGCCGTCACCCACCACCGCGACTTCGGCGTAGGAGCTGCCGTAGAACGGCACTTCCCAGACATCGGTCTGGCCCGAGGGCAGGCGCGACAACCACGAGACCGCGCCGCCGATCCGTCCGCGAGACCCTTCAGCCTCGGCATCGGCGATCAGGCCCAGAAGCACCTCGTCATCGGCAGCCAGTTCCTTGGCCTTGGCGAACATTGCATCTACCGTCACCGGGGCATCCGCAGCACCTTCCTCCTCAGAGGTGGCTGCTCCAAAAGTCGCCTTCGACAGAGCAATGGATGCGCGAGACAGCTTGCCGCCCAGATTCATGATCGGAGCAGGGACGGCAGGGGTGACCGCAGAGGCACCCTTCTGGGCGAAGGTCGCCTGATCAGCCCCCTTTCCGAACTTGACCTTTGCCGGATCAAGCGCTGCAACCTCAGCCGTCTCCACCTCGACCGATCCTGCCAGCTTGGCGGCTGTCAAAACGGTCAGCGCATCGCCGGAGGCGACCCCTTTGGCATAAAGATCCTGCGCCAGTCCCATGGTGGTCGCACCGCCCGGGGTGCCGGTGGCGGCGGGATCGACATTGGAGCCGGACTTGTCCTGCGCCATGGCGGGCAGGGTCACCGCGACGAGGGCGGTGGTGGCAAGGGCAATCGAAAGGGATTTCAGGCTCATGTCAGGTCCTATGCGTTGGCCACCCCGGTATGAGGCGGAATGGCGCAAGTCTGGCAGGACACGCAGGGTTTGAGAAGATGGCATGCCGTGACAAATTCCGTCATCCGCCTCAGGTGCCGATCAGGCGGTAGCTGGCCACGAGGGTGCTGCGGTTGCTGATGGTTACGGTGAAAAAGCCGTTGCGCGCCGGGGTAAAGGCGCAGGCCTTCACCGCCCGGGGCGACAGGTCGGCGCAGATCAGGTTGCCGGCCGCGTCTGTCACGGTCAGGTCCAGCGGCCCGTCACCGTCGCCGATCAGCGCCAGTTCGGCCGGACTTTCGCCGAAAAATGCCATCTGCCAGACATCTGCGGCGCCGCCCGCCAGATCGGACGCAGTGCTGACGGCACTGGCGGGGCGTTCGCGCGGCAGTTGCGCGTCAAGGTCATAGACCAGATCCTGCAGCCCCGGATCGTCGCCCGCCATGCCTTGCGCCAGGGCCAGCACCCCGGGACCCGCTGGATCGGGCGCGGCAGGCCTGCCCTGTGGCGCGTCGGGCGCCGGGGTTGCGGTCGTCTGTTTTTGCCAGCCCGACGCGGGGCGCAGAACCACCGCGCGCGCCAGCCGGATCGCGGTCAACAGCATGACCATGTCGC
>JAYSYZ010000304.1:0-2595 GCA_043727195.1 Paracoccaceae bacterium
GCCCCTATCGTCGATCAGGTAGGCGATGCGCGAGGGCACTTGCGGGTTCTGGTCGACGATCAGCGGAATGTGGTCGGCGTCGTCGCGGGCAGGCGTGGCGGCGATGATCTTTTGCATTAGAAGCACCGTCGCCTCTGGCCCCATGCCGCCGAGGATGCCGATGCGACGGGGGGTCATGCCACAACCCTGGGGCAGGAGGGCTTGGGGCAGGGGGGCTTGGGGCAGGGCGGCTTTGCCATCGTCAGCCTGCCTGCATCGCCTGGGTCAGGATTGCGTCGTAGCCAAACAGCGCCGCCGATCCGCCGGTGTGCAGGAAGACCACGCGCTGACCCTTGGTGAAGCGGCCCTTGCGGCACCAGTCGATCAGGCCCGCAGCGCCCTTGCCGGAATAGACCGGGTCGAGCAGGATGCCTTCCAGTTCGGCGAACATCCGAACCGCCTCCAGCGTGTCGGCCTGCGGGATGCCATAGCCGGGGCCGACATAGTTGCAGTCGGCCACCACATCGGCGCGGGCGACGACGCCGGGGCAGCCCAGCTTTTCCGCCGTGCGTTCGGCAAGGGCGAAAACACTCGCCTCCTGTTTTTCCTTGGGGGCGCGCACCCCGAACCCCAGCAGCGGAATTCCCGCATTGATCGCCTTCAGCCCGGTGATCAGCCCCGCCTGCGTGCCCGCCGAGCCGGTTGCGGTGACCAGATGGTCGATGACGAGGCCCCGGTCATTGGCCTGGCCCAGCAGTTCGAAGGCGCAATTGACGTAACCCAGCGCCCCCGTCGGGTTCGAGCCGCCCCCCGGGATCAGATAGACCTTGCGGCCGGTGGCGCGAAAGGTATCGGCGACCTTTTCCATCTCGGCCTGCATGTCGGTGCCGCCGGCCCGCTTTTCGGTTGTGGCACCGTGCAGGTGATCCAGCAGCACGTTGCCGTTGCCGTTGTAGTTCGGGTCGTTCGAACCGGTGCGATCCTCAAGCAGGATATGGCAGGCCATGCCCAGCCTGGCCGCAAAGGCCGCGGTCTGGCGCGCGTGGTTGGATTGGGTGGCACCTTGCGTCATCACCACGTCAGCGCCCATCGACTGCGCCTCGGCCATCAGGAATTCGAGCTTGCGGGTCTTGTTGCCGCCGGTGGACAGGCCGGTGCAGTCATCCCGCTTGATCCAGATCTCCGGTCCGCCCAACTCGCGGGTCAGCCGGTCCATCCGTTCCAGCGGGGTTGGCAGATGGGCCAGAAAGACACGCGGAAAGCGAGACAGGTGCATAAGGGGGGACCTTGCTGGAACTTGCGTGACGTCACAGTTACATGCAGATTTGCGGGGAGCAAATTCGAAATTATCCATATATCATGCGACATCTGCATTTAAGGAGCGTCGGATGCGACTGGAATGGCTGGAAGACCTGCTTGCCGTTGCCGAAACCGGATCGTTTCAGGAGGCGGCCGAGCGGCGGCGCCTGACGCAATCGGCCTTCTCGCGCCGTATCCAGACGATCGAGGATCATGTCGGGGTCGAGCTTTTCGACCGCACCCGCAAGCCGGTGCAGCTGCGACCGACGATGGCCGACCAGCGCGACCAGATCGCGCGGCTGGTCAGCGATCTGCGCCAACTTGTGGCCGATCTGCGGCGGGGCGAACGGGTTGCCGCAAACCGGGTGGTGATCGCCAGCCAGCATGCGCTGACGACGGCGCTGACACCGACGTTTCTGGAACGCATCCAACGGTGCGATGCAAACATCTATGTCCGGCTGCGGTCGGCCAATCTTGACGAATGTTTCGGACTTTTGCTGTCACGACAGGCCGATATCGCCATCGTCTACCGGCTGCCGGGACAGGAGCATCCGATCGGCGCCAGCTTTATCGAGACGGCGATGATCGGCGCGGACCGGCTGATCCCGGTCTATGCCACGCATGCGACAGCGGCGCTGACGGCCCGGTTGGCGACGGGCGAGGTGCCCTATGTTGCCTATCCGCGCGAGGTGTTTCTGGGCCAGGTGATGGAGCGGCTGATCCTGCCGCAGACCCGTGGCCTGACGCGCCCCGTCGCCATCGCCGAGACCGCGCTGACGCTGGCCGCGCTGGAAATGGCGGCAGTCGGTGTCGCGGTGGCCTGGGTGCCCGCGTCATTGGCACGGGCGCGGATCGCGGCGGGCAGTCTGGCCGATCTGTCGGCGATGTCGCTGGCAGAGGGGCTGCTGCCAGAGGGGCTGCCAACTGCGGCTCTGGAGGTGACGGCGGTCAGGCTTTTTGGCAACGCGGGGCCGGTTGCCGCTTCGGTCTGGGCCGAGATCGTGGCGCCTGCGGGCTGAAGCGGGCAGCCCCCGGGGCACTGGCCCGGCCCGCCTGACTTGGGCCGCCTGACTTGGGCCGCCTGACTTTGGCCGCCTGACTTGGGCCGCTTCATCGCCCCTTGCGCAGCCCCGCCGCAATTGGCTAAGACAACGCGACGGACAGGTGGCCGAGTGGTCGAAGGCGCACGCCTGGAAAGTGTGTAGGCGGGGAACCGTCTCGAGGGTTCGAATCCCTCTCTGTCCGCCACAGCTTAAGCCATTGTTTTAACTGCATTATTAGTTATGGCATTAATGCCCACATAACCGCTGGTTACCC
>JAYSYZ010000305.1:0-18463 GCA_043727195.1 Paracoccaceae bacterium
ACCGCATGGCGGCCTGAAGGGAGCCCTGACAGATCGCTCGCCCTTCAGGATGCCCGATTCAGGCGCTTCATTTTCGCGCCTGTATCGGGCATGAAAGGCGGATGAGCGACCTTCTTGAAGATGACCCCCCAAGTCCCACCGGCAACCAGCCGGAATATACTGTGTCGGAGCTGTCCGGTGCGGTGAAGCGGGTGATCGAGGGGGAGTTCGGCCTCGTTCGGGTGCGGGGCGAGGTGGGGCGGGTGTCGCGTCCGGCCTCGGGGCATCTGTATTTTGATCTGAAGGATGATCGGGCGGTGATTGCTGCGATCAGCTGGAAAGGGCAGGTCGCCAAGATGCAGGTGCGCCCGGAGGAGGGGATGGAAGTGGTGGCCACGGGCCGGATGACCACTTTCCCCGGCCAGTCGAAATATCAGCTGATTGTCGATGACGTCGCCCCCGCCGGGGCGGGTGCGCTGATGGCGATGCTGGAAAAGCGGCGGGCGGCGCTGGCGGCGGAGGGGCTGTTCGATGCGGGGCGGAAGCGGGCGATTCCGTATCTGCCGTCGGTGATCGGGGTTGTCACGTCTCCGAGCGGGGCGGTGATCCGGGATATCCTGCACCGGCTGCGCGACCGGTTTCCGCGCCATGTGCTGATCTGGCCGGTGGCAGTGCAGGGGCAGGCCTGTGCGCCCGAAGTCGCGGCGGCGATCCTGGGGTTCAACGCGATTGCCCCCGGCGGGCCGATCCCGCGCCCGGATGTGATCATTGTCGCGCGCGGCGGCGGGTCGCTGGAGGACCTGTGGGGGTTCAACGAAGAGATCGTCGTCAGGGCGGCGGCGGCATCGGACATCCCGCTGATCTCGGCCGTGGGGCACGAGACGGACACGACGCTGATCGATTATGCCTCGGATCTGCGCGCGCCGACACCGACGGCGGCGGCGGAACTGGCGGTGCCGGTGCGGCTGGAACTGATCGCGGGTCTTGATGCGACGGGCGCGCGGCTGGTGCGCGGAGTGGTGCAGGGGGTGGGGCTGCGGGGGCAACGCTTGCGCGATCTGGGGCGGGCGCTGCCACGGCTGGAAACCCTGTTGGCGGTGCCGCGCCAGCGGATGGATGCGGGGTCGGCGCGGCTGGCGGCGGCGCTGGGGCTGGCGGTGGCGAAGAAGCGTGGGGGCTTCGACCGGGTGGCCGGGCTGATGCGGCCGGAGCTGTTGCGCGGCCTGCTGGTGCGGCGGCGGGACGGGATAACGTTGTGGGAGCAGCGGCTTGAGGCGGCACTGGTGCGGCGGCTGGATCGGCAGCGCGACCGGTCGGAGGCGCTTGCCGCACGACTGGCACCGGCGCTGGCGCGGATGATGGGCGATGCGGCGCGGCGGCTGGTCGAGGGGCGTGCGGTGCTGGGATCGTTAAGCCAGCGGCTGGATGCGGCCCCGGCAGTGCGGTTCCGGCGGCTGACGGACCGGCTGGAAGCGCTGGACCGCACGCGGGCGACACTGGGCTATGCCGAGACGCTGAAACGCGGTTACGCAGTGGTGCGGGGGGATGGGGCAGTGGTGACCGGCAAGGCCGGCGCAGAGGCGGCGGCGGTGCTGGAACTGGAGTTCCGGGATGGCCGCGTCACCTTGGGCGCACGGCCGCCGCGAAAGCAGAAGGGCGGCGGGCCCGGACAGGGCAGCCTGTTCTGACCCTGGCGGTCGCGTGCCGATGCCGGGCACGACGCAGGCCATGGCTGAGGTGCCGCTGACAGGCGGCGCGATGGAAGATCGCGCAGGCCGGACACATCCGGTCAGACGCCGACGTCGGGGCCGGGGCACTGCAGGGGCTGGTCGGTCTGGGCAACCTCGCTGAGTTCTGCGCCGGGTGCATCATCGGCCGACAGCGCGGTCAGGCCGGTCTGGCCCTGCCAGAACGTCCAGCAATGCGGGTCGGGGTCGTATTCGTAGACAAAGCAGATCTTGTCACCTTCGGGATACCAGCTGCCGTATTGGCAGAGGTCGGGGGCCACGCTCCAACGCACCTTGCGGTCGGCCAGGTACTCCTCGATCCCGAAGACGGTGTCGTATTGCGAATAGGTCAGGGTCTTGCCACTGACATAGGCGTCAAACTCTTCGCCGGTCATCGGTGTTTGAGCGGCCGCCGGAACGGCGATGAGGCTGACGAGCAGGGAGGCTGCGATGCGCCTCCGGTGCCCCCGCAGCCTATCGGGCGCAAGCAAGGCGGGCGCAAGCAAGGCGGGGGCAGGCGAGGCGGGCGGCGGCGGCAGCTTGCCTGTCAGGGGCGCTGCCGTAAGATCGGTGACAAAAGGGCCAGCGCCGCGCCATGCCGTTGTGGTCGAATGCCAAGCAAACTCGGTTATTGCGTTCAGGTCAATCGGCGTTGACACGGACATCGCCGTCAGACGCCCACATCCGGCCCGGCGCAGGGCAGGGGCTGGGCGGTGCGGTTCGATTCAAGAATTTCCCAGCCGCCCCCTTCGCCCATGTAGCGCCCGCGGATCGCCCCGCCCTCGAGAAAATACAGCCAGCAGGCGGGGGTGGGGTCGTTTTCGTAGATAAAGCAGATCTCGTCGCCCGCCTGATACCAGCTACCATAGATGCAGAGGTCACCTTCAAAGGCCCAGCGGACCTTGCGGTCGATGAGGTATTCCTCGGTGCCGAACAGGCCGTCGCCGTAATCGTAGGTAATGGTCTTGCCGGTGACATCCGCCTCGAATTCGGTGGCGTTCAGCGGCGTCTGGGCAAGGGCGGGCTGGGCGGCACCGACAAGGGCGAGGGCAAGAAGGAAATGGCGCATCATAGGCTCCGGTCTGTTATCACGGTCAGCGTGCCAGAGGTGGGAACGGATTTCCAGTCAAGCCGCCGTGTCTTGTGTTTCGGAGATTGCAGTCCAGCGGGCGAGATGCGGGCGAATCGCCCGACGCCAGAGCCGGGGGGACAGGGCCATGGCGCAGGCGAGGGGGAGGGGCCAGGGCAGGCGGGGCGCTTGATCTGCCGGCGGCAGGCGAAGGGCAGGGAAGGGGCGCTGCGGGTGGGCGTGATGGTCGGAATGGCGCGGGGCATTCAGCATCATCGCAGAGGAAAACCAGTGGGCGGTGTTCCAGCTGTGCCGGGTGCCGACAGGTTCCAGCCTGCCATCCGGGCCGCTGGCACGGACAAGGCCGTAGTGCTGCACGTAATCGGACAGCAGGATCTGGCTTTGCGCATGCAGCGCGAGGGCGATCCAGATCAGCAGGCCCGGCAGCCCGGCAATAGCGCTGGCGAGGATCAGGCAGAGCGTGCCGCCGATCAGGTAGGCGGCGTAGGGATGCAGGCTGCGGGTGGCAGCGCGGGTGCGCAGGTCGGTTTCGGCGCGCAGGCCTTCGGCAAAGCTGCCGCGCCAGGCCCGCCACGCAAAATGGTAGAAACCTTCACCCTGCCGGGCGGTGTTGGGGTCAAGCAGGCTTGCCACATGCCGGTGATGCACCAGCCGGTGGGCCGAGGCGTGCTGGCCGAATAGCAGCGTCACGTAGATCGCGGCGCCAAGTTGGAACATCGGTCGCCGCGTACGGTGGATCAGTTCATGGGCGGCGGGGTGGGCGATCTGACCGAACCAGAACCCGGCAGCGAAGAACAGCAGGACACGATCCGGCGTGTTGAGGCCGCTGTTCCCGGCGATGGCCCAAGTGACCAGCGGCAGGGCGACAAGGTGACCAAGGGCGATGGCCACCAGCAGCGCGTCGGCGGCGGGAAATTCGGCGTCCTCCGCCGCGCCGCCTGCGGTCAGCGGGATCAGCTGGTCGACGAGCAGGGTGAACAGCGCCATGTACCCGAACGCCGCCCACACCCAGGCGCCACCCGCAACCGCGCCAAGGCCAAGGAGTGCCAGGGGGCCGAGGGCGGCGAGAGCGAAGGCGGCGAGGGGAAGGGGTTCGCGGATCATTTCGCCGCGAAGGGAACCACGAATCGCGGTTGCGGGAAAGCCGGGTTCGTGTCGCAGGGGGGGGCGATAGCCCGGCGTGGCAGGGCCGGAAGTGCGGCCCGGGTAGCTAGGTTCGGTGGTCGTGGTGCAGCAGGGGGCAGGGATGATCATACGGGTCCTCGGGGGCGAGACCCTTTCCATGCGCGTCCCGAGGCATTAGGTGGAGTGGGTCAAGCAAAGGGCCGGTGCCATGTCTTTCTTCAAGAAACTTAAGGACAGGATGTTCCGGTCGTCAGACAAGATCGGCGCCGGGCTGGACGCGCTGGTCGCCGAAGGGGCGGGCGCGGAAGATTCTGGTCCGCGTGTGCCATGGCCGGAGGTGCCCGGCCCGGAACCCGAGGTGCCCGAGCCGGAGCCGGTTGAGCCGGAACCGTCTGATCCAGAACCGGAGATGCCGGAACCGGAGGTGCCCGAACCGTTTGAGCCGGAGCCGCAATGGCCAGAGCCGGGGGTGCCTGAAACCGACGACCCGGGGCCGTTGGACAGGGTGCTGGCACCCGCGCTTGCGGTTCTGCCGGAGCGGGAGGTGGCCAAGCCCGGCCTGCTGGGGCGTCTGTTCGGGCGGGTACTGGTCGAAGAACCCCGGCGCATACTGGATGATGCGATGCTGGAGAGCCTGGAGGAATTGCTCATCCAGGCGGATATGGGCGTTGATACAGCGGTCAGGGTGACGGCGAACATCGCGGAAGGGCGTTTCGGGCGCAAAATTTCCACCAGCGAGTTGCGCGCGGCACTGGCGGCGGAGGTGGCACGGATCATGGCACCGGTGGCGCGGCCGATGCCGATCTATCCGCAAAAGCCGCAGGTCGTGCTGGTCGTGGGGGTGAACGGATCGGGCAAGACCACCACCATCGGCAAGCTGGCGAGCCAGTTCAAGGCGGCGGGAAAATCGGTGGTTATCGCGGCGGGCGATACGTTTCGTGCGGCGGCGGTTGAACAGTTGCAGATCTGGGGCCAGCGCGCCGGGGTGCCGGTCCTGACCGCACCCGAGGGGTCGGATCCTGCGTCACTGGCATTCGATGCCCTGACCCGGGCGCAGGCGGATGGGACCGATCTGTTGATGATCGACACGGCGGGGCGCTTGCAGAATCGGCAGGATCTGATGGAGGAACTGGCCAAGATCATCCGGGTGATCCGCAAGATCGACCCGACCGCGCCACACAACACGCTGCTGGTGCTGGATGCGACAACCGGCCAGAACGCGCTGCTGCAGGTGGAAATCTTTCGCAAGATTGCCGATGTGTCGGGGCTGGTGATGACCAAACTCGACGGCACCGCAAAGGGCGGTGTGCTGGTGGCGCTGGCTGACAAGTTCGGGTTGCCGATCCACGCAATCGGGGTGGGCGAGCAGATTGACGACCTGGCCCCTTTCGATCCCGATGATTTCGCGCGCGCGCTTGTTGGCGCCGCGGCGTGAGGTGGGGTTTTGTCATCGGGCCGGTGTTGCGGGCCGGTTCCGCCAGTTCCAAAAGCGGTGCAGAGGGCGGCATGGCGGCGGCGGAGATCGCAGTGCGTCTTGCCGAATTGCCGAACCCGGCGGGGCTGCCGGGCACTGCGGTGACCGAGGTTCCGGCACCGCTGTTTGAGGGGGTGAAAATCGACGTCGAGGGGCAGCATGCAGCGGTTGCGTAATTGCGCGGCTCTGCTGATGGCCGGGGCGGCGGTCTGTTCAGCCCCGTCCCTTGCCGAGCAGGCGAGCAAGGCCGATTGCAGCGCGCTCGTTGCGGGGCTGGGCGGCATGAGCGGCAACCGTGAGCTGCAGGACGCCCGCCCGGTCGAGTCAGAGGGCTGGTGCCGGATTGACGGCGCGATGCTGCGTGGCATGACGGATGAGGTGCCCAACATCCTCGCCAGCACGGTGCGGATGCGCGGCACGGCGCTGGGCGGGGACCTGACGGCGCTGGAGGTGGAAATTACCGGTCTGAAACTGGCGCCGAAGATCGGCGACCGGGTGATGGATGACCGGTTGCGATCGTTTCTTCGGCTGCAAACGGCGGATGTGGCGTTTTCGGCGGTGTGGAACAAGGAAGCCGATCTGCTGGTGATCCGCAATTTCGTGCTGAGCCTGCCGGGACGCAACCGGCTGAGCCTGAATGCCGAAATTCCGGGGGCGGACATGTCGGCGGCGACGGCGCTGCTTGGTGGCCGGGTGACGGTGCTGGAGGTGGAACTGGTCACGGACGGCCGCATCGCCCGCCCTGTGATGCAGATGGCGGGGGAGCGGCTGCTGCCCGCCGGGGCGGACCCCGATGATGCAGTGGCGGCTGTGCGGACGCGGCTGGCCAGGGTTGTCGAAGCCATGCCGGTGGCGGTGCTGGACGGCGAGGGCAAGTTTGCGCTGACGGCGCTGCTGGCGGGTCTGCCGCAGACAACGGGGACGCTGCGGCTGACCCTTTGGGCGGAGGATGGGATCAGCGCGGCGCGGCTGGCGCTGAATGGTTTGCGCCAAGACCCGCTTGCGCCACAGGCGCTTGCAGCGCTGTTCGAGGGCGTGGCCTTGACCGCTGACTGGCAGCCCGGTGCAGCCCCTTGAGCGAGGCGCTGCGCGCACTGGAAGGCACGGCGGAGGGGCAGCATCTGGCGCTGATGCTGGCGCTGATCTCGGCGATGGCGCATGCCTGTTTTGGCGCGTTGCAGAAAGGGAGGCATGATCCGTGGGTGACGCGCGGAGCGATTGACCTGTGGATCGTGCTGCTGGCCGCACCGGTTGCGCTTTTTCTGGTACCCTGGCCGGTTGGCGGGGAATGGGCGGTGCTGGCCGGAGCGCTGCTGATCCATTTTGCCTATAAGCTGACCATGGCGCTGGCCTACGAACGCGCCGCTTACACGGTGGTCTACCCGGTAGTGCGGGGGTCTGGCCCGCTGATCACGCTGGCCTTTGCGGCGCTGTTTCTGGGCGAGCATTACGGCCCGGTACAATGGCTGGGCGTGGCGATCCTGTCAGGGGCGATCCTCAGCCTTGCCGGGGTCAACCTGCGCGGCACGCCGGTTGACCCACGTGGGTTGCGGGCGGCGCTGGCCTGGGCCTGTGCGGCCGGAATGCTGGTGGCGGTCTACACCACCTACGACGCCTGGGGCATCCGGCTGACGCCGGACCCCTTTACCTTTCTTGCGTGGTTCTTTTTCATCACCGCGCTGGACTTTCCGCTGCTGATCGGCGGAAAATTGCTGCGCGGGACGAAAAGTATTGCGGGTGAGGTGCGCGGTCTGATGTTGCGCGGCTTTGTTGGTGCGCTGGTGGCCTTCGTCAGCTTCGGCGGTGTCATGCTGGGCACGCGGATCGGCAAGGTGGGCGAGGTTGCGGCGCTACGCGAAACCTCTACGGTATTCGCGGCGCTGATCGGCTGGCTGGTGCTTGGCGAGAAGGTGGGCAGGCTGCGGGCCGCCTTGATGGTGGCGGTCGCGCTGGGCGCGGTGATGGTACAGGCGGGATAGGCAATGACAGTCCGAAAGATCAACCCGGTGGTAAAGCAGGTGCTGGAACTGGGGCCGACGCTGATCTTTTTCGCGATCTACATGTGGATCAAGGACGAGACCTATGTGATCGGCGGCACCGAATATTCAGGCTTCATTGTGGCAGCGGTGATCCTGGTGCCGATCCTTCTGGTCTCAATTGCGGCGCTGTGGTGGCTGACCGGAGAGTTGAGCCGGATGCAGATCTTTGTTGGCATCATGGTGATCTTCTTCGGCGGGCTAACCGCGTGGTTCAACGATGAGAGCTTTTTCAAGATGAAGACGACCATCGTCTATGGCACGTTCGCCGTGCTGCTGGGGATCGGGCTGTTGCGCGGGAAAAGCTGGCTGCAATGGGTGATGGCCGAAGCTTTGCCCATGAAACAAGAGGGTTGGATGATATTGACGCGCAGACTGGCGCTGATGTTCGCGGGCCTTGCGGTGGCCAATGAGGTGATCTGGCGCACCCAGACCACTGAGCTTTGGGTCAAGCTGGAAACCTTTGGGATGCCGGTTGCGCTGTTTGTTTTCCTGATGGTGCAGATCACCATGCTGAACCGTTACATGATCGAAACGCCGGAAGACAAATCCTGACCATCTGCACAGGAATGCCGCTCAACGGTCCTGATCCTGCCCAAGCGTTGCCTTGATGGACGCCTAGACAGAGGGCATCTGCTAGGGAGCATCCGAATGTATCGCAATCCGCTCGATCTGGTCCGTCTGTTCATCAGCCTGTTTCAGGACATGCCGCCCCTGCCGAGGACAATCTACCTGCCAGGTGCGCTGCTGTTGATCAGCTACCCGATCCTGGCCATCGCACTCGGGCACGATGCGCAAAGCCAGGCATTCGCAACCGCTTTCCTGCTGGCGCTGGGCCTGCGCATTGCCATCGGGTTCGAAGGCATGGTCAAGCGGCTGCTGACAAAGTTCAGCAAGACACAGACGGTGTATCGGGCGCTGGCCCTGGCGGTGCTGCCGCTGATCGTGCTGGTGCTGACCAACGACCCGATCTGGTGCCAAAGGATGCAGAGCGTGTTCTATCTGGCGATCGGCAGCATTTTCCTGACCGATGTGATCAAGGGACGCGTCGACACGGCGGCCAGCTTTTGGCCGACCACCGAGATGCGGGTCTACCTGCCGAACCTGACCCGCGTCATGGTGATCTACAACTTTGGGTTCCTGTTGCTGAACGAGACGATGATCCAGAGCCTTGCCACCTCGCACTGGTTGTTGTTCTGGGCGGTACTTCCGGTGCTGGGGCATATGGTTCTGCGTGCGCTGGTTCTGACGGTGATCAATCTGGACGACGATCAGGCACGGCCGGTCTGATCCAGCGACCACCGGTCATCCGGCGACAGTACAAGCGGTTTTCTTCAGATAAATGCAGCGGCGCAATGCGGTGAGAACGCCCGCCGGTGCGTTTGACAGCGGCAGGAACCCCAGTTCTGACAGCTTTTTGGCGTAGATCTTGGACAGCCCGGGATTGGCTTCGAGCGCGCTGGAAAAGTTGGCGAAAGCATCCTCAAGCCGTCCCAGGGCGATGTCGATCTGCGCGAGCGTGTCGAAATAGGCGCCTTCCATCCGCAGACCATCCGGATTTTGCCGCATCCCGGCGGTGATCTGATCCGCCTCGGCGGCGCGCCCGGCAGTTACCAGAGCCATCGCCTTGATGTTGATCCCCGAAAAATTCTGCGGGTAGCGCTGCAGCAAAGCGTCCGCCTCGGCGGTCACCTGATCGGGCGGGGCGTATTGCGCGACGGCAATCAGGCGCAGCGCGCGGATGCCCTCTTCGATGGCGGGGTTCGGGATTGCGACCGCGCCGAGGGCGAGGGCCGTATCGGCGACCATCACGACGTCCTGAAACCGGCCCAGATCGAACAGCGCGGTCATCTTGTTGCGATAGGCATTCTGGTAGCCGGGGTTGAGCGCGATGGCAGTGTCGAAATAGCCGAGCGCCTGTTCGGGCTGGCCGAGGTCGATGAGGCAGCGGCCCTTTACCTCGTTGGCATAGGCGAATTGCGCATCGATGCGCAGCGCTTGATCGGCGTCGTCGGAACACCGCTGAGGCGCGCTCAGCGACCACCAGCTGTCGGCGCGGTTGGCATAGGCATCGATGTAATCCTCGACCGCGATGGCGGCGGAATAATGCGCGATGGCCCCGGCATTGTCGCCTTCGTCGAAGCGAACATTGCCAAGTTCCACCCAGACCCAGGCGTTTTCCGGGGTGTAGCCCAGCGCGGTTCGCAGGGTGTCGGCGGCACCGGAAAAGTCGCCCAGCATGCGTTGCGCTTCGCCCTTGAAGGCAAGCGCCAGCGCGGCGGCATCGTTGGTGTCAGCGGCAACGAAGGCCTGATCGCAAAGCGTGATGCGGGCGACGTAGTCGGTGCTGCGGTCCTCGCAAGTTTGGGAGGTGGCTTGGCCGGCGGCAAGGATCGCGGCCAGAGCAAGAGGGAGGCTTTGCTGCATCATGGGCCTGCAAGATGGGATGTGCGGGGGCGCGCGCGCAGCGTTCCCCACCTTGCGGGATAAATCAAGTGCGTGGGACGGAAGCGGGTGATCAGACGGGTTCGCGGGTGGTCTACGACACTGCAATAAATCGCCAAACGTCCTTACGGAATTGGCAGTGAGCTGCCGGGCGGCAGGCCCCAGGGGCCGGGCCGCCCGAAAAGGCGCGACCAACGCCGGGCGGCGCGCGGCTGCGGCAGGTGCCCGGCGGCAAGGCTGCCATCAAGGATGGCGCGGTAAAGCGGGAAGGTGCCGGGGCGAAGATAGGGCGACCAGTGGCAGATGCGCCCCGGCGGCGAGGCCAGCGGATGGCCAAGCGATGCCAGCACGCTGCGCGTCTGGGGCTGGTCGATCCACAGATCGTGCCAGCCGCGATGCCCCCGCCCAAGGCCCTGACCGATCGAAGTGCGCAGGCCCAGATGCAGACCCCATTCGAAACAGGCGTCAAAAAGGTCGTTTTCGCGGGTGGTGACGTTAATGATCTGGGCCGACCGGCCCGCCGGGCTGGCAAGGGCCGCAAGTGCGGAGCCACGGGCCTCGGCTGCAGCCAGCAGGATGATACGGCCGAACTGACCGGGGGTCGCCAGCGAAAGGCCGCTGAGCGCCACCCGCGCGCCCATCGAATGTGCGATGACATGCAGGGGACGACCGGACGAGGCCTGGACAATCCGGGCGATACGGGCCAGCGCGACCCCCGCCGTTGCGGCGCGGGCATGGGCGCGCCAGGGATCGCAGCGCGCCGGCCAGCCAAGCGCGATGGCCAGGCCCTGCCGGCCGTCAAGCCGCAGATGCCGGGGCCAACTGATCGCGCGCCGGTCCCCGGCGGGCGGATCGAGCGACAGGATCGAGCCATGCGGGCAGTCGCCGCTGATCCCGGGCGCATATCGCCAGCCATGCACCATTGCCACCACTGGCGCGCCTGACGGAAGCTGTGCCAACATGGCAGTCAGACGGCCCTTGTCCATCACAAGGCCGCTACTGGTCACATCGGCGCGGATCGGGGTTGGGTCTTGCTGCATCATCTTGTGATTGTTGCACATTCCCCTACCATATGGAGTGATGCGGCAACGTGAGCATGTCGGCAGGGTAACGGCCCGGTGACAGGCTTGACCCGACCTGCAGTCAGGCGTATCACCCTGACCGTGGTGCTTTGTTACCGGATTGCGGGCCACGTTAAACAAGCCGCTAAAGAGGTGAAGGGCGTTGCCCCGGCACCTTTGGGTTGTCCGGGGCTTTTTGTTGGCCGAGGGCTGTTGGGCGCCCGGGGCAATACCAGGGAAGATGGGCATGACCAAAGACTGGAAGACCCGTACGAAACTTGTCCACGAGGGCAGTCGCCGCAGCCAGTACGGCGAGATGGCCGAGGCGATCTTCCTGACGCAGGGGTTTGTCTACCCCGATGCCGAGGCTGCGGAGGCACGCTTTGTGCAGGCGGGCGAGGATGAGTTCATCTATGCCCGCTACGGCAACCCCACGACGCGGATGTTCGAAGAGCGGATCGCGGCGCTGGAGGGGACGGAGGATGCCTTTGCCACCGCCAGCGGGATGGCGGCAGTGGCGGGTGCGCTGATGTCGATGCTGCGGGCCGGGGACCATGTCGTGTCATCGCGGGCGCTGTTCGGGTCGTGTCTGTACGTGCTGGAAGAGGTGCTGGTTCGGTTCGGGGTGAAGGTCACCTTTGTGGACGGCGCGGATCTGGCGCAGTGGCGCAGGGCAGTGGTGCCGGGGACGAAGGCCGTGTTCTTTGAGTCAATTTCGAACCCCGCGCTGGAACTTGTTGATATATCATCGGTATCGGCGATTGCCCATGCCAACGGCGCGCTGGTGATATGCGACAATGTCTTTGCGACGCCGATCTATTCACGCGCGGTGGATCAAGGTGCGGACGTGGTGGTTTATTCGACCACCAAACATATCGACGGGCAGGGCCGGGCGCTGGGCGGCGTGGTCTGCGCCAGCCGCGAATTTATCCGCAAGACACTTGAGCCCTATATGAAACACACCGGCGGGTCGATGAGCCCGTTTACCGCGTGGATCATGCTCAATGGCATGGCGACGTTGGATTTGCGCTGCAGGGCGATGGCGGAAGCTGCGGGGCAGATCGCGGCGAAGCTGGAAGGGCATCCAAAACTCAGCCGGGTGATCTTTCCCGGCCTGCCGAGCCACCCGCAACATCAGCTTGCCCTGCAACAGATGGGGTCGGGCGGCACATTGGTGGCCTTTGACATCGAAGCGGGCAAGGCAGCGGCATTCCGGTTCATGAACGCGCTGGAGATCATCAAGATTTCCAACAACCTAGGGGATGCCAAGTCGATCGCCACACATCCTGCGACAACCACGCATCAGCGTTTGCCGCAGGATCAGAAAGACCTGTTGGGCATCACGCCCGGGCTGATCCGGCTGTCGGTGGGGCTGGAGGATGTGGGCGATCTGATGGATGATCTCCTGCAGGCGCTTGAGGCCGCTTGAAGAAGTTTTCCGGCCGCTGACGTGTTTTCGGCTGGAACCGACGTCGTCTGCACCTACATCAAGAGATGACCGAGAAAGGGCCATGTCATGAACATCCACACCCCGGAAATCGACCGCAAGCCAAGCCGTGCCGAGGCGGAAGCAGCGCTGGCGGTGCTGCGGCAGTGGGCTGGCAAGGCGTCGGACGACGAGATTGCGACGCTGGATTCCGCGGTGGGCAACCTGTTGCCTGGTACGGCATACCCGGCGCTGTCGCGGGTCTTTCCGGCGGAATTCCGGGTGACGGATGCCTATAAGGCGGGGCTGCCCGATCTGCAGAACGGGCCTGCCAGCCTGATCGTGGGCGAAAAGGCGGTGATCCAGCATGTCGGGATCTCGAACTTCCGCCTGCCGATCCGGGTTCACACCCGCGACCATGGTGATCTGACGCTGGAAACCAGCGTCACCGGCACGGTGAGCCTGGAGGCGGAGAAGAAGGGCATCAACATGAGCCGCATCATGCGGTCATTCTATGCCCATGCCGGGAAGGCGTTTTCGTTCGAGGTGATCGAGGCGGCGCTGGAGGATTACAAGCGCGACCTCGGATCATTCGACGCGCGCATCCAGATGCGGTTTTCATTTCCGATGCAGGTGGAAAGCCTGCGGTCGGCGCTGAAGGGTTGGCAATATTACGACATCGCGCTTGAACTGGTGGAACGCGCGGGGGTGCGGAAGAAGATCATTCATCTCGACTATGTCTATTCCTCGACCTGCCCCTGTTCGCTGGAACTGTCGGAACATGCGCGGCGGGTGCGGGGGCAACTGGCCACACCGCACAGCCAGCGGTCGGTGGCGCGGCTGTCGGTGGAGGTTGTGGGTGCGGATTGCCTGTGGTTCGAGGACCTGATCGAACTGGCGCGGGACGGCGTGCCGACCGAGACGCAGGTTATGGTGAAGCGCGAGGATGAACAGGCCTTTGCCGAGTTGAACGCGGCCAACCCGATCTTTGTCGAGGATGCGGCGCGCAGTTTTTGCAAGGCGCTGAAAGGGGACGGTCGGATCGGCGATTTCAGGGTCATCGCCAGCCATCAGGAAAGCCTGCACAGCCACGATGCGGTCAGCCTCCTGACCGAGGGGGCGACTTTTGCCGCCGAGAGCCTTGATCCGCGGCTGTTCCAATCGCTTATCCATCTGGGCTGATCGGCGTGACGGATGATTGACGGGCCGGGCGCGCCCGCGTAGCCATGCCGGACCATGATAGACATCCGACCCGTCGCTTATGTCATCGGACGCATCCTGATCGTCCTGGCCATCCTGATGGTGGCACCCGCGATCATCGACTGGCGGGCAGATGATCCGAACGGTATCGCCTTCGCGCAATGTGCGGCGATCACCGGCGTCGTGGGTGGGGCGCTGTCGCTGGCGACGGTGAATGGCCTGGGGCATTCCCTGGATGTGCGGCAGGCTTATCTTCTGACGGCGGGCATCTGGGTGCTGGTGCCGGCTTTCGGTGCCGGGCCGTTCATCCTGGGCGCGCCGGGGCTTAGCTTTAGCCATGCGTATTTCGAAAGCGTGTCGGGGATCACCACCACCGGGGCGACAGTGATCGTCGGGCTGGACACCCTGCCTGCCGGCATGAACCTGTGGCGTGGCATGCTGAACTGGCTTGGGGGACTGGGGATAGCATTCATCGCGATGATCTTTCTGCCGCTGATGCGGGTTGGGGGCATGCAGTTCTTTCGCACCGAGGGGTTCGATACCTTTGGCAAGGCGTTGCCGCGCGCCACCGATATCGCGCGCCAATTGCTGTTGGTGTACGTCTTGCTGACCGCGGCGTGCATCGCGACATACCTGGCGATCGGGATGACCACGCTGGACGCGGTCGTCAACGGCTTTGCCACCATCGCCACCGGGGGATTTTCGCCTGCAGATATCTCGTTCACCAAATACCAGGGGGCAGGCGAGTATTTTGGTGCCCTGTTCATGTTTCTGGGCAGCCTTCCCTATATCCGGTTCGTGCAGTTGCTGGCGGGCCAAACGCAGCCGTTGTGGCGCGACAGCCAGGCGCGGGCTTATTTTCGCTGGCTGATGGGTGCAGTGCTGATCGTGGCGGTCTGGCGGGTGGCGACGTCGGATATGCCGTTCGAGCCCGCATTCCGCGAGGCGTTGTTCAATCTGACCTCGATCATGTCCGGAACCGGATTCTTTTCAGGGTCGTTCGTTGGGTGGGGCAGTTTCATGATGGTGATCGCGTTCGTGCTGGGCCTGATCGGCGGTTGCTCCGGGTCAAGTTCCGGTGCGTTGACGATCTTTCGGGTTCAGGTGGCGCTGAAGATTCTGGGCCGTCAGGTGCGGCAGATTTCCAACCCGTCCAGCATCGATCCGGTGAAGTACGAGGGCCGAACGGTGCCGGAAGACGTGATCAGCGCCGTGGTGATGTTCGCGACCGGTTACATCGTCATTCTGGGGGTGCTGAGCGTTGGCATGACGCTGTCCGGAACGGACATGGTATCGGGGATGTTCGGCGTCTGGCAGGCCATGGGCAATATCGGTTACGGCTTTGGCCCGCTGTTGGCCCGGACCGGGACATTCGTGGATTTTCCAAATGGCGCGATCTGGATCATGACGTTGGCGATGATCCTTGGCCGGTTGGGCCTGCTTGCCATTCTGGTGCTGGTATTGCCGTCGTTCTGGCGGCGCTAATCCCAACAGGATACAAGGACGGTCATACCTGCGGCGGTCTGGGTCAGATCATCGGGTGCCATCGCGCCCTGTTTGGCTGATTGCAGCGGGGTCAGGCCCGCGGCTGACAGGGTTGTGGCGATCTGCGCCGCCGAGGCCGCGAAAAAGACGCCGGGGGGCAGTTGCTTGCCCGTGGATGAGGCGGGCAAAAGCATGCCCAGCACCGCACCGGTGCTGTCAAAGACCGGGCCGCCGCTATCCCCGGCAAGCGCCTCGACGGCGAGGCGGCTCAGGCCCGGTTCGCCATTCAGGCCGGTGATATCCTCCAGCGTGCCGAAGGTCAGGACGGGGGCGGGCAGGCGGTCTTCGTAGGGATAGCCTGCCAGTGCTATTTCAGAACCGACCCGATCAGGGGCGATCTGGAATTCGGCCACCTTGCGCGGCGAAAGCGGGATTTTCGGCGTGAGTACGGCAAGGCCGGTGGTGGCGTCTGCGAAAGCGACGCTGGCATCTTCGTTCCGGTCAATGGTGATGCGGCCGCAACCGTTGACGGCATCCGTGGTGGTCAGCACCGAACCGGCGGCGTCGATGAAAAATCCCGAACGGCTGAACTTAGGCTTGCGCACCTCGAGGCCCGACAGCAGGCCCGCCCGGGTCTCGGTCGACATCGGCACCTTGCCGGGATCAAGCGCGCGGTCGCCGGAGGAGCGGAAGGTGGTTTCTAGCACGCGCAGGATGCGGGTGTCGCGGGCATCGTTGCCGGGCGCGGAGATCAGCATCCAGCCCTTGACCGTGCCGCCGGTCAGTTCGGCGTAGATGGTGGTGTCGATGCGGTCCGAGGTGCCGCGAATTCGGAAGGAAGTGGCGCTTAGGCTGCGCTCGCCCGTCAGCGGGATGGTTTCCAGCGTCTGAAGGATATCATAAAGCCCGGAAAGGTTTGATTGATCGCCCGGTTGCGAAATCAGCACGATGCGCAGGTCCGATCCGGCCTTGGATCGGAAGTGTACGAAAGGTGGCTCGTAATGGTCGAATTCAACCAGCGCCAGCGGCAGGGTGATCTCTATCCCGGATTCAGCCTCGGACACCGGGGCGAAGCCGAAGGCCTGCGTCGCGTCCCGGTATTCGGCGATCAGGGTGGCGCGCTGGCGGGTGGTCAGGATGCCGGTCGGTGCCATGGCTTGCGCTTCCTGCCAGGCGGCCATCGAATTGCGGGTGCCCGGGCCGAACGCGCCGTCGATGCCTCCGGTGTAAAAACCGAACCATTGCAGCGCGGTCTGCAGCAGCATGCGGTCTTCGTCAGAAAGGGTCGCCTCGCTGTCGCGGGCCTCGGCCCGGGTTTCATCGGGGATGAGGCTGGGTGCGGGATCGGGTACGGCAACAAGGTCGAGATCGACGGACGGCGCGACGGAGCCAGGGGCGGGCCAGAACTGGTCGCCGAAGTTGCGGGCATAGGCGATGAAGCTGTCTTGCGGGATCAGGTTTTCCGCCCTGAGTTCGGCCAGCCGCGCAGCACCTTCAGCGGCAGAATAGGGGCCAAGCATGATGCCATACCAGCCGGAGCGGAGCCGGAAGCCGTTGGTTTCGGGGAAGGCCGCCGCATAGGCGCGGGCGCGGTCCTCGGCCCCGGCAAGATTGGGCTGCGCCTCGATCTGGACCCAGACCTGACCGTCTTGCGCATGGGCCAGCGTGCCAAGCCAAAGGGTGAGCATCAGGGCAAAGGCGACAAGCGGTCTGATCATGGCGAAGGGCGTCCTTGACTGGTAAGGCTTCTGGCGGAACTTGGCGCGAAAGATGCGGGATTGGTGCAATCTCGGCAAGGCCCTATCCCCTTACGATTGCGGCGTCCATGGCCCGGGCGCTTCGGGAATTGACCCTTGCGCCCCCAGTGGATAGGGAAGGCCCGAGATTGCTGCCCCAGATCGTTGCCCCAGGTTCGCCCATGCCCGAAACCACCGCCCCGCCCCGCAGTTTTCAAGAGATCATCCTGCGACTGCAGGCCTATTGGGCGGCGAAAGGCTGCGCGATCCTGCAGCCCTACGACATGGAGGTGGGCGCTGGCACGTTTCATCCGGCGACCACGCTGCGGTCGCTGGGCACCCGGCCCTGGGCGGCGGCTTACGTCCAGCCCTCGCGCCGCCCGACCGACGGGCGCTACGGCGAGAACCCGAACCGGTTGCAGCATTACTATCAGTATCAGGTCATCATCAAACCCTCGCCGCCCGATCTGCAGGCGCTGTATCTGGGGTCTCTGGCGGCGATCGGCATCGACCTTGGCCTGCATGACATCCGCTTTGTCGAGGATGACTGGGAGAGCCCGACGCTGGGTGCCTGGGGGCTGGGCTGGGAGGTCTGGTGCGACGGGATGGAGGTCAGCCAGTTCACCTATTTCCAGCAGGTCGGCGGGCATGACTGCCACCCGGTCTCGGGCGAGCTGACCTACGGGCTGGAACGGCTGGCGATGTATGTGATGGGCGTGGATCACGTGATGGAGATGCCCTTCAATGACCCGCAAAGCCCGATCCCGTTGCGCTACGGCGATATCTTCCGGCAGACGGAGCAGGAATATTCGCGCCACAACTTTGATCAGGCGGATACCGCGATGCTGTTCCAGCATTTCAAGGATGCGGAAGGCGAGTGTGAGCGCATCCTTTCTGCGGCGCAGCCGGACAAGGCGGGGCGGACCATTGTCATGGCGCATCCGGCCTATGACCAGTGCATCAAGGCCAGCCATCTGTTCAACCTTCTGGACGCGCGGGGGGTGATCTCGGTCACCGAACGGCAGGCCTATATCGGGCGGGTGCGGGCGCTGGCCAAGGCTTGCGCCGATGCGTTCCGCCAGACACCAGCGGGGGCGGATCTGTGAATGCGGGGCGGATTGCGGTCGGATTCATCGTGGTGATGGCTTTGCTGGGCGGTGCGGCGCTGTATTACACGCAGGTTTATGCCTATTATCAGCCGGTTGTATTTCAGCCCGGTGCCGAAATCAGGCTGACCCCGGTGGCGGGCGATGCGCCCGAAGCGATCGTGGCCGAGGGTGTGACGGGCATCGACGGCGACAGTTCCCCGATCCGGTTCCGGGCCTGTTTTACCACGCCGCTCAGCCTGGCGATGCTGTCGGAGACATACCGGATCTATGACCGGGCGGAACCCTTGAACGCGCCGGGCTGGTTCGGCTGTTTCGATGCGCAGGCCATCGGTGCCGCGCTGGAAACCGGCGAGGCGCTGGCGTTTCTGTCAGAGGCGGACATCCATCCCGGCGTCGACCGGGTGGTGGCGGTGTTTCCCGACGGGCGGGCCTTTGCCTGGCACCAGTTGAACGACAGCCTGAAGGACTGATGCATGCCTGATCTGCTGATCGAGTTGTTTTCCGAAGAGATTCCGGCGCGGATGCAGGCCCGCGCGCGCGAGGATTTGCGCAAGCTGGTGACCGACGGGC
>JAYSYZ010000306.1:0-18249 GCA_043727195.1 Paracoccaceae bacterium
TCGCTGCTCAGCAACGAACGGTCTGCCAGAACATCAGAGGGGTCAAAATTGGACGCCGATACCCCGCCTTAGGGGGTCAAAATTGCATGCCGAAACACACCGACGACAATGAAAAGGCGATTTCCCTGTTCCGAGAAGCACTGAAAGTGAACCCGCACTACGCATTGGCCCAAGCTTACCTCGCCTTCGCCGAGGTAGTTGCCAACAACTACGATGCTGCCCCTCACGCACTGCTGGTGGACTGCAAGACTCGCATCGATCAGGCACTTGCCATCGATCCCGATGATGGACGAATCTATTGGCTTCTCTCACATGCCCATGCTTGGCTACATGAATTCGATGACGAGAAACGGCAACTAGAGCGCGCCATCGCGCTCAATCCCAATGACGCAAATGCCAAGGCAGCCTACGGCGAGGCCCTTGCCGGTCTTGGCCAGCATGAAACCGGCGTGCGTCATATCCGGGAGGCCATGCGGCTGAACCGATTTCATCCGGAATGGTATTGGGTGGCACTTGGAGGCGTGTTTCTAATAGCGCGGCGCCATGAGGATGCGATCGAAGCCTACAAGCGACGCACCAGGCCACAAGTCTGGGTGATGAGCAGGCTGGCGAGTTGTTATGCGCACTTGGGCCGGACCGTTGAGGCGCAAGAGATGGTGGCAAGAATCCTGGCGATTAATCCGGGGTTCCAGATATCTACGTTACGACGAGGCCTTTTGTCGGATGAAGACACTGACCATATGCGGGACGGCATGCGCCGGGCTGGATTACCTGAATAGCGATAAACGTCGGGCAACGTTGAGGATGCGTAGGCCGGCCAGAAAATCCAACAGTTCTGGGTCGACGCCATGCCGGAAAGTAGGGATTCACCAACTTAATTGTTTTGCGCCGACTCCAGCCAATCAAGGCGCCACACGATCGTGAGTTGGAAACGAGGTGATCGCACCTACCCTCTTTAACATTGCACTTAGAGGATGTCGGGACGATGCGAACCTTCTTGGTGCTCTGCCTTTTGATGGGTTTATCAAACTGTGGCCTCGCATCGCGACAGACCGATGGCGATATCTTGGTCATCGGCGACTCTGTGATGGCCTGGAACAGATCCGGCGCAGGAGACATAGGCAGCGCAATGGAAGCCCAACTCGGACGTGAAGTGGTCAATCGTGCGGCGTTGGGGGCACAAATCCGAGCCGGCAGTTTTGGCACGCTCGGCGGCCTGAGCATACCGGATCAGCTTTCGGCAGGTCCTTGGACATGGGTCGTTATGAACGGCGGCGCAAACGATCTGGGATTTTCCTGCGGGTGCACAAGCTGTGATGCGGAGATAGACCTGCTGATTTCATCGGATGGGACCACGGGGGCCATCCCGGACCTCATTGCCAAGGCAAGACGGCAACAGGCGAAGGTTTTGTGGGTGGGCTACTATGAGGCGCCGAACTCAAGCGCGTTCCGAGGGTGTCGCCCCGGCCTTGTCGAGCTTGAGCGTCGCGTTGCCGAGTATGCACAGACGCACGAGGGGGTATTTTTTATCGACAGCGAGGATGTCTTCGACCCAACCAACCTTGGGCTTTTCGCACCAGATCAAACTCACCCATCTGCCGCAGGCTCTGCCGTCATAGGTCGGTTCGTCGCGCAGGAAATCGCTGATTGGACTGCACCTTGAACTCATCAGCCGGGCGACCAGTGCCGCCCGACTTAGTCTTGAGGATACCTTCACATCACCTGCCAATGCTCGGGCACCCACGCATAAGCGCCGTCCGTCTTCTCAACATGCCCGACACCAGGGAAGGGAAGATGCGTGGCCGCAACGGCGATCCGATCGGCCGAGACCATGTCGAAGATCGCTTTGCGCGTCGCGGCCGCCTGTGCGCCGTCCGCATCGAACGCGATCCCGGCATCAGGGTGCGCGAACTGGACAGCCGCGATTGCTGCAGCGTCGCCAAGCATCAGGAGTTGGTCTGTACCGCTGGAGACACGAACGGCCGAGTGACCCGGGGTGTGTCCAAACGCCTCTAGGGTGGTCAGCCCACCGCCGAGTTCTGCAGCGCCGGCAAACGGACTTAGCCGCTCGCCGTAAGCAGCCGACACACCGCGCGCCAATGCGAAGAACGGTTTCGACGCGTCCGGAACGGACGCGGCAATCGCCTCGTCGGTCCAGAACTTCAGATCGGTTTCATGCACATGAAGGGATGCCGAGCCGAATACAGCGGTGCCATCGGCCGAAAGCAGGCCGCCAATGTGATCCGGATGCATGTGGGTCAAGACAATCCGCGCGACGTCATCGGTGCTAATCCCCATCGCGTTGAGTGCGGCCGCCACCCGTCCAGCCGTGGGCCCGAAAGCGCTCCCCGACCCGGCGTCGATCATGGTGATGCCGTCCGGTCCATGGATCAGATGAATGCTGATCGGCAGCCGGATCTGGTCGCTGACGCCCAAGTAGGTGTTGGTCATGCCTGCGTCGATTTGTTCGGCACTGGCGTTTGTGATCAATGGCCGGCCAAGATCAAAGAACCCGTCCAGAAGGGCCGTCACCCGCAGATCACCGACCATCCGGTCGTAGAAAGTTGGCAGAACGACCTTGGGCGCTTCAGCGTCCTGAGCGATGGCGAAACGCGCATCGAGAAACGGTGCGCTGAGGGTAAGAGCGCCACCGAAAAGAGCGGCGCGACGGGAGAAGATCGGATTCATTATGTGCCCTATGCCATGTTGACCGCAGGGATGTAGTGCCGCATCTCTTCCGATCAATGTCGGGTTCGTTTGGCTCGATTGCCCGCTTCGTCGGTGAAAACCAGCAAGCTAGGTATCCCCATCCACAAAGAGGCGGTTGGTCGCTGAACTTACCGCTTGTGCGGCCACCCTTGCCCTGTCGTCCAAGCTGTTGCTTCCGCCAACATCGCTACATCCGAAATTTGGTAGTGTCTGTTGCTCGTGCAATAGTGTCACGCGATACGGCGGAACTGCAGGGCGGATCTAGTGATAACACGGTAAACTGGACGAGCGATCCAGATCCAATGGCTGCAAAAACTCCCACCTACTGCGCCCAGCGGGGTATCATCAACAGGATCGGTTCCCGACCGAACTGTTCCAACTAGATAATGCGACTGGGAACCGCCAAATTTTGGGTTCTTTGGCGTCTTCCGACTCGGCCAAGACCGCCCAGACAGCTCAGATGCCGATGGGTGTGATTAAGATAAGAAAGTGTAGGGCATTATTCATAATCGCCTTAAATGGTGGGCTCCAGAACAATACCCCAAACGACGGCAGTGATTTGATCGATTGCCGCACAAAAATTTTGGCTTTTGATTAGACCGGGTGTTTGACCCGCTTCGCACCTTATCCCACTTACGCTGCCCTTGTCGCGCCGACTAAACGTCAGTGTCGAAAATGGGCTCAAACCCACCCCAGATCATCCGTTTGCCATCAAACGGCATTTCAGGCATTTCTTTCCAGCGGGGGTCGCTTTCCATTCTTTTCGCTGCGGCGTCAAACGTCTGTCTGTCCGGCCATTCGATCCAAGAGAAAACAATCGCTTCGTCTTCTTTCGCCAACACAGCGCGCTTAAAGTCAGTGACCTTGCCGTCTGCAATGCTCTCACTCCACGTTTCCATTACGCGGGTCGCTCCATATTCTTGGAAGATCGGAGCGGCACTCTGTGCGGACTCAAGGTAAGCTTGTTTGTTGGCCTTGGGCACAGCTACCAGGAATCCCTGAATATAGCTCATTGGAACTTCTCCTGAATGGGTAAGTCATGTGAGGAAAACGCATGGGCAAACTGAAACGTTCCAAGGTTCGAAATGCGTACGCGGGTTACCGCCGTCGGGGCTGAGCACCCACCTTTCCCCGTGACCAAATTTTCCAGCATCTCGCACGCGTCAAGGCAGCAGAGGTCAGGGGGCTATCAGAACACCATGCAGCAAGGTGGATGTTTCGGGGCAGTACTCGATATCCCGTCCAGCCTCTTCACTGGGACTGCTGCGCGGCTCGACGACAAGGCTTTCGTGCGGCATCACCCAGAAGGTCCATTCCCGCGTCATCCGGGCTGTCGCGAAAGCACAATTAAACTTGTCCGGATCGGTCAGATAGGCTGCTGCTATCCAGTCGAACGGGTAGAATCCAGTCAGACCGACATTCTCGTTCCAGAAGGTCAGCCATGCCCGAGCAGTCTGCGCGACCCAAGCTGCAGACCGGCCCTTCAAGGCCAGCGCGTCAAGATCGGAGTCGGTGATCAACGAGGCCCGGGCCGCATCGTAGGGGATCAGGGTCATGGAGAGAGAAAGGCCCAGCACAACCCGAGCAGCATCTGGGTCGACAGATACGTTTAGGTCGCGAAAGATCGGCCCGTGCCCGAACATTAAGCCGGTGCCATTGCCTTCGGACGGGTGGAACAAATGACCGGGGCGATGACCCATGACAGCGACAATGCGCGTCACATTGCGTTGCAGGTCCGGACGGCCGTTCAGCGCAACTGCAATATTTGTCAACGGGCCAAGGGCGAGGATGGTCAGCGGCCCGGCCGCAAGGGCCGCTTGCAGCGCAGTTACGCCGGGCGGCAGTGATGCGCCGGGTTTTTGGGGGGCGCCGTAGCCTTGGAAGACCGGAGGAACCGGCAAACCCTCAAGTACCATCTGCGCCACAAGTGCTGCCGTCCGGTCGGCCACAATATCGCCGGCAGCGTTCCCGAAACTGGTCGACAACCCGACGATGTCGGCGCCGCGCGACACCAACCACAGGATCGCCAGACAATCGTCGGGATCAGTGCGGGTTGCCGCGCCGCAGGCGGCATCGGTATCGATCCAGATGCGGCTTTGCGGCGCGATCATTTGTCCACCTTGTACCAGCGCCATAGGGGCCAGATCGTCACGCCCGGTCTGCCATTGGTCAGGCCGTGCTGCGACCAGGGCGACGATAGCCAGCAGCACGAAGGCCAAAAGAATGCGTCGGCCAATGCTCATCGGATATCCTTGGAGATGTGGAAACCTTTCCCCGAGGCTGAAGTGGGCCGTTGCGCCCGATGATACAACCGGCAACTGTTGCTGCGAGCAAGGGCATGCGACATCGCGCCGGATCGGTGATCGGTATGACCGAAGACAGATTTGGACTCGTTGGCATCAACCCGGTGCACATTTCGACCGGCCGGTGGGCTGCTCCCAGTAAGACCACGTCTGGCGTGACAAAAGTGAGACACGGGCGCAGATTGGATGCTGGGTGGTCGGCGCGGAAAATCGACCTGCCACGACTGCCGCAATTTTTCGGTAAGCTCAGGTCGAACTGACGTTGCCCCCAAGTTCTATCCAACCTGAGCGAGACTCCGGTGTTCAGTTTTGCCCAGATGGGCGGGTCGTGCAACGGGGGCTGGCGCGGAGCTGGTCATGGTGCGCAGCGTCAGACCCCGTTGCGGGGCGAAAGTGGCGGCGTATTGATTTGAGGTCTGCCAGCCGATGCTCGAATGTGGGCGTGCGACATTGTAGTCCGTGCGCCAGTCAGCGAGCGTGGCGCGGGCATGAGCCAGTAACGGGAACAGGGTTTCGTTCAGCAATTCGTCGCGCAGCCGCCCGTTGAAGCTTTCGATAAAGGCGTTCTGGGTGGGCTTGCCCGGCGCAATCTAGTGCCAGTCGACTTTGCGTTTGTCGGCAAAGGCGAGGATGGCGTTCGAGGTGAATTCGGTGCCGTTATCGGAGATGATCATCATGGGGTTTCCCCGGCGTTCGATGATTGCCGCCAATTCCCGCGCCACCCGGACGCCGGACAATGATGTGTCGGCGACGAGCGCCAGGCATTCGCGGGTGGGCCGGGCAAGTCCACATTCACCGCAAATCAAACCGTGCAAAAATCAAGACGTCCCCTCATGACAGCACCAGCGAACGGCTTTCCCGCTATGCGGACTATCCTCGCGGCCGGACTACCCACCTTGATCCTGTCGGCAACTTCGTGCCGAAGCTACCGCGTTCCGGTGGTAACTGGGTGCTGATCCGTCCACTATCGTTGAACACCTAGCCCCTGCGGAACCATGCTCCGCAGGCCAAGGTTTTCACGGGTTTCAATCAGCGGGAAAGTCACGACGCAAGGTCGCCGGAATGGACCAAGGCCCATAGGTGGGCCGATTTCGGGCTGGCTTGAGCGCCCGGAGAGCATGGGCAGTGCGCTTGGGCTGACCGCCGCCTCTGCCTTGGTGTGTTCGGCAAATGGCAAAGCGTAGAACGAAGCATCCTTTCGGAGAGAGTCTTGATGTCTGGGCAAATCAACCATCCTACGCCGGCAAATTCCACCGTTCCGCCCGGTGGCGAGCCGAGGCAGACGTCTGGTCAGGGCACGCAGCCAGGAATTCCCGCCGGTTCCGTCAGGAATTTTGCCAAACCTGATGTGCTGATCCTGAGAGGCGCTTTACAGGTAGACAGCAGCGCGCGCGCAGCCACTTCTGGTTCTCGGCCGTCCGTCCTGCCCCCGACAAAGCAGGTCCCGTCCCGGGCACCCGCCCAGGATGCGTTCGGTACCTACGGCGAGGCGCTTGCCGCGATCCGACCGGCGTTGATCTGGGCCTTCGTCTTCTCGGGTCTGCTCAACGTCCTGCTTTTCGCGGGACCGATCTTCATGCTGCAAGTCTACGACCGCGTGCTTGCGTCCGGGTCATCAGCGACGCTTATCGGGCTGTTTGTCATTCTCATGGCAGCTTACGCATTTTTCGGCATCTACAGTCTGCTGCGCGCCCGCATCCTCAGCATTGCCGCATACCGGCTTGACACAGGATTAAGCGCGCGCGCCCTGGCCGACACCATGGTTGCCCGCCGAGCCGGCAACAAGGTGGGTTCCGGGCCGGATCCCGTGCGAGAACTGGCCATCGTGCGGCAGTTCTTGGCGGGGGGCGCTTTGCCGGCGCTATTCGATCTTCCATGGGCTCCCCTATTCGTCGTCGTTGTGACATTGATCCATCCGGTGTTGGGCGGCCTGACAATGGCAGGCGCTGCAATCGTTTTGGTGGCAGCGATCTGGAACCACCGGGCCACGCGAAAGCCGCTGGCAGAGAATGCCGGATTGGAATCGTCCTCACATCGGTTTGCGGCATGCGCCCAGCGCGACCGCGAACTTATCCAAGCTTACGGCATGGCCGGTGATCTTGGCACGCGCTGGACGGATGACAAGCGCAAGTCGCTGTTGCTGTTGCAAAAAGTCGGAAATGTCGGCGAACCCGTATCGGCTTTCTCCAAGGCTTTCCGGCAGTTTCTGCAATCAGCCCTGCTCGGTGGCGGGGCATACTATGCCATTCAGGGCGCGATCAGCCCCGGCATGATCATCGCCGTATCGATCCTGGCCAGCCGCGCACTGCAGCCAATCGATCAGATCGTCGGACAATGGAGCAGCATCTCGCGCGCCCACCTCGCACATCGGGCCCTGTCGGAGTCGCTTTGTCAGCCCGTAAGACAGAAAGGCGATGGGTTCGCCTTGCCCCGGCCCTTGGGGCACCTTGCCCTGAACAACGCCACCGTCCTTGCGCCCTCGGCGGGAGGTGAGCCCCGGCGTCTGCTGCACAAGGTGAGTTTCGAGCTTGAACCCGGCGCCGGACTTGCTGTCGTCGGTCGCAGCGGATCGGGCAAGTCGACGCTGTTGCGGGTTATTGCCGGCGCGGTCGTACCGGATCAGGGGCAGGTCCTGCTGGACGGCGCCACGCATGATCAGTGGCCGGGCGGTTCGTTGGGCCAGCACGTCGGTTGGCTGCCACAGCGGGTGGATTTCCTGCCCGGAACCGTGGCCGAAAACATCGCGCGCTTCTCGCCGGATGCGCGGGACGATGCCGTCGTGCGTGCTGCTAAATTGGCGGGCGTTCACGAGCTTGTCTTGTCGCTTCCGCGGGGCTACGCGACGATGCTGGGAACGCCCGATCAACCGCTGTCTACGGGTCAGGCCCAGCGGCTCGGACTGGCCCGGGCGATCTACGGCGACCCTGCGTTGGTCATTCTTGATGAACCGAACGCAGCGCTCGATGCGACGGGCGAAGAGGCGCTGAAGAAACTGATCCGCCACCTGCGCACGCGTGGCACTACCGTGGTCGCTGCCGTTCACCGCGCATCGATCGTCGACACGCTCGATTCTGTTTTGATCCTGAACGAGGGTGAGGTCAGCGCTTTTGGCCCCCGCGCCAAGCTTGTGACCGCTGCCGTGGCAAGAGAGTCCGCACGCGTCCCGGCCCATTCCGCAACAAGTTGATCTGAGGACAGTCGAGAATGCAGGCATCTAACACTCGCGCAGGCGCGGTCCCGGCGCTCAACACCGATTTCAAGCGCGTTGGCTTGATCGGTGGCCGTGCCGCCCTTGGCGCTTTTGGATTGTTCATGCTGCTGATGATTTACATCCCGATCTCGGGCGCGGTCATTGGTGTCGGTGTGATTGAAGTGGAGGGGGATTTAGCACCCTTGGAATCAATTGATGGCGGTCGCGTCGGGGAAATCCTCGTCGCCGATGGTGACCAGGTCGAGGCTGGTGAACCGCTTGTTGTCCTGATCGCCCCTGCGGTAACTGCCGAGCTGGGCGTATTGAAGAACCGGCTTCTCGAAGTCACCGTGCAAGAGCGGCGCCTGCGCGCCGAAATCGAAGGCGGCAATATCTCGCTTGATGGAATCGATCCGTCCATTTCCGGGACCGAAGTCAGCCGCGTTGCGACCGAGCAGCAGGCGATGCTGGACGTCCGCCGGGATGTGCACGAAAACGGTCTGTCCCGTCTGACTGAAATACGCGCACAACTCGAAGCGCAGAAAGCCGGCATTGCCGGTCAGATCACCGCCCTGAGCGAACGCGCCGGTCTCGCCGCAAAGGACCTTGCAACCGTCGAGGGACTGGTCGACCAGCAGCTTGTCACACAAAGCCGCATGCTCGACGCACAGGCCCTGACCGCTGATCTGCAGGGTTCGATCATTCAGCAGAAATCCGAGGAAGAGCGCATCCTCCGCTCGATCGCGGAATTGGAGTTCCAGATCTCGGAATCGAGAACCGAGTTTCGCGAGCGGGCCGTAACCGAGTTGCGCGAGACGTCGCTGCAGCGCGACGAGCTTGTCCTGCAGGTTGCCGAGGTCGAGGAGCGTCTGGAACGGCATATCTTGCGCGCACCGACGTCGGGCTTTGTTCACGACATGAAGGTGACGTCAGTCGGCGCGGTCGTGCCACCCGGAGAGCCGATTGCGATGATCGTACCGATCGGCGGGACGCCTAAGGTTGCGGCCAGAATCTCGCCAACCGATGTGGACGATGTGGAGCCTGGACAAGCGACGCGGCTTGTCTTTCCGACCTTCAATGCCCGCACGACTCCAGAGATCAATGGCACGGTCGAACGTGTTTCCGCGACTTCCTTTACCGATCCGGCGACAGGTCAAGCCTATTTCAAGGCGGACATTGCTGTTGCCGCCGACGAAATTGCGCGGCTTGGTTTGGTCAGACTGGTGCCTGGCATGCCCGTAGAGGCACGTGTCACCACCGGGTCGCGCAGCGTCATGAGTTATCTTTTGAGGCCAGTGATCGATCAGTTCGGCCATGCCTTCCGCGAGAGGTGACGCCGGATTGCTGGTGCGGATCTGGAATGAGCGGCGCTCGTCAAACGTCCTTGGCAGGTTGCGGACATCACGCGTGGCCTGACACCCGTCCCTGACCCCCGGTCAGTGGTAAGAAACGTAACCCGCAACGGGCCATTTGGTGCGGGCAGCTGATCTTCAATATCACGCACATACCGGCGGCACGGATGATCCGAGCCGCCGGAATCCTGTGATCAGGACGGCGGTCCTTACAGGTCCCAGACCTCGACCGTCACAGTAGCAGGCGTAAAATTGCCTTGATCATCGGCAGCCCAGTAAGTGAAGCTGTCGGTCCCGGTAAAGCCATCGTTTGGCCGGTAGACCAACGTGCCGTCATCTTGCTGAAAGACATCGCCATGCGCGGGATCCGTCATGCCTTCGACGGCCAGCGGCCGCCCTTCCGGATCGCGGTCGTTGGCCAGCACATTAATCGTCACGTCCTGTCCTTCGGCCGTGCGCGCCGTATCGTTGGCGGTGATCGGGGAAGCGTTGTTTGGCTGATAAACGCCGTGGTTGACAGCACCCATGCCCGCCAACTGATCAACTGACATGTCGAGCGTAACCACATAGCTGAACTTCAACAGTTCGCCCGTCGCTCGGTCCGCCACGAAGTCTGGGATCAGAGCGACCTTGCGCCCGTCGGTGGTCGTGAAATAGCCAACCTCCTTGAGCAGATCGGGAACTTCCCACCGGGGGATCGTCTGCATGTCACCGGCTTTTTCCCGTGTGGTCACGCCGATCGAGTCGGTCTTGATGCCTCTCAGCACAAGGTCCTGATTTTCCCGGATCGTCACGTCCGGCTGAACGAACACCAGCCGTCCTTCGACAAGCTGGGCAGACGTCATGACGTAGTTCCGAGTTGGGTCAAAGTTCACCAGCTGCTGGCCGACATCGGTTTGTGTTACATCGATAAGGACGATCCCGACGTCTCTGGCGGGGACAGCGAATGTAAACCCGTTCGCAAAGTGGACACCTCTCGGGAACCCGGCGATGTCCACGTCGTTCAGAACGACGTCGAATGCATTCACACCAAGACGGACGGCGGTTCCCGGAGCGAAAAATCCGTCCCGTTCGGTTCCAAGCAAGTCGAAGTCCAGCAGCGTGTAGTGCCCGGTGTAGCTGATGTCGACGCCATTGCGGGTTTCCCAGTTCAGGAACCCGTCAAGCACCGTCCGGACGTCATGCCCCTGTTCCGAGTTGGCCTTGATCACCATGACGCCGATTTCGGTGCCGAAGGCTTCGTTGTCGCGGAACCCTTGGATCGGCGAGTCGTCTACGCCCATCGTGTCTGATCCGTAGCCGATCTCGGGATGGTCCACGTTCGCAGTGAAAGGCTCTGTCGGCGCCGACCGGTGCATCCAGACGAAGCCATGCGTGGTATTGACGGCAACGTTTTCCGCCGCCTCGATGAGACGGCCCGCAAAAAAGAAGCCGTCGCCGGTGCGCCCGTTGTCGTGCCGGTCAAGACCGGACTTGGCCGGAACATCGCCCCAGTCGATACCTTCGGCCTTGATCGCCATATTGTGCAGCCAGATGCCTGTCTCATCGCCGTTCTCGGCCGCAAATGCAGCGCCAAAGACATCGAAAGCGATGTTGTCGGTAAAGTTCGCATTCGACGAATGCTGCACGAAACCCCAGCCCGGCGAACCGGAGACCGAGTTGCCAATGGCAATCGCCGGATCGTCTTGATCCAGGGTCCCCGTCTTGTGGAAGTGGACTGGATACCGGCCCTTGATGTTGCTGTCCGCCGTCACAGACGTGAGCGCGCTGATATCAGAAGCCTCCTCTGACTTGTCGGTCCGCCCAAGATCGTCGAAGGCAGCGTAGCGGACGTCTACCTCGTCGCTGTGCATGAACATCACGTGGCCGCGGTGGTTCACGGCTGTCGCCTCGCCATCCTCGCTGGAGAAGGTGATGTTTCGGCTGGTGTTGGCAACATAGGCGAACAGATCGGCGCGCGGGGTATCGTGATCATATGCCAGCGGACGATCAATAGTGATCTGATTTCCGTTGATGGCGGTGATCACGACCTCTTCGTCTTCGCTTTCGTGATGGATCGTCGCCCTGGCCTCGTTGCTCCAGGCCCAACCCTGCTTGTGCGTACCCGAAACCACGATCGTATCGCCGACCTGCCAGCCTCCCGGCACCTCGGCGAGTGTGATTGACGTAGCGCCTGCCATTGGCGCATTGGCAACTTTCAGGAATGAGGTTTTCTCGCTGCCACGGATCTCGACCTCGCCGTGCGAAATCACACCGCGTGACAGCAGCATCGGGTCCCACCTGACATCGATATCGCCATTGTTGGCGATGACGATATCTGTGGTCACGCCGGCTTCGACAGGTTGCCCTGCTGTGCCGACCTCAAGTCGCCCAGTCGGCGAGACGACCATCGTATCCACAACCATCTTTGTGTCGGCATTGGTCGCAAATGACAGCTCACCGTCGATGCGGACCGTAAACAGCGATGCGTTGCTGACGGTGTCGTAGGTAACGGTGACACCATCGGGGATCAGCACTTTGGCGTCGGCCCCCGGAATGCGGCCCTGATACCACGTGCCCAGATCACTCCACTCGCCATTTGCGATGGCGACATGTGTCGCTTCCGACCGCGGCACCAAGTCCAGGGTCGCCCCGTGCTCCGCTGACATGGTCTCGTCGGTGCCATGCGCATGGGCATCCGGAGTGTTCATCACCTCGCGGACGAAGGCTTCGATCTCTGCAGGGGTTGTCGGCAATATCACTGCCCCGCCTCCAGTCCCGCCAGTGCCGCCGCCGGTCCCGCCAGTGCCGCCGCCGGTCCCACCAGTGCCGCCGTCGGTCCCACCGGTGCCGCCGCCAGTGCCACCCGTGCCGCCGGTCCCGCCTGTGCCACCGCCAGTGCCGTCGGTTCCACCGGTCCCACCACCCGTGCCGCCGGTCCCATCTGTGCCGCCACCCGTGCCATCGGTTCCACCGGTCCCGCCAGTGCCGTCGGTTCCACCTTTCCCGCCACCCGTACCGCCAGTCCCACCTGTGCCGCCACCCGTGCCATCGGTTCCACTGGTCCCGCCACCGGTGCCGTCGGTTCCACCTGTCCCGCCGCCAGTGCCGCCCGTGCCGCCGCCAGTGCCACCTGTGCCACCGGTACCGCCACCCGTGCCGCCATCCTCATCGTCAGTAAAAGTCACATTCAGATCGATCGTCTCGATCACCTCTCCCTTTCCGGATCTTCTCGAAAAGGCCGTAACCGTGAAATCGTAGCTGTCGTCGTCGAAAACGTCGCCCGAAAAAAGATCGCCCCGTTTATCTCCGAACAGCGCATAGGGCGCGATATTGTCCAGCTTGGAATAGGTATCGCCGATTTCCAGACGCACACTGCCGATCCTCACGTTGTGAGTGTCGGCCGGATCAAGTTTGGCAAAAATCGTCAGTTCCCGTCCCGCCACATCGTCTCGGCTGATCGTCCCGCCGTCGGTGATGTCGGCGAGGATTTCGTTGGTCTCCGCGTCAGCCAGATAGACCCTCATATGGGTGTGACCCGCGCCAGTGCCGGCTCCGACCGCGTCGTCTGCCGCAAAGGTGAAGGCGAGGGCTGATGTGCCCAAGCGTACCCCCTTTCCATCTCTGCCTGCAAACAGCTCCACCTTCAGGTTATGCGAGCCAGGCTCCGCAATCTTGCCAACGAAATTGCTGCGGGTGTTGCCGAAGGTCGCGTAGGGCGCGACGTTGTCGACAAAGGAAAAGCCATCATAGGTAAACCTGACGCTGCCGACCTTTGCCCCGGGCACAGCCTGAATTGCAAAATTTTCCAAATCCAGCGCGGTCACGTCTACAGTGGCGCCGTTCGTGATCGTGCCGACGATCTTGTCGGTGTCGGCATTGATCAGACGGAGGGTCAGTGCTGGCGCAGCACCCGCTTTGACGGCCGGGATCGTGGCCTGACCCACGGCCATCGCGGAACTGACCCCCGCGCCACTTGCCACCCCTGAGACCTCCGGATTGAGATCGGCAGCCTCGGCCGGGAACAGGGAGGCGAAACCGGAGGCGACACGCCCCACCTTCGAGCCCGTCCAGAACGAACCGCGATCGATGGCCAGTAGGTCGTCCGCGGACAGCGCAAATTCTGCAGCGGCAATGTCCTGAACGATCAAGTCGCTGCGATCCACTCTGATGTTTTTGAAGCCCGACCGGTTCGTTGCGACGTCTGGATTGTTGTTCCGGATCGCCATCTCGGCATCGTGTTGTTGGTCCATCATTTTCCCCATCTGATGTGCCGACCGTATCGGCCGAACCAGTTCCGCATCTGTCTTTGCGACCTAAGAGAGCGATTACTTCCCAAATTGGAACAATCGCCCAAGCTTGCTCACGATTACTTACTGAATGTGTCTCAGACATCAAACCGTCGAACGGGTCGTCTGCGGTTAACTGCCGATCCGGCATCGTAAAGCCGTAATCGTTTGAGTAAGAACGCGCTTTCCGCCTCGGCCATGCCCCGATCCACTGGCAGAAAACCGCTCGCCACTTGATTGTGCGCCACCCCAGCGGAGTTTCGCCGATCCTCGGCACGGAACGGCAGAATGGCGCTCGCAGAGACTCGGCACCCCATCATCCTCGGCCATGCCCATGATGGTGCCGCGCGGTGCCATTCACCCGGGGCGTCCTACTCTGTCACTGGCGCAGGCGACACCTCTGCCAGTTTGCCACCGTCGGCGGCACCCAACCCGTCCTCAAGGCCCAGCGCAGTGTAAAGGCGAATGTAGTCTTGCGCGACATTTCGCTGTGCCTTCGCCAGCGAAGCGCGCGACTCTGACAAAGCGCGTTCGCGGTCCAGCACCTCCAGAACGGTGCTTTGGCCGCCATCCAGGAACAGCCGCCGCGAAAGATCGAGTGCCTCTTGATTAAGTCGTACAACGTCGGCCGAAGCTGAGACCGACCGTTGCCCGGCCGCCAAGGCCAGAAGCGCGCTTTCCACCTCGTCGACTGCGCTCACGACGGTCTTTTTCCAGCCAATCAATGCCAGATCGACCCGGGCCTCTGCCGCGCTGACATTGGCCGCCAGGGCAGGCTGCGTAAAGATCGGCAGGTTGAACCCGAGTTCCAGACTTTCCGCCGACGCCCCCCCTTCAAGCGGCGCCTGGATCAATCCGGCAAGCGACAGACTTGGATAGCGGGCCGCTTTGGCCACGCTCAGGTCCGACACCGCTGCCGCATACTCACGTTCTGCCTGACGCACATCGGGCCGCGCGCGCAAAAGATCGGCTGGAACCCCAATTTTGCTGCCCCCACGCGGCACAAGCTGGCCACCGCTGGCGTCAAAGTGAAGGCCGGCAACGCCCGGTGCCTCGCCCAGAAGCGTGGCAATGCGGCTTCGCAGGATGTAAACCTCGGCCTCGACCTGTGGGATCTCGGCACGTGTTTGCGCCAAAAGCGCTTCGGCGCGCACGACATCCAGTCTTGTCGCCTCCTGAACGTCGAACTGGGCGCGGATGTCGTTCAGCGTTCTTTGACGCGACCGCAAATCCTGCTGGCGATATTTCAGCAGAACCTGGAAATAGCGCAGATCGGCGTAAGCCCGGGCCAATTCGCCGACGACCAGACGCCGGGCGTTCGTCTCGGCATTGCGCTCGGCGTCGAGCCGGGCCCGGGCGGCTTTGATCTCGGCCCGCCTGCCGGGCGAAAAGATTGCCGCAAGATTCAGGCCAGTTGTATCGCCGCCGGTTGATGCAAGCGTCACGTCGGCCGACACGTCGGCGGTTTGAATGCCTGCCCTGCGGGCAAGCGCCTCGGATTCGCGCACGCGGGCACGGGCTTCGGCGATCGAAAGGTTTTGGCCCAAAGCGCGAGCGATGAGCGCATCCAGCGTCGTGTCCTCGAATGCCGTCCACCAAGCGGCCCCGGCACGCCGGTTCACCTGCGCGGGCTGCGTGATCGAATAGTGGTCCGAAAGCGCCATCTGAGGGGCTTCGTAGGTCGAAGGTCCCGAACAGCTCACCAACATCGTCCCTGCGGTAGCCGCAAGTACAAGCGTGAACACACGCCCTTCACCGGGCAGCTTCATATTGAATGTCCTTAGTCTGCTTTTGCCTCGTCCTGCACCAATGGGGTCTTGAGCCGCCCCAACCACGCCGAACGCTATGAACTTAGCACGAATTTCGCAGGGTTGTGGCCCTTTGAACTCTTCTGTGATGTTAGAAGCCCCGGCTGTTGCCGGCCTGCGACACTCGCGTCGGAGTTGATTTCGCACCTTGCCCTGCCGGAACCAGCGAGCAGCAATACAGCGATCGCAAGCTTCGCTCGCGCAGCTGAGCCGGGAATGCGCCTCTAACGATGGCTCCGTAAATCCACCCCTTTGACATGCCCGTTGCTCGACGCACGTCAGGCAGACGAAGCAGTCGCCCACCGTATGCGTCAATGCTGGTGGTAGCTTGCTTTGCCTCTTCATGGACGTGGCCGCGCATCGGAAATCCCTTCTGGACCTTGCTGGACCATAGCTCCGAGACGGCGCAGAAACAACAATTAAGTCTATGATATAAAACGAGACTTATCTCACCTCAAGTCTACCGTGTGAGACTTAAGCTCGCTGTGTGAGCCTTATCTGACCTGAGGGCCCCGTCGTGACATACTCAGCCCACTGGTCCATCATCTGTCGGCGCTGGTCGAAGAGGTCGGTCCGGTTGTAGGCGGCCTCGACGCGGTTCGTGACCGTGTGGGCGAGGGCGCGTTCGCTGACGTCGTTCGCAAAGGTGGTCGCTTCTCCAGCCCACGTCTTGAAACTCGTCCTGAAGCCATGGACGTCGACGTCAAATCCCAGTTCCTTCACAAGCTTGCTGAGGGTCATATCTGAGATCGCGTTACCCGCTTTCTGTCCGGGGAAGACAAAGTCTGTGGACGGTCCGGCTTGGCGGGCTAGGGACAGGAGTTCGACGACCCTCGGAGAAAGCGGCACACGGTGCTCTACGCCTGCCTTCATCCGTTCACCCGGAATGACCCAGACCGGGCCAAGCGGTCCGTTCTTGAGGTCGATCTCCCGCCACGTCGCGTTCCGGATTTCCCCCGAGCGACCTGCCGTGAGTATCAGGAACTCCATCGCAAGCTTGGTGTGGAGCCTCGCACCTGACGCCCACAGCGCCTTCAGGAAGCCGTTGAGGTCAGCGTGAGGCAGGAACGCACGGTGGGCCTTCGTGCGGCTTACCCGCGGCAAGCCCGAGCCGACGAACTGCGATGCATCGTCATTTCTCCATCCCTGCGCAATGGCCCACTTGAGGACGGTTCCGATGCGCTGGCGGACGCGCATGGCGGTCTCATGCTTGACGGTCCAGATCGGGGAAAGAGCTGCCAATACGTGTGCCGTGGTGATGTCTGAAACTTTGATGGTCCCGAGGTGCGGAAAGGCATAGGTCTCAAGAGTTGCCAAGAACTGGCTGGCATGCTTCTCGTTGCGCCATGTCGGCCGATGCGCCTCATACACCTGCTTCACGGCTTCAGCGAAGGTAGGGACCTCCGCAGCGAGCCGCTTTGCCTGCAAGGGGTCTCCACCCGCACGTGCGAGGGCGCGGTTCTCCAGCGCCCTGTCACGAGCCGCGGCGAGGGGGGTGAGGTCGGGATTACCCAAGCCGATCTCGGTGCGCTTGCCCCGAATGACTATGCGCTGGACCCACTGTTTGCGCCCTGCATCCGTGACGAGCAAATAAAGCCCATTTCCATCGAAGTGCTTGCCCGGCGTTGACGCAGTGCGAACAAAGGCTGCCGAGAGTGCCTTGGAAGGATGCCGTGCCATGAGTGATCCCCCATTTGATCCCCCAAAGTTTACTGGAACTCCATGAACGTCACAAGCCCTCCGTGGACTTCAAAGGAAAACTTCCTATAGCTTTCAGCTATCTATATGCACCTCTACAGACTTGAATGACCCTATTTCACCAAATTACTACAGACACCCTCTCCATGTCGCGCGAGATGAACTCGCTACCCTGGTCGACCCGGATCATCTTGGGATAGCCGATCCGGCGGCACACATGGTCGAGCGTCGCGACGTAAGCGTCCGGCCTGGCCGCTACTGGTTCCAGCGCCAGGGCAGCAGGTCATCGACCTTTGTGATCTTGTGGTCCGGGATGCGGGCCAGGGTGTCGTAGAGCCAGGCGTGGGGATCGACGGCGTTGAGCTTGGCTGTTTCGATCAGGGTATAGGCGATGGCGGCGGCCTTGCCGCCAGCTTCGGAGCCGACGAAGAGGTAGTTCTTCCGCCCGAGGGCAATGGCGCGCATGCCGCGCTCGGCCGCGTTGTTATCCAACTCAAGGATGCCGTGGTCGAGGTATGGGCGCAGACGTTCCATGCGGTTCAGGGCATAGCGGATGGCGGCCGCGAGTGGGGATTTTCCCGAGATCGTGGTGAGTTGCAGGGCCAGCCATCGCTCCAGGTCGTCGAAGACTGGGGCCGCATGTGCCTTGCGAAGTTTGACCCGGATATCTGGTGGCGACCCTCTGGCCCCTTTCTCGACGGCATAGAGCTGGGCGATCCGGGTGATGGCGTCTTCGGCGATCGGGGAGCCTTGCGACCGGTGGATGTCGACGAACTTGCGCCTGACATGGGCCATGCAGGCGACTTCGCGGATGGCGCCTGAGGGTGTTGTCAGAACAACTTTGCTTGAGACGTGCGGGGCGCCCGGCTAGCCTCGCGGGATGACCAAACGCTCCCCCTTCCGCTACTTCAAGACGAGCCC
>JAYSYZ010000307.1:0-6393 GCA_043727195.1 Paracoccaceae bacterium
GATGCGTCGGTGATGCCGAGGGTCGTGTCGTCGAACACCAATGCCGCCACGATCATGATTGCGGAAAAAGCCGCCGACATGATCCGCGCCGATCACGGAGTGTAAGATGCTGCTGCCGACCGATGCGGGAACGCTGGAACCCTACCGCCTGACGGGCGAGCCTTTGGTGGCCCGCGCGCCAAAAGTGCCGCTGACGCGGACGGCCTTTGCCGCGGCGCATGTCATCTCTGATCCGATGCGCGAGCGGAACCCGTGGGACACGCGCCCCGCCGTGGACTGGGACGCGACGCTGGCGTTCCGGCAAGGGCTTTGGGATCAGGGGCTGGGGCTGGCCGAGGCGATGGATACGGCGCAGCGGGGGACGGGGGTGGACTGGCCGACCGCGTTGGAACTGATCCAGCGGACGATGGTTGCGGCGAAGGCGCATCCGCTCAGGCCCCGGGTGGCGTGCGGGGCGGGGACGGATCATCTGGCGCTGGCCGATCTGGGTTCGGCGGAGGCGATCCTTGCGGCCTACCGGACGCAAGCCGAGGCGATCGAGGCGGCGGGCGGGCAGTTGATCCTGATGGCCAGCCGGGCATTTACGGCGATGGGGGCCGGGGAGGCGGTCTATCGGCAGGTGTACCGGGCGCTGATCGACAGGGCGCGGGAGCCGGTGATCCTGCATTGGTTGGGCGAGATGTTCGATCCGGCCTTGGCCGGATATTGGGGCAGCGCGGATGTGGCGCGGGCGACGGAGGTCGTGCTGGGACTGATTGCCGAGAGTCCAGCAAAGGTGGACGGCATCAAGATTTCACTGTTGGATCAGCAGCATGAAGAGGCGTTCCGGGCGCGGCTACCTGCCGGGGTGCGGCTTTATACCGGCGATGATTTCAATTATGCACCGCTGATCGAAGGCGATGGGGTTCGGCATTCCCATGCGCTGCTGGGCATATTCGCGGCGATTGCCCCGGCGGCGTCGCAGGCGCTTGAGGCTTTGGCGATGGGGGACCGCACGGCCTATCACGCGTTGCTGGCGCCGACCGTGCCGCTGAGCCGCGAGATCTTTCGGGCACCGACACGGTTTTACAAGGCGGGGATTGCGTTCCTGTCATGGCTGAACGGGCAGCAGCGGCATTTCATTATGCCGGCGGGGTTTCAATCGAGCCGGGACATTGTGCACTATGCAGCGGTGTTCCGTCTGGCCGACGCGGCGCGATTGCTGCAACGGCCAGACCTCGCCGAGGAGCGGATGATGCTTTTGCTGCGACTGCACGGGATCGAGCAGGGGTGACCAAGCGGCCGACCATCATCGAGGTGGCCGAAGCGGCCGGCGTGTCGAAATCGACCGTCAGTCTGGTGCTGCAGGCCAGCCCGCTGGTCAAGGACGAGACCCGCGCGAAGGTGCGCAAGACGATGGTGGACATCGGATATGTCTACAACCGGGCAGCGGCGAACCTGCGCAGTGCCAATGTGGGGTTGATCGGGCTGGTGATCAACGATCTGCGCAACCCGTTCTTTACCGAATTCGCAACCTCGTTCCAGATGGCGCTGTCGGCGCGGGGGTATGCGACGGTGATCGCAAACACGGATGAGGACCCCGCGATTCAGGCGCAGGTGGTGGGGTCGATGGTCGAGCACGGCGTATCGGGGCTGGTGATTTCGCCGACCTATGGCGCGGCAGAGGCTACCTTCGGGCCGCTGGCGCGGGCAGGCATTCCGGTTTTGCAGGTGCTGCGGCAGGTCAGTTTGGATACGGCGGTGTTTCCCTTTGCCTCGTTCGATTTTCCGGCGGGCGGGCAGTTGGCGACGCGGCATCTGATTGACCTTGGCGCGCGCCGCATTGCCTTTGTCGGCGGACCCGAAGGGCGGCCGGTGACGGCGGAGCGGATGGCCGGATACCTTGCGGTGATGGCCGAGGCGGGGATCGAGCCGCTGGTTTTGCAGGGGCGGTCGTCGCGGGGGTTCGGGCATGAGGCGGCCCTGCGGCTGATGCGTGATGCGCCGGGGGTCGATGCAGCGATCTGCTTTAACGATCTGGTGGCGCTTGGTATGATGGCAGGCTTTGCCGCGCAGGGCCGTAGCGTCGGACGGGATTTCAGGCTGGTCGGGTTCGATGACATCGAGGATTGTGCGATGGTCTTTCCGCAACTGTCGTCGGTGCGCTGCAATATTGCGGGGTTCGGCGGGCAAGCGGCGGCCACGTTGCTGGCCTGGCTGGAGGACGAGGTGCATCCGGCGCCGGAAACCCGCGCCCCGGTGGAACTGGTGGCGCGTGCGTCGAGTCTTGGGTGGCGTTTGTAAGGGGATGGCGATGCTGCAACACTGTGTCTTTTGCGATATCCGGGTGGAGGTATCGCCGAGTGCGGTCGAGGACGTGATGCGACGGCTGGCTGATCTGGTGCCCCAGGTGAACGGCATGATCGCATTTCAGCACGGACCGAACCGGGATTTCGAAGCTAAGTCCGGGCGATTTTCGATGGGGTTCATCTGCACGTTTCGCGACCGGGCGGCGCATCTGGCCTATGACGCGCATCCGCAGCATCAGGCGGCGGGGCGTGACCTTGTGGCGTTGTGCACCGGTGGCGCGGCGGGGATCATCGTGTTCGATCTGGAGGTGGGCTGAGCGTCAGCCCGGCTGCCATGGCACCGGTTTGGCCCCCGGTTTCAGGATATAGAAAGCACGGGCGGGCAGGGTCTGCCATTCCCCTTCAGCGCCACCCGGCCAGATGACGCGGAGATCGGCCGCGTCAGCCGCGCCAAGACCGAAATGCAGCCAGCCGACGCTGCCGCTCATGTGACCGCCACCGGAGGTGATCTCGTGACGTTCGACCCGGTCGCCGCGCCGGACTTCGATCACCGCGCCGATTGCGTCGCGGTTTGGCCCGTCTTGCAGCAGACGCACCTGCACCCACGCGCCGGGGGCAGCAGAGGTTGATCGCCATATTTCAGCGGTTTCCCAGCGGTTTACGACCACAAGATCAAGTGACCCGTCAAGATTGAGATCGACGAGTTGCGCCCCGCGCGCGGTTTTCGTGCTGGCGACCCCGGCCTTGTCGCCGCCCTCGACAAACACGCCGTCTTCACCTTGCAGCAGAAGGTTGTTCGGGTCTTTTGCGGCGAAATCCGGCATTTCGGCGACGTTGCCCTTGGCCACGAACAGATCCAGCCGCCCGTCGTTGTTGACGTCGGCGAATTGTGGGTGCCATGCGGTGGAGGGATTGAGATCCGTGCCGACATAGGGGCGATGCGCGGTCAGGCCTTTGGCGAAGGCAATGTCGGCGAAGACCGGCTTTGGCGCCCCCTCGGCCGGGATCGTGGCCAGCGACTGCAACTTGTTGTCGGCCATGCTGGTCAGGTAGAAATCCGGGTAGCCGTCAAGGTTCACATCCGCCGAAGCGATTCCCATGCCCCAGATGCGCAGGCGTTTCCAGCCGTCGGCCTTTTCGGTGAATTCGCGGGGGGGCTGGCCGGGATCGAGATGCCAGAGCTGTTCGCGACCGGCCTTGTAGTATTCGCGGTCGTTCGAGACGCGGAGCGCGGGCTGACCGGAGCGGTTCCAGTCGGAAAAGATCATCGAGAGGGCGCAGAATGATGGCGTCAGCGGCAGGGGCGGGGCAAAGCCCGCATCATCGGGGCGGTGCAGCCAGTTGTCGGTGCACGAACCCCAGGGGAACGCCTCTTCCTTGCGGTCGATGTAGTTGCCGATGGCGAGGGTGGGCCATGTCTGGTCTTTTTCCCAGACCGCGGCAAAGGCGGTGGACCACGCGTCGCCACCGTCAAAGCCCCAGGTAGTGCTGGCATCTTCGAACCGGCAGTCACCGGTGCCGCGCAGCAATTGGTTGGCCCCCACCCGCAGCACAGCAAGATCGAGGATGCCGTCGCTGTCGATATCCAGAGGATACGCGCCGGTCACGTTGGTCAGGGACACCGCGCCGGTGGGTTCGAACAGCAAAGGGCCGCCTTGGGTGCTGCGGTTCAGATACAGCGCGGAGGGGCTGCTGCCCCCGGCGATCAACAGTTCGGGGAAGCCATCGCCGGAACAGTCGAAGGTCGAGACGCCACCGCCGACCATGAACTCCCACTCGCCTTCATAGGCGGTGGTGACGCCGGAAGTGGTGGTTTCGTCGGTAAAGCTGGGGATGAGGGGTTCGGCCAGCGCGGGTGTGGCAATGCAGAATGCGAGGAGGATGATGCGCATGACGGCTAAGCCCGCGTTTGCAATGCGGTGGCATGGGCCCCGACGCAGCGACCTTGGGTCAACCCCTCGACCACCGCAAAGCGGTAGTGGATGCCGCCGTAAAGTCTGGAAATGCCAGCCTCTTCAGCGGCATCCCAGAACGAGGCAAAGCTGCGGATGGGCAGACCTTCATCCTCGTGGGTCGTGTCGTCGAAGGCGAAATCCTCACCGAAGGCCGCGGTCAGGACGGTGGCGGCGGCCCCGGATTGCGTGCTGTGGCCGGAGGGGTATTCAGGGAACGGCGGGGTGTTCAGCAGGGGTTCGAACTTGGGGTCGATGGTGCGGCGGATCGCGGTGACGGGGCGCAGGAGGTTGAATTCGAACTTGGCGGCCCAGCAGGCGATGAAGGCATCGGCCATCGCAATGCCCAAGGTGGCAAGAATTTCGGTCACCCGGTGCGAGGGCAGGCCGTCACGGTCGGCAATCGCGAGAACGATGAAGATCCAGTGGCCGGGCGGAGTGGGGGACAGCATCGGATCGTCAGACCAGAAACGGGCGATCAGGCGCTGGTCATCGGTAAGGGTGGCGACGGTGTCATACACCTCTTGCACGGTCAGTTGGAACGACGAAGCAGGGTCTTCGCTGTAGGGGGGCGGGGCGGGGATCGAACAGGCGTTTCCGGCAGGCATGGCGAAGGGGCGGTTGTTGCCCCAGTTTGGCAACAAGGGTGCCTGCTGTTGGCGCACCAGGCTGGTGGGCACCCAATCTTGTGGGTTGGTGCCCGGTGTGTAGCTTTGCGGGAACCCCATGTTTTCGACCACCGCGCCGCCGTCATCGAGCGACCAGGCGAAGATATGCGCCCCCACGGCCTGACCGTAAGCGATACTGCGGGCAACCACGTCTGTGGCGATACCATCCATGGCCCTGCGGCCAAGCTGGTCGCCAAGTGCTGCAAGCGCACGCTGGCCGGTTGGGCCGGTGTTGGCAAAGAACGCCTGCGCCGAGGCGGCGAGGGTTGCGTGCAGCACGCAAGCCTCGTCATGCGCGCCGGGCTGGCGTTGCGGCGGTGGGGTGAGGGCGTTCAGTTGGCCTGCCAGCGACCGAAGATCCGGGTTGCCGGTCACCAGCGCCTCATGTGCGGCGATGCCGATGTAGGCGAAGGCGCGGGAGGCCACGGGGGGGGAGTAGGTGGCGGTGTGGCGCACGAGTTCCAGCACCAGCCGATACCAGGTGGTGACGACATCACGTTCCAGCACCTGCCGGTCGGCAGCCCAGACCGGACGCGCGGCAAGCACCAGTGGCAGCGCCAGAAGCTGGCGGCGTTGCAGGATCATTCGGTTTCCCCTCCCGGTCACTGTGCCGGTTATGCCGAGCCGGCAGTTGGCGCGCAAGCGTCAGCCGCGCCCGGTGAGCAGATTGCCAAGGGTTGCAAGGCGCGACGGGCCTGCGCCGGGCCGCGCCTCGCGCCGGTCGGCGGCGTTCAGCAGCGCATACATGCCATGGACACCCAGCCAGCGGAACGGCTCGGGTTCCCAGCGGCGGACGCGACGGTTTACCCAGGGCAGGCGGACAAGGTGGCTGTCGCGGCCGAGCGCCAGATCGGCCAGCGTGCGCCCGGCGAGGTTGGCGGTGGAGACGCCGACCCCGACATACCCCCCGGCCCAGCCGAGGCCGGTGGCGGGATCAAGGCCCACGGTGGCGCACCAGTCGCGCGGCACGCCGAGGACGCCGCACCAAGCATGGTCGATCCGCGCGTGCCTGGCGGCGGGAAAGTGGCGGTGCAGGATTGCGGTCAGGCGGCGGATGGTTGCAGGATCAGGGGTGCCGTCGGTGTCAAGGCGGGAGCCGAAACGGTAGGGCACGCCGCGCGCGCCTACGGTGATGCGGCCTTCGCTTGTGCGCTGGCAGTAACAGTAGGCATTGGCGAAATCGCCGACGATCTGGTGCCCCTGCCAGCCGATCTGACCCCAGATTTCCGGGCCAAGCGGTTCTGTCGCGATCTGGGCGGAATTCAACGGCAGCCAGTCGCGTTTCATTCCTTTCAGGCCAGCGGTGAAGCCTTCGGTACAACGCAGGATGATGTGGGCGCGGATGATGCCATGGTCGGTGGTCAGTTGGCCCTTGGAATATGCGGTGACGGTGGTGCCTTCGGCGATCCGCACGCCCATCCGTTCGACCACTGCCGCAAGACCGCGGACCAGCTTGGCAGGCTGGATGCGGGCGACATTGGTCAC
>JAYSYZ010000308.1:0-2559 GCA_043727195.1 Paracoccaceae bacterium
CTGTGATCAGTTCCGTCGGCTCAGGCCCTGATCTCGACGGCGCAAAGGGGGTCAATTTTGGACGCCGATAGGGGGTCAGTTTTGCGAGCCGATTGACACCATTATCGACCAGTTGACCCAACTGACGCCACTTGCCCCGCTGCATCAGCCCGCTAATCTTGACATGGTCGCATTGGCCCGCCGCCACGTGTCTGACGCCCTGCAGATTGGCGCGTTTGATACGGCCTTTCATGCAGGTCGGCCAAACATCGACCGCCTGTACGCTTTGCCGCGCAGCCTAAGCGATGACGGCATTGTGGCCTACGGCTTTCACGGCCTGTCCTAAGCGCATATCGCGGCGGTGCTGCGCGCGCGTGACGGGCCACGCGCCGGGGGCCGCGCGATTGTGGCGCATCTGGGCAGTGTTGCCAGCATGTGCGCGATGAATGCGGGGCAAAGCATTGCCACCACCATGGGATTTTCGGCCCTCGATGGTCTGGTGATGTGCACGCGCTGTGGGGCGCTAGACCCGGCCATCGTTTTGCACCTGATGCAGCAACGGCAGATGACCGCCGCGGCGGTGCAGGATCTGCTGCACAACCGCTCGGGTCTGTTGGGGGTGTCGCAGATATCGGGCGACATGGCGACGCTGCTGCAAAGTGCCGACCCGCGAGCGGCCGAGGCGATTGCGTTGTTCGTCTATCGTGCCGGTCGGGCAATCTGGTCGCTGGCGACGGCGCCTGACGGCCTCGATACGTTGGTATTCACGGCCGGTATCGGGGAGAATGCCCCTCGCATCCGCGCCCTGATCTGCCAAAGTGCCGCATGGCTCGGTGCAGGGATGGACACCGGGTTGAACACGCTGGGCGAAACCGTCATCAGCGACCGAGGGTCGGGCGTCGAAATTCTTGTCATACCGGCTGATGAAGAGCGCACAGTTGCGGCGGGTGTGCTGGCGTGCATGCCGCAGAGGCCAGACGCGCCGCCATAAGTCGGCCAGGCATGCGGCCCAAGCACATAATGGGCGCCACCGGATATCGGCCCACACCCTTCAGGGTCTGGGGCTGTCCAAAAAGCCAAACCGGCGCATCAGTGCTTTCTCAATCTCCAGCACTGCCATCACGAGGATGCCGATACCAAAAACAATAGCGCCCTCCACCAATGTAATCGGGGCACTGTCGAACAGCGGCTGCATAAACGGCGCAAAGGTAAACGCCAGTTGCGCCGCGACCACCACGCCCACCGCCGCCAGCACCGCAGGCGTGCCGACCGCGCCGCGCAGGCTGAACGAGGTCGTGTGCAGGTAGCGCAGGTTGAACAGATAGAACACCTCCATCACCACCAGCGTGTTGACCACCATGGTGCGGGCGGCAGGCACGCCGCGCCCGGTCTGAATTGCGTATTCGAAGATACCGAACGTCCCCGCCATGAACAGCACTGACACAAACCCGATGCGCCACAGCAGGAACCGCGACAGTAGAGGGGCATCGCGCGGGCGTGGCGGGCGGCGCATCACGCCCGGCTCGGATTTCTCGAACGCCAGCACCAGCCCCAGTGTGATCGCCATCATCATGTTGACCCACAGGATCTGCACCGAGGTCATCGGCAGCGTTAGGCCCAGCCCAATGGCCAGCACCACCCCTAGCGCCACCCCGCCATTGGTCGGCAGCGTCCAGCCAATGACCTTGCGGATATTGTCATAGACGGTGCGCCCCTCATGCACTGCCGCGACGATGGAGGCGAAGTTATCGTCGAGCAGGACCATCAGGGCGGCTTCCTTGGCGGCCTCGGTGCCCTTGTGCCCCATCGCAATGCCAACATCGGCCTGTTTCAAGGATGGCGCATCGTTCACCCCGTCACCGGTCATCGCCACCACATGACCGTTCGCCTGCAGCGCCCGCACAAGGCGCAACTTGTGTTCCGGGCTGGTGCGAGCAAAGACGCTGACATTTTCGGCGGTTTGGCGCAGGTCGTCATCCGACAGCCCGTCCAGTTCCGCCCCTGTCATCACCTGCGGATTGTCGGCAAGGTTCAGTTGCCGCGCGATAGCCCCGGCGGTGCCCGCATGATCGCCGGTGATCATCTTGACGGCAATGCCCGCCGCGCGACATTCAGCGATGGCCACAATCGCCTCGGGGCGCGGCGGATCGATCAGGCCAGTGATGCCGAGGAATTGCAGGCCCTTTTCCAGTGCCGCAAAGCTGAGCCGTCCGGTCGCCGCGTCGACCTGCATCGCGGCAAAACCCAGCACCCGCTCACCATTGCCGCCCGCCGCCGCGATGCGGTCGTGCCAATAGGCCGCACCCCCCGCCTGCGTCTGACACATCTCCAAAACCCGCTCGGGCGCGCCTTTGACGAACACCCAAACCTCACCCGCCGGATTGCGGTGCAATGTCGCCATGAAACGGTGCTGCGCATCGAACGGGATGTCATCCAGACGCAGCCAAGCACTATGCTCCGTCTCCGGATGCAGGCCGGATTTCATCGCCAATGTGACCAAAGCCCCCTCCATCGGGTCACCATGCACGCTCCATTGATCCGCCGTTTCCACTAGTTGCGCGTCGTTGCACAGCAAGGCCG
>JAYSYZ010000309.1:0-6301 GCA_043727195.1 Paracoccaceae bacterium
ATGATCCGGTTGACGCCCAGCCGCTTGGCCACATCCGCCTGCGTCAAACCCTCGACATAGTAATGCCAGGCCGCGCGCACCCGAAGCTGGGCGTGGGGGATGATCGAGATCGGCTGATCTTCCGGTGCTCCCTCGCTGTCCGCGTCCGTCAACATCAGCCGTATCCCACCATCTTGTGATTGCCTCACAGGGCGGCACGAACGACTGCTGCCACCGCCTCGGCTGCCTCGATCTGGGGCATGTGCCCTACCCCGTCATACAGGTGCAACGCCACCCGCCCCGGTGCGCGCAACGCTTGTCGCCATGGGATGATCGCGTCGCTTCTGCCCCAGATGATGCGCGCTGGCACCTCAAGCCGGTCAAGCGCAGCCCGCAAGTCGAAAGACTGCACGCCGTCCGGGAACATGATTGCCGCCAAGGCTTGCTGAGCGGCCCGCAAGCCTGGATCCGCGCGCGCTGCCATCGCCAGCCGCACATAGGCGTCGGTGATCAACTTTTCATCCGCCACCAACGATTTCAACCACGGACCAAGGCTTTCGGCCTTGGTGGCTCGGCAGATCCCGTCAAGCGCCGCACCGTTGATTTCAGGCCCCAAACCCGCAGGCGCGATCAGGGTCAGGCTGGTCACCGAACGCGGCCGCGTGTCCGCCAATGCCAGGGCAACCGCACCGCCAAGGCTGTGGCCCACCAGATGCGCCTGTTCGATGCCAAGTCCGTCAAAGGCTTTGCGGACTTCGTTTACCAAAGCGGCAAAGTTCGGCACATGCAGCTTCGGCGATTTGCCATGGCTGGGCATCTCGATGCGGATGATGGCACGATCCTTGAATTGCGCCTCCAGCGGTGCCCATGACAGCGCATCGCTGGCAAACCCGTGGACCAGCACCAACGGCGCGCCGCTGCCCCCCCGCGACCGCGTGACCGCAAGCGGCCCGGTTTCCGACGTGAACCGCGCGGCAATGGCCGGGGCCGGCATTGCGGCGTTCAGCACAAGGCGGACATCATCGCCTTGAATACGACCGAGCGGGCCAGAACCCTTGACTGCGTCGAGCGCGAGCGCGCCCTCGCGCGCCAAAGAACGCGCCAGCGGTGTCGCACGCAGCTTTTCGTTGGCGTCTGCGGTTGTCACCACCGCCACATCCGCAGGCTCGGACACGTCATCGGCTGCTGCCACAGGGCTCGCGGCAGCTTGGAGTGCTGTTGCGGGCATCTTCGTCGGCGATGAGCCGACAGCCTCGCCCTGGGCATAGATCCAGGCGACGGTCTCACCGATCTTTACGTCCGTCCCCTCCGGTACGGCGTGGTGCAGAAAGCCTGCGGCAGGGGCCTCCACCTCCATCGCGGCCTTGTCGGTTTCGATGTCAAAAAGGGCAGCACCCTTTGCGACCACCTCTCCGACTGCGACATGCCATGTCACAACCTTGCCAGAGGCCATGTCCATGTCGACCTTGGGCATGATAACTTCGGTCGGCATCAGACTTTTCCCTGCGCCAGTCTGCGCGCTGCATCAAGGATGTCCGGCACTTGCGGCACTGCGGCCTTTTCGAGTTCCGGGTTGTAGGGGATCGGGCATTCTGCCCCACCCAACCGGATGATCGGCGCTTCCAGAAAATCGAACGCATCGCTTTCGGCGACCATCGCGCTGACTTCGGTACCTACACCCAGGGTCTTGACGCCTTCATAGACACAAAGCAGACGCCCGGTCTTGCGCACCGACGCCAGCACCGTTTCACGGTCCATCGGGCGCACTGTCCGCAAGTCTATGACCTCGACGTCGATACCCTCGCCGGCAAGCGTCGCAGCCGCCTCGAGCGCCCGGTGCACCATGATGGCGGTGGCAACGATGGTAAGATCCTTGCCGGTCCGGCGGATGGCTGCCTTGCCGATCGGCGTAATATAATGCCCCTCGGGGACCGGTCCCTTCATCTTGTAAAGCACCTTGTGCTCAAAGATCATCACGGGATCGGGGTCTTCCAGGGCCGCCAGCAAAAGGCCCTTGGCATCTTCGGGCGTCGAGGGCTGAACCACCTTCAGGCCGGGAACGTGGCCCAGCCAAGCCTCAAGGCTCTGGCTGTGCTGCGCCGCAGCGCCCGTGCCCGAGCCCGAGGGAAAGCGCATCACCAGAGGTACCGAGACATGGCCACCCAGCATGTAGCGTACCTTGGCCGCCTGATTGACGATCTGCTCCATGGCCAGGGCGGCAAAATCCGAAAACTGGAATTCAAAGATAGGGCGCATGCCGGTCAGCGCCGCACCCACCGCCACACCAGCACCGCCCAGTTCGGAAATGGGCGTGTCAACGACCCGCTCTTCACCATATTTGTGAACAAGGTCGCCGGTGACCTGGAACGCGCCGCCATAAACACCGATATCCTCTCCCATCAGGATCACCCGGGGGTCAGACCCAAGGGCGATATCCATCGCCTCGCGGATCGCCTCGGAATAGGAAAGCTCGCGCACGTTTGCTGCCACCGAAGTTTGGTCGTTCATGCTGTCAGCTCCGTATAAACGTCGCGAAGAAGGTCCGAAACTTTCGGATCCGGCTGGCTGCGGGCAAACTCGATGGCCTCGGCAATCTCGCGGTCTGTGTCGGTGTCCAGTTGCGCGACATCGGCCTCGGTCAGCACCCCGTGCTGAACCAGGGTCTGCGCGAAACGCGGAATCGGGTCCTTCTCCATCCAGTCCGAAATCTCTTCCTTGGTGCGGTACCGGTTTCTGTCCGACTTGGAATGTCCGCGCCAGCGATAGGTGACATTCTCGACCAGGCTCGGCCCGTCACCGGCGCGCGCGCGCGCCACGGCTGTGGACAACGCCTCGGACACGTCCGAAATGTCGTTGCCGTCCACACTGACGCCCGGCATGTTGTAACCGACCGCGCGTGTGGCGATAGAGGCCACCGCCGTTGACCGCTCGGTCGAGGTGGACATGCCGTACTTGTTGTTTTCGCACACAAAAACCACAGGCAATTTCCAGATCGCGGCCATGTTCAGCGATTCGTGGAACGCGCCCTCGTTGTTGGCGCCGTCACCGAAAAAGCAGATGACCACCGCACCCGTCCCAAGCCGCTTGGACGACAAAGCCGCGCCGACGGCGATGGGCAAACCTCCGCCCACGATGCCATTGGCCCCAAGGTTGCCCTTGGCCACATCCGCGATGTGCATCGAACCGCCGCGCCCCCGGCAATAGCCGGTTTCCTTGCCGAAAAACTCCGCGAACATCTTTGCCACATCGGCACCCTTGGCGATGCAGTGACCGTGGCCCCGGTGGGTCGAAGTGATCTGGTCGCCGTCATCCAGCGTGAGACAGGTGCCAACACTGCTGGCCTCCTGTCCGATGCACAGGTGCATCGTTCCGTGGATCAGCCCCCGGGTGTAGCTGTTTTCCGCGCCTTCTTCGAACTTGCGGATCAGGTACATCTTCCGCAGCGCTTCCTTCAGCTTTTCCGGGGAAAAGGTCCGGATGGCAAAGGGAATATTGTCCTCAGGCATGGGTCAGTTCCTTCCCGTAGAGCATCTCGTCCTGACGCCGACGCAGCTCCACAATGCGGGAATTCGCGGGCAGACGGGTGTTGTGCGCGGTGATCAACTCACCCTTCTTGATCGCCATGGTGGTGACTGCGCCCGTAAGCAAGCCGGCCGGCAGCGCCTGCGCCGCACGCGCGCGCGACACTTCCATCGCCCAGGCGCGGTAGGTGTATTCGCCGATCTGGTCCAGGGTTTCGCCGGCCTTCAGGTCGCGCTTGGCCACCGCCGCCACCTCGGCCACGGGGCGGTCCAGCGGGATCATGTCGGCCTTGCCGTACAACACCACCCGGGCACAGGTCAGCGGTACTTCCAGTGATGTCAGGTGATAGGGACGGATGAATTCGAAATAGGGGCCGTCTCCCATCTTGAGGTCTTTCATCCGCTCCCACACCCGGGGATGCTCCGCCTCGGCCACCACGAACACGCCCGGGGATACGCCCTTGCCGACGGAATAATCAACCCTGCCGATATCGCTCAGCACGCCGCCATCCTTCTTGGGGATCAGCACCTTGGCCAGTTCCTTTGGCCCAGCAGCCGGTCCGTGCATGCCATCGCAGTCCGGGATCAGGCCGGTGGCATTGGCAATCGCCGACATCTCGACCATGGTCTTCGACCCGTCGACGAATTCCACCAACAAGCGTGGGTTCATGTGGCGCGCCTTCGCCTCGGCAGCATAGACGTCCGGCGTCGCGTCGAAGTTAAGCGGGTTGTTCTTGCCCTTCCCGGCGCTGACGATGCGGTGTCCCATCGCGGACACGAATTCGATCAGTTCCATGCAGGACGACGGCTCGTCGCCCGCGCCCAACGAATAGACGACACCCAGCCGCTCTGCCTCCCGGCGAAGATAGGCGCCGATGGTCACGTCGGCCTCGACGTTCATCATCACCAGATGTTTGCCGCGCTCCATCGCCCGCAGGCCGATCTCGGCCCCGACCGACGGTACGCCTGTCGCGTCAACAATGACGTCGATCAACCCTGACTCAAGCATCAGGTCGACATTGGTCACGATGGCCGTTTTGCCGGACTCGATCACCTTGTTCATAGCATCAAGACGCTCCGCGTCTTCGCTGTGTCCTTCGCCACGTCGCGCGATTTCGACCGCACGGTGCGCGGAAACCGGGTTGATTTCAGAAATCGCGGCGACCTCGACCCCGTCCATCATGCCGGCACGTGTCACGATGTCCGTGCCCATCTCACCGGAGCCGACAAGACCAATTCGTACGGGCTTTCCGGATTCAGCGCGCTGCGCGAGATCTTTTGCTAACCCGGTAAGGGCAATGTTCGATGCCATGTTCGTCCCTTGGATTGAAGGCTGCGTCGGCCTTCAATTTTATGCACTATTGTAAGATTGTCAAATGCTTTGTTCACACGATGGAATGCGAAACTGCGCGTAGAAAGCCTAAACCGCCTCGGGCAGGGGGCAGAAGCCGGTTGTCATTAAAGTTGACAACTGGTCAGTTATGCACAATCGTGCAAGACTGACACATCATGTTCATGATGATGAGTCTCCAAGGACTGGGATGGGGGCGTCGATGCAGTTCGACTACACGGCGATGGGCTTTCATACATTCGACGCGCTCGTGCGTCCTGTCAACGACCTGCCGCCAGGCGGCGGCACCTTCTTTGTCGAGGATTTCGCACTTGCGGTGTCGGGCGCGGCGGGTGCCGCCGCTGTCGTTGCCGCCAAGCACGGGATGAAAGTCCAGGCCGTCGGCGGGGTCGGTCACGACCTGATGGGTGACTGGGTGTTGATGCGCATGGCTGATTTCGGCATCGACACCGCAATGATGCAGCGGTGCGAAGGATACTCCACTTCGTCCAGTGTCGTCACGACGCGCCCCGATGGGGCTCGGCCAGCCCTGCACAAACGCGGCGCTACCGGCGGTTTTTACGTCGACGACCTTCAGGTTGATCGTGTCCTGGACACGAAGATACTTCACGTCGGCGGCATAGGGCTGACGGACCGCATGGATCAGGGCCGCAACGCCGAAATCATGGCCGAGGCAAAGCGGCGCGGGGTGATCACGACCCTTGATGTCTTTGCCTCCACCTCCGCCGACTTTGCGCGCGTCAAACCGCTTTTGCCGAACACCGACTACTTCATGCCATCAGAAGAGGAGGCGATGGCCCTGTCGGGCCTCACCGACTTTGAAGATGTCGCGCGCTTCTTCTTGGATCAGGGCGTCGGGGCAATCATCATGACCCTGGGCAAGGATGGCGCCATGTACCGCGACCGTACCGGCCGCGCGATCGACATCCCGGCATTCCAGATCGACGTCGTCTGCACTTGCGGGTGCGGCGATTGCTTCAATGCGGGCTTTGCAACCGGGCTGCACCTCGACATGCCTTTGGACGACTGCATCCGCATCGGGCAGGCATCCTCGGCACAAAATGCCATGGGTCTGGGTTCGCAGGCAGTGGTGTCGACTTTGGATGCTACGCTGAAATTCATGGAAATGACGGCCACCCGCCCGGTCGCGCCGGCAAAAACGGCGGTTTGACCCCTGCGGTGCGGCGTGGGGTTCCCCCGCTAGACGGACGTTTCTTTCGCAAGAAAATGTGCCGTCACCTCGTCGGTCACAAGAATGCGCGGCTTCAACGATTTCAGCGCCGCCGCAATGATCCCGCGCTTTGCGACGCCGCCCGCGAGCAGCACCTTGTTGTCAATTCGAGCCAGGCCCGCCAGCGACATCGAGATGGAACGCTGGTTCACCTGGTGATCGACAAGCTTTCCATCCTTGTCGACGAAGTTGTAAAGCACGTCGCCGACCGCGCCCGCG
>JAYSYZ010000310.1:0-17829 GCA_043727195.1 Paracoccaceae bacterium
TGCCCACGACCGGCCACATCACGCTGTTTGACCGCGAGGTGCGAAGCCTCAGCCGCGACGACGTGGCCCGCAGCCGCCGCCGCATCGGCATCGTGCATCAGGACTGCAAGTTTCTGGATCACATGACGCTGGCCGCCAACATGGCGCTGCCCTTCACCGTGTCAGACCGCGAAAGCGACCGCCAGGATCTGGACGATCTGCTGGGCTGGGTCGGCCTGACTCATCTGGCCGAAGCCTTCCCTCCCTCGCTTTCGGGCGGCGAACGTCAGCGCGCCGCCCTTGCCCGCGCGGTGATCACCGGCCCCGACGTGATCCTCGCCGACGAACCGACCGGCAATGTCGATTGGGAGATGTCGTTGCGCATCCTTGCCCTGCTGGTCGAACTGAACCGCATGGGCAAGACCATCCTCGTCGCCACGCATGATCTGAACCTGATCCGGCAGGCCAAATCGCAGGTCCAGTCCCGCGTCCTGCGCATCGCCAGGCAGCATATCCAGCATGCGGGGGCCGATCTGTGAAAACCCCCGCCGCCAAACCTGCCAGCCCCGCCACCCGCGCGCTTGCGGTTGTGCCGCCGTCCGGTCCCACCGCATGGCTCACCGCCTTCACCGCCGCCGCGATGACGTTCCTCTGCGTCTTTGCCCTGGCCCTGGCCCTCGCCTCCGGTCGCCTCGCCGACCGCTGGTCCGGGGCCTTGTCGCGCACCGCCACCATCCGTCTCCTTGCCCCCGCCGAACAGATGCAACTGCAGACCGACGCGATCCTCGCCCTGCTGGCCACCACCCCCGGCATCGCCGCCTCGCGCGTTCTGACCGATGCCGAACAGCGCGCACTTCTGGAACCCTGGTTCGGCCCCGACCTGCCGGTGGACAGCCTGCCGATCCCCCGCCTGATCGAAATCACCGAGGCCGACCCCGGCTATGACGGCGAGGGCCTGCGCCAGCGCCTCGCCGCCGAAGCGCCGGGTGCCGTGCTCGATGACCATACCCGTTGGCGCAGACCTCTGGCCGAAGCGGCAAGCCGCATCCGCCTGCTGGGTGTGCTGTCCATCGCCCTGATCGGTGCCGCGATGGCCGCGATGATCACCCTCGCCGCCAACGCCGCCCTTGCCGCCAACGCCGAGGTGATCCGCGTCCTGCGCCTCGTCGGTGCCAAGGACAGCTACATCGCCCGCGCCTTCGTTCGCCGTTTCACCCTGCGCGCGCTGACCGGGGCTGCCATCGGCGCCGCTGCCGGGCTGGCCGGCGTCGCTTTGCTGCCGCGCGCCGATGCGGCGGGCGGGTTCCTCACCGGCCTCGGCTTCACCGGCACCGGCTGGCTCTGGCCGCTGGTGCTGCCCCCGGTCGCCGCCGCCGTCGCATTTGCCGCCACCCGCCGCGCCGCCTTTGCAAAATTGAAAGAGCTGACATGACCGCCCTCCGCTGGCTCCTCTCTCTCATCTTCGTCGCGCAGATGTATCTTGCGATGGCCGTGATCGCCTTCGTCTTTGCCCCCTGGGCGCTGTTCTCCCGCACCGGCGCGCGCACCGCCTGCAAAACCTACTGCCGCTGGGTGATCTTCACGCTCCGGCTCCTTTGCGGCCTGCGCTGCGAGGTGCGCGGCACCCCCCCCGCAACCGAGGCGGTGATCGGGGCCAAACACCAGAGCTTTCTCGACATCATCCTGATCTTCAACGCCGTGCCCGCGGGCAAGTTCATCATGAAGCGCGAACTGATCTATGCCCCGTTCATTGGCCAATACGCCCTCAAGATCGGCTGTGTTCCGGTAAACCGCGGCAAGCGCGGTGCCGCGATTGCCCGGATGAAGGCCGATGTCGCCAAAGGTGCCGCCGAACCCGGCCAGCTGATCATCTACCCGCAGGGCACCCGCGTCGCACCCGGCGTGTCCCGGCCCTACAAGGTCGGCACCGGGCTGCTCTACGAACAACTGGCCCAACCCTGTTATCCGGTCGCCACCAACGTCGGCGTTTTCTGGCCCAAGCGCGGCATCCTGCGCCATCCCGGCCTCGCCGTGGTGGAATTCCTGCCGCCGATCCCGCCCGGAAAACCGGTGGCGGACTTCATGGCCGCGCTTGAGGCTGCGGTGGAATCCGCCTCCGACCGCCTGATGCACGAAGCCGGGCACACGCGGCCACGAAACTAAACACCGTCAACGACGGTACCGCCCTGCGCGCACCGCACTGTCACGACAGCGGGCAATCCGCCACCGTCACATCAATTGCCAGCCCCGCTTCCGGCCCGTACTCCAGGCCCGAGACGTTGATATACAGTGCCCCCACCTCGGCGCGGATATCCGTCACTGCCATCGTCGTCCCTGCCGGATCAACCGCCACCGCTGCAAACAGCGCGCATTCCGTCTCAAACCGCAGGACATAGCCGTTGAACCGGGCCACGTAAAACCGCCCCGCGCCCCTCGGATAGCTCAACTCGATCCGGGACGGCCCGATTTCCACTGTCACCGTCACCACGTCAAGGCCCACGGTCAGCCCCTCCGGCTCCAGCCCGAACTCCACGCCGCGCCCCACCATCACCGTCCGGCCCCGCGCCTGCACCAGCGGTGCCCCAGGGTCCTCCCAGGTTTCGACCGTAAAGGTCACCAGTCGCCCTTCCAGCGTATTCTCGGCCCGCATGGTTTCGGCCAGCGTATTTTGGGCCATCGCGGGGCCGGCCAGCAGCAGGGCCAGAACCAGCCCCCGGATCATGCGAAATTCAAGGCTGCGGCCCCGGCGATGATTGGCCCGACACCGGCCATGCGCGGCAGGTTCACCGGCTCGCCCGGCTGAACTCGCGCGCCCGCAATCAGCCTGTGGTGCATCAGGCCGCCAGCCCCTTTGACCCCATATCAAGAAATTTCTGTCGCCGGTCCTTGATCAACACCTCGGGCTTTTTGCCCGACAATTCTTTCAGCATCGTCTCGATGGCCTTGCCAACGGCATCAATCGCCTCTTTCGGGGCGCGCTGCGCGCCGCCCAAAGGCTCTTTCACGATCCGGTCGATGACGCCCAGCTTCTGCAAATCCTGCGCCGTCAGCCGCAAAGCCTCGGCCGCCTCCCGCATCTTTTCCGCATCTTTCCACAGGATCGAGGCGCATCCCTCCGGGCTGATCACCGAATAGACACTATGTTCCAGCATCGCGACGCGGTTCGCCGACGCAAAGGCCACTGCCCCGCCCGATCCGCCCTCGCCGATCACCACCGAAATCAGCGGCACCCCGATGCCCAGACACTTCTCCGTCGACCGGGCAATCGCCTCGGCCTGCCCCCGCTCTTCGGCACCCTTGCCGGGATAGGCGCCGGGCGTATCCACAAGCGTGATCACCGGCAGACGAAACCGGTCCGCCAGATCCATCAGCCGGATGGCTTTGCGGTAGCCCTCCGGGCGCGCCATGCCGAAATTCCGCTCGATCCGGGTTTTCGTATCATTGCCCTTTTCATGCCCGATCACCACCACCGGCTGGTCGTTGAACCGCGCGATACCGCCCATCACCGCATGGTCGTCGGCAAAGGCCCGGTCACCCGCCAGCGCGGTAAACTCGGTGAACAGCGCTTCGACGTAATCCCTGCAATGCGGCCGATCCGCATGCCGCGCCACCAGACATTTCTGCCAGGGCGTCAGGTTCTTGTACAAATCGCGCAGCGCCGTTTCCGCCTTGCGGTCCAATCCCTCGGCCTCTTTCGACACATCCATCCCCGGGCTGGTCTTGGCCATCGCACGCAGTTCTTCCGCCTTGCCTTCAATCTCGGCGAGGGGCTTTTCAAAATCGAGGTAGATCATGACACTTCCTTCCGGCGACGGCCCCTGTATGCCCTTGCCCATGCCACGATGCAACTCGGCAAGATCTGTATGGGCAGGAGACGGCAGTAAAACCGCTGCCCGCACGATGCCCCGGATGCGGTGGTGTCGCGCGGGCAGGTGTGCTTGGCCGGATCATATTGTTCTTGCGCGAACTGCCTCGCTGTCACACTCGACCGCGCAGGGGTTTCAGCCGCAGAAAACCGGCGTGAAAACCTTAACAAAAAGTAAATAAAATTTGTGTAATCGTTTATATTCAATCAGTTAGTCGCTATAACACGCGTGTTATCACACCCTGAAAACAGCATCGCCCCGGACCTTAGGCCCGAGGCGTGCATCCTCCCCAATCGCCGCGCGGGGCCTCCCCTCCCCTGATGCGCGGCACGGGTATCTTTTCAATGCGCCCAGTCAGACGCCTTTGACCCGAAAAACCTGCCCGTTTCTCTGGCAGGCTGTCAACGATTCACTTCCCCTTGTCCGCGATCATTTCGGCTTGCCTGACGATCACCTCGGCCTGCCGCATCGACGCGATGTCCACCAGCCGCCCCTTGAAAACCGCCGCCCCCTGACCCGCAGACGTCGCTGCCTCCATCGCGGCCAGAATTTCCCGCGCCTCCATCACCGCCGCCTCCGACGGGGTGAACACCTCATTGGCCAGTGCCACCTGCTTGGGATGGATCGCCCATTTTCCCACCATCCCCAACGTCGCCGACCGCCGCGCCTGTGCCCGGAACCCCTCGTCATCGCTGAAGTCGCCAAACGGCCCGTCCACCGGCAACACCCCATGCGTCCGACAAGCCGCCACAATCGCCGCCTGCGCCCAGTGCCAGGGGTCCGGCCAGTGCTTTGCCCCGTCGCGGACCATGTAGTAATTCTCCTGCGTCCCGCCGATGCCTGTGGTCTGCATCCCCATGCTTGCCGCGAAATCCGCCGCCCCGAGGCTCATCGCCTTCAAGCGGGGCGACGCGGCCGCGATCTCCTCGACATGCGAAATCCCGGCCGCGCTTTCGATGATCACCTCAAAATTGATCGGCTTGCGCCCCGTCGCGGCTTCGATGGAACTGACCAGCGCGTCCACGGCGTAGACATCCGCAGCATACCCCACTTTCGGGATCATGATCTGGTCCAGCCGGTCCCCGGCCAGTTCCAGCAAATCCACCACATCGCGATACCAGAACGGCGTGTCCAGCCCGTTGATCCGCACACTCAACGTCTTGTGGCCCCAATCCACCGCCGATACTGCCGAGATGATGTTCGCCCGCGCCTTCGCCTTGTCGGCGGGGGCAACCGAGTCTTCCAGATCAAGATTGATTACATCCGCCGCACTCGCCGCCATCTTGGCGAAAAGCTCAGGTCGCGAGCCGGGTCCGAACAGCTGGCAGCGGTTCGGGCGGGCGGGGGCAGGGGGTTGCAGACGAAAGCTCATTGGCCAAACCTTTGGTAACGAAATTACACAGACATTACATACCGCGATATATTCTTGCGCAGCCACCTTCAAGGCCGGTTTCCTTCTGCAGCATTTACTTTATTCGCCATGACTGACGGCTTCTTCGCTTGCACCGCGCCGCCACAACGGCAAATAAACGTTGCCGAGCCTGATGAGCGACCCTTGCAGCATGCTAACCGTCACTGCGAACAGCTTTCGCCTCGTGCGACCCTTCACCATCGCACGGGGGGCGAAGTCCGAAGCGCGGGTGCTGACTGTCCGGATCAACCGGCACGGCAAGTCCGGCTGGGGGGAATGTGTGCCTTACGCCCGTTACGGCGAGTCTCTGGAAAGCGTGACCACCCAGATCGAAGGCCTACCATCCGATATAACCCGACTGACATTGCCCTTGGCATTGCCGGCCGGTGCCGCCCGCAATGCCGTTGACTGCGCGTTGTGGGACCTCGACGCGAAGATCTCCGGGCGCCGGGTCTGGCACTTGGCGGGTGAACCGGCCCCCGAACCCCGGATCACGGCGTACACCCTGTCGCTTGAGACGCCGGATATCATGCGGGAACAGGCGCGGCTGAACGCCCACCGCCCGATCCTGAAGATCAAGCTTGGCACGCCGGATGATATGCCGCGGCTGGAGGCGGTTCGTGCCGGGGCCCCAAAATCCACCATCATCATCGACGCGAACGAAGGCTGGACACCAGAAATCTACACCGATCTTGCGCCGCATCTGGTGCGGCTTGGCGTGGTTCTGGTCGAACAGCCACTGCCCGCTGCAGGAGATGACATGTTGGCCGAGATGGCCCGTCCGCTGCCGGTCTGCGCCGACGAGTCCTGTCATGACCGGGCGTCACTGGCCGGCCTTGTGGGCAAGTACGATATCGTGAACCTGAAGCTTGACAAGACCGGAGGCCTGACCGAGGCGCTGGCCAGCCGCGATGCGGCACGTGCGATGGGGTTCCAAATCATGGTCGGCTGCATGGTGGGGTCATCGCTGGCGATGGCCCCGGCAGTGATGCTCGCTCAGAGCGCGGCGTGGACGGACCTTGACGGCCCGCTGCTTCTGGCCGAAGACCGCGCGCATCCGCTGATTTATGATGCCAGCGGCGTGCACCCGCCAACCACCGACCTCTGGGGATAGATCATGAACCGCACCGTCTATGTGAACGGAGATTACCTGCCCGAAGCCGATGCCAAGGTGTCGATCTTCGACCGGGGGTTCCTGATGGCCGATGGGGTGTACGAGGTGACTTCTGTACTGGATGGCAAGCTGATCGACTTTGAGGGTCATGCGCTGCGGCTGGCCCGAAGCCTGAACGAACTGGCGATGACCAACCCGATCAGCACCGTCGACCTGCTGGCGATGCACCGCGAACTGGTACGGCTGAACGAGATCGATCAGGGAATGATTTATCTGCAGATCACGCGGGGCAACCCCGGGGACCGGTCTTTCATGTTCCCCGACCCGTCGATGCCGGGCACCATTGTGGCCTTCACTCAGGATATCCCGAACCTTGCCGATGCTCCCGCCGCGAAGACGGGGTTCAAGGTGATATCAATCCCTGACCTGCGCTGGGATCGGGTTGATATCAAGACCACCCAATTGCTGTACCCCTCGATGGGCAAGATGCTGGCCAAGAAGGCAGGCTGCGATGACAGCTGGTTCGTGGCCGACGGCACGGTGACCGAGGGCACGTCGAACAACGCCTACATCATAAAAGGCAACCGCATCATCACGCGGCAGCTTGGCACCGATATCCTGCATGGGATCACCAGGGCCGCGGTGCTGCGCTTTGCCGCCGAAGCGCAGTTCGAGGTGGAGGAACGCCCCTTCACGGTGGCCGAAGCGCAGGCAGCGGATGAGGCGTTCTCGACCGCGGCATCAATTTTTGTGATGCCGGTGATAGAAATCGATGGCAAGCCCGTTGGATCGGGACGACCCGGGCCGGTAGCGGTGCGGCTGAGAGAGATTTATCTGGAAGAAATGCGCAAGGCGGCGATCTGAGGACGGCGATGCGCCCGGCCGGTCATTGCTTTCCGGCAGCGCGCGTCTGGCACAATGACAGGATCGGTGCGCCATGGTCGTGCTGCACGATCGCCGGACCCGCAAACGCATCCATCGCGCGCCCCAGCCGGAGGTCAAGCTCGCTCAGCCCGTTGCAATCATGTGTGGTCAGCGTCACGTCCACCACGTTGTAGACGTTGCGCCATTCCGGGTGATGATTCAACGCTTCGGCCTGCAAGGCAACGCGGCACATGAAGCTCCAAGCCTCCGAGAAATTACGGAATTTCATTATCTTGCGGATCGCGTCGCGGTCTTGCACCGCATACCAGCCGGTTTCGCCAAGGCCGGGCAAGGCCGTTTCACGTTCAGTGGGGGTCAGCAGCGTGGCCATGGTTTGTCCTTCCAAGTTAATCGCGGCCTGAGCCGGTATGACTCAGTCTTCACTATGCACCCGGCGGAACGGGCCATAAGCGGTCAGCACCTCGATTTCTTCATTCACGGCACGATGTTCCTCCGTCAGATAACGGGCAACGGCGCTGCGGAACCCCGCGTCGGCGATGTAGTGGAGCGAATGGACCGGTGTCGGAAGATAACCCCGCGCCAGCTTGTGCTCGCCCTGTGCACCGGCTTCGACCCGCGACAGACCGTTCCGGATAGCCCAGTCGATGGCCTGATAGTAGCACAATTCAAAATGCAGACAGGCGTGATCTTCGATGGCGCCCCAATAGCGGCCATAAAGCGTGTGACGACCGATGAAGTTCAGCGCCCCAGCGACCGCCCGCCCGCCATTGAAGGCAAGGACCAGCAGCATGTCATTGCGCATCGTCTCGTGCAGCAAGGTAAAGGCGCTGCGGGTCAGGTAGGGCGTTCCCCATTTTCGCGCGCCGGTGTCCTGATAGAAATGCCAGAATGCATCCCAATGCCATGGCTCGATCTCGTCTCCTGTCAAGGCGCGGACCGTCAGGCCATGGCTTTGCGCCACTTCGCGTTCCTTGCGGATCATCTTTCGCTTGCGGCTGGAAAGTTGGGCGAGGAAATCGTCAAACGTTGCATAGCGGTGGTTTTCCCAGTGAAATTGCTGCGTCATGCGGTGGATCAGGTGGTGCCGGCCTGTCAACGCCAGCGCTTCGTCTTCGGTGCAAAAGGTGACGTGCAGCGACGAAAGCTGGTTTTGGTCGGTCAGCGCGACCGCTGCAGCGGCAAGCGTGTCGCGGTGCTCGACCGGTCCCAGAAAGCGGCGGCCAGTGGCGGGGGTGAAGGGCACGGTGATCTGAAGTTTCGGATAATACTGGCCACCGGCCCGCTCAAAGCCCTGCGCCCAGGCATGGTCAAAGATGTATTCGCCCTGGCTGTGAGACTTGATGTAAAGCGGCGCAGCGGCGGCGAGCTTCGCGCCATCATACAGAGCCAGCGGTTTCGGCTGCCAGCCGGTGCCGGTCCCGGTCGAGCCGGAGCGTTCGAGCGCGGCAAGAAAGCGGTGGGTGGTGAACGGGTCGACAGGGCGACCCGTGGACTGCTCCGGTGCGGCAACGGCATCCCAATCGGCTGCGGGGATGTCGGACAGGCTGTCGTGAAGCTTGAAATCGGTCATTGCAGCTTTCGAAGTTGCGGTCGTCACCTGGCCAGAAACTGTGCCGGATGGTGCCCCCGTCAAGCGCCGGCTTGGCCCGGGAGGACACAGGCATAGCCTTCGAACGTGACGTTGTCGGCGATCAACCGGGCCTCTGCTTCGGCGGGGGGCGAACGGATCGTCCAGCAGAGGATCGTTGCGTCTTGCGATTTCAGTTCCGCGACACGAGGGCGTGCCAGGTCTGTGGCCTCGTGGCTGATGAAGCTGGAGAGGGTGGGATCGTAGTCGGGGATCTGGCGGAGGTGGGCGCAGACTGCGGGGCTCAGGGGCGCCCAATCTTCGGCGTTGTAGGCCGAAGTGGTGAGGCCGCGCGGAATGGCGGGGACGAGACGGGCCATGTGGGCGATGCTGTGCGGGTTGAACGACATCACGGCGACGGGGCCTTTGTAGGCGGCGAGGAGGGCGGCGATGCCAGCCTCTAGCCTGCCGTCGGTTTCAGACATGGTCAGCGATTGATCCTTAATCTCTATCAGGAGGGGGGCCTGTCCGGCGACAAGGGCAAGCGTGTCGGCGAGTGTCGGGATCGGGTCGTCGGCATCCTTGAGCCTGATACGGGTCAGATCGGCGGCGGCGCGGGCGTTGAGCGGGCCGTGTTCGGCGGTCAGACGGTCAAGGACTTCGTCGTGGAAAACAATGGGGACGCCATCAGCGGAAAGTTGCAGGTCAATCTCGATCCCATAGCCCGCCGCGATGGCTGCGCGGATGGCGGCGGGGGAGTTTTCCGGGCGGCGCTGCGACCGGTCATGCAGGGCGCGGTGGGCGATGGGGAGCCGGAGGAAACCGGCGGACAGGGGCACGCGCATCAGGTCAGTTCAAAGATGGCATCGATTTCGACCGCCACGCCGAACGGGAGCGAGGCGGCGGAGACGGCGGAGCGGGCGTGGCGGCCGGTGTCGCCAAGGACGGCGACGAGGAAGTCGGAGGCGCCGTTGATCACCTTGGGCTGGTCCACGAAATCGGGGGTGGAATTGACGAAGCCGGTGAGTTTGACTGCCCTGGACAGGCGGGCGAAATCGCCGCCGCAGGCTTTCTTGAGCTGGGCGAGCAGAGCGATGGCGCAGTATTTCGCCGCCTCGGCGCCCTGTTCGACGGCGAGGTCTTCGCCGAGGCGGCCCTTGATCGGGCCCGCCTCGTTCTGGCTGATCTGGCCGGAGATGTGGACGAGGTTGCCGGTGACAACGAATGGCACGTAATTCGCCAACGGGGTGGGGGCGTCGGGGAGGGTGACCCCCAGCGCGGCGAGGCGGATTTCGATGGGGTGCATGGCGGCTCCTGACGCGTTTGGGGGAAGGTAGACCGGGGGGGAAGGTGGGGGCAAGGGGTGATAACACGCGTGTTATAACCGATAAGTCATTCAATCTAAACGATAACGCAAATTTTGTTAAGGATTTGGAAAGAATTGCGTGGGGGAGCCGACTGACGTGGAGCGGACCCTGAGTTCAACTTTCCCGGAACGCCCGTGCGAAATAGTCGGTGAAGGGTTTCACCAGATAGGCCAGCGGCGTGCGCGCGCCGGTTTGCACAAAGACCTCGACCGGCATCCCGGGCAACAAAGCCTGATCGCCAAGTTTGGCGACCTCGCCCTGGTTCAGGATCACTTCTGCGCGGTAATAGGCGGCGCTGGTTTCCGCGTTGGTCAGGGCGTCGGCGGACACCACCGCGACCTTGCCGAACAGATGCGGCGTGGTGCGCGACGAAAAGGCGGAAAACACCAGTTCAACCGGTTGGCCGACCTGAACCTGATCAATGTGGATGGGTGCGATTTCTGCGGTGATCACGAGCGGGCGATCCTGCGGAATGAGATACAGTACCGGATCGGCGGGGCGGATCACGGCGCGCGGAGTGGTGACCTGCAGACCAAGCACGATTCCGGCCACCGGGGCGCGGATGTCCAGCCGGGCGATGCGTTCGGCCAGCGCGCGCTGGCGTTCGGCGAGTTCCAGCTGCGTCGGGCCGATATCGCGCAGTTCGGTCGCGGCCTGTTCACGGCGCTGGGTGGACAGGCCGCTGATCTGAATGTCGATCTCGGTGATCTGGCCCTGCGACTGGGCGAGGGCGGCGGCGAGTTCGCCCATCTGCCCATTCAGCCGCGCCTCTTCGCGTTGCAGGGCCAGTACGGTACCCTGCTGGGCCAGGCCCTTGTCCAGAAGGCTTTGCTGGCTGGCGAGTTCGTCCTTGATCAACAAAAGCTGGGTCGCCAGTGCCGCACTTTGCGCGGTGATGCCATCGCCCTGGGCGCGGATCTGCTCGATCCGGCGGGTCAGTTGCTGGGTTTGTTCGGCAAGGGTTTCGCGGCGGGCGCGAAACAGACGCAACTGACCGTCGATCTGGACGGCGACCTGTTCCTGGGTCTTGGCCAGCGCCAGCAGGTCAGCCGCGAAAACCGGCGCGGCGGCATCGTCGCGTTCGGCAAGCAGCCGGGCGGTGCGGGCGGAAAGTTCGGTCAACTGGCCCTGAACGATGGTCAGTTCCGACATCAGCGCCGCCCCGTCGAGGCGGATCAGCCGGTCACCGGCAGCCACAGCGGCGCCTTCCTGGACGAAGATTTCTGCGACAACCCCGCCATCGGGGTGCTGCACGATCTGACGGTTCTGTTCCACCTCGATCCGGCCCTGGGCCACGATGGCACCGGAAAGGTTGGTTGTCACGCTCCACACCCCGAAGCCGAGCATGAGGGCGGCGATGGCCGCAAGGCCGAGGGTGACGGGGCCACGGACCGAGATCATGACACGCCTCCGGGCCGGGCGGCACGGGTGATGTCATCGACGTTCCTGACAGCGTCACGCAAGACCACGTCACGCGGGCCGACCGCGCCGACCGCGCCATCCTTCATCACGAGGAGGAGGTCGCATTCCTGAATGGCAGCAGGGCGGTGCGCCATGATCAGGACAGCGCATCCGGCGGCTTTGGCGGCGCGGATCGCGTGGTTCAGCGCCAGAGAGCCGTCATTGTCGAGATTGGAGTTCGGTTCGTCCAGCACCAGGATCACCGGATCGCCGAAGAGCGCGCGGGCAAGGCCGATGCGCTGGATCTGGCCGCCGGACAGGCGGCTGCCCATGGTCGATATCGGCGTGTCATAGCCATCTGGCAGTTGCAGGATCATTTCATGGGCGGCGGCGGCGCGGGCGGCGGCGATGATGCGGGCAGGGTCGGCCCCGGTTTGCAGGCGGGCGATGTTGTCGGCGATGGTGCCGTCAAACAGGGTTACCCGTTGCGGCAGATAACCGATGTAGCTGCCCAGCGCATCGGGATCATACTGGTCTAGCGTCGCGCCATCCAGCCGGATGCGCCCCGACGTGGCCCGCCAGACCCCGATCAACGCCCGGGCGAGCGAGGATTTGCCGGAACCGGAAGTGCCGATCACCCCCATCGCCTGACCGGGCTGCAAGGTAAAGCTGACGCTGCGCAGCACGGGGGCGGCGGCACCGGGCGGCACGACGGTCAGGCCCTGCACCTCCAGCAGCGCCTTGGGGCGGGGCAGCGTGGTGCGGGGTGCGGGTGGCGGCGTGCGGGTCAGAAGATCGGCAAGCCGCGCCTTGGCCTGCGCGGCACGGGTGACGGTGGGCCATTGGCCGACGGCCTGCTCGATCGGCTGCAGTGCGCGGCCCATCAGGATGGAGGAGGCGATCATCGCCCCCGCAGAAAGTTCACCGCGCAGGACGAGCCATGCCGCAAGCCCGAGCATCGCCGATTGCAGGAAAAGCCGGAAGGTTTTCGTCAGCACCGACCAGCGCCCGGCGGTATCGGAGGCGGCCAGCCCTTGGCCGAGGGCGCGGCCACGGGCGGCCTGCCAGCGGGTGAAGGCGGCACCTGTCATGCCCAGCGCCTGCACCAGTTCGGATTCGGATTTCAGGTTGTCGGCCTGCCGGTCGGAGGTGAGGGTGGCGATGTTGGCGGCGTTCAGGGGCGTTTCTGTGGTGCGCTGGTTCAGCCAGCTGATCAGCACCAGCACCGTGCCGCCAGCGATCGCCAGGTAGCCGAGCCAGGGGTGAAAGATGAAGACCGCCGCGATGAACACCGGCGTCCACGGCGCGTCGAACAGCGCAAGCAGCACCGGCGAGGCCCAGAACCGGGCCAGCGCGTCGATATCGCGCTGGGCGGCAAGGGCAGCGGTATCCTGCGGCGCGATGGACAGGCGGCGGAAGGCGGCTGACAGGACGCGGGCATCCAGCGCCGATTGCAGCCGCGCGCCGATGCGGGCCATGATGCGGGCACGGGCGTGGTCGAGCAGCCCCATGATCAGGAACATGAACGCGGCCAGCAGCGACAGCGCCAGCAACGTCTCCTCGGACCGCGAGATGAGGACCCGGTCATAGACCTGCAGCATGTAAAGCGGCGATGTCAGCATCAAGAGGTTGACGAAGGCCGAGAAGACGAACGCCACAACCAGCGCCTTGCGTGACAAGGTTCGGGCGGCGGCCAGTTCGGCCAGCCCGGCGCGGGTGTCGACCATCGGGGCTTGCGGTCTGGCGTCGGCCATCACGTTTCCTGCAGTTGTGGCATCATTTTGCCGTCCGTCGCCATCCTGCCACGCTTGGCCGTTGTCTTGGTCAAGTCACGGACTTATGCCTTGTCTATTATCCGCCAAGCCTGTGCTAAAGGGGCCGAGTGGCGGGACGTTAGGAACATGGGTCTGACAATTCCATTAATTTCGCGCAAAGGCGGAAAGTTTGTCGCGGGGGGCGCGATCTGTCTGCTGCTGGCAGCTTGCGCGGGCAATCCCGGCCCGGATGGGATCAACGATCCCCATGAGGCGACGAATCGCAGCGTGCACGCGTTTAACCGCGGGCTGGACCGGGCGCTGGTCGGGCCTGCCGCCAAGGGATATGGGTCGGTGGTGCCGCCGCCGGTGCAGCGGGTGGTTGGCAATGTGGCCGATACGCTGGATATTCCGGGCGACATCGCCAATGATCTGCTGCAGGTCAATATCGCGGATGCGGCGCAGAACACGCTGCGGCTGGCAGTCAATCTGACGATGGGGGTGGGCGGGCTGTTCGACGCCTCGACCGCGATCGGCCTGCCCGGCAAGCCCACCGATTTCGGCGAGACGCTGCATGTCTGGGGGGTGGGCGAGGGGGTCTATGTGGAACTGCCGATTGTCGGCCCATCGACCGCGCGGGATGCGGCGGGGACGGTCGTCGATGTGGTGCTGAACCCGGTTCGGCTGGTCTTGCCGAACCGGGAAGCGACGGCGGCGACGGTTCTGAAGCTGTTCTCACGGCTTGGTGATCGGGATCGCTACGCGGAAACCGTCGAATCGATCCTATATGAGAGTGCAGACAGTTACGCTCAGGCGCGGCTTTTGTACCTGCAGAACCGGCGGTTCGAACTGGGGCAAACCGGCGAGGCGGCGGGCACGGCTGGTGATGACGATTTTATTGACCCTTATGAGGACCCCTATGGCCAATGATCCGATCCTTTCGCGCCGCGCCTTCGGGGCGGGACTTGCCGCCGGTCTGACCCTTGCGGCGCTGCCGCGCGCGGCGATGGCGCTGACGGTCGAACAGGCCCGCGGGCTGATCGACAAGGCGGTGGCTGACGTGAACCGGATCATCAGCTCCGGCAAATCACAAGGCGCGATGTATCCGGAGTTCGAGAAGCTTTTCGTGCGCTATGCCGATGTGGCGACCATCGCCCGCTCGGCGTTGGGGGTGGCGGCACGTTCTGCCACAAAGTCGCAGCTGTCGGGGTTCACCAAAGCCTATCAGGGGTACCTCAGCCGCAAGTACGGCCGACGGTTCCGGGAGTTCATCGGCGGCAAGATCGAGGTTGTGGATGCCCGGCCGATCAAGAGTTATTACGAAGTGATTTCGACCGCCTACCTGCAGGGCGAGGCGCCGTTTGACCTGCGCTGGCACGTGTCGGACAAATCAGGCAAGCAGCAGTTCTTCAATATCATCATCGAAGGGGTAAACCTGCTGGCCACGGAGCGTACCGAGATCGGCGCGCTGCTGGACCAACGCAGTGGCGACCTCGATCGGCTGATCGCGGATCTGAAGAAACTATAGCGGCGGAGTCTGCGGCGCGCCTGCCGTGGCTATGTCCTTGGCCACGCAGCGCGCATCAGGCGTTCACATCCACCACAACCCGGCCCTGCACCTCGCCTTTCAGGATGGCTGCCCCAAGTGCGGGCAGGTCGGCGAGGGTGGCGGGGCGGATCATCGCCTCAAGCTTGTCCATTGGCAGGTCGGCGGCGATGCGGCCCCAGGCGCGTTGGCGATCTGCAAAGGGTTTCAGTGCCGAATCGATCCCAAGGATATTCACGCCCCGCAACAGGAACGGAATGACCGAGGCGGGCAGGGCCGCCCCACCGGCAAGGCCCACCGAGGCGATGGAGGCGTTGTATTTCATCTGCCCCAGGACCCGCGCCATCATCGCGCCGCCGACCGCGTCGATGCACCCGGCCCATGTCTCGGATTCGAGGGGGCGTTTGACTGTCTCGGCCAGATCGGCGCGCGGCACGATCCGGGCGGCACCAAGGGCGCGCAGGTAGCCTTCTGTTTCGGGCCGCCCGGTTACGGCGGCCACCGAGTAGCCAAGCCGGGCCAGGATCGCCACGGCGACCGAGCCGACGCCACCTGCCGCACCGGTGACCAGCACTTCGCCCTTTGCAGGGGTCAGACCGTGATCTTCCAGCGCCAGCACGGCCAGCATGGCGGTGAAGCCCGCCGTCCCGATGGCCATCGCGGCGCGGGTGGTCAGGCCCGGAGGCAAGGGCACCAGCCAGTCGGCGTTCACCCGCGCCTTCTGGGTATAGCCGCCCCAATGCGCCTCGCCCACCCGCCAACCGGTCAGCACTACCTTGTCGCCGGGGGCATAGCGCGGGTCTTCAGACGAACTGACTGTACCGGCAAAGTCGATTCCGGCGACATGCGGCCACTTGCGCACCAGTCCGCCGCCGGTGGCCGACAGGCAAAGCCCGTCCTTGTAATTCAGTGTCGAGTATTCGACCGCGACCGTCACATTGCCGGCGGGCAGATCGGCATCGGTCAGGTCGGCGATGCGGCTGGTGGCGGGCGCTTCGCCGTCTTTTTCCAAGAGCAGGGCGCGGAACATGTCGTCTCCTTCAGGGATCAGTTGCCAGCAATGCCAAGTATTTCGCGCAGGATCTGTTCTGCCAGATCCTCTTCGGTCGTGCCGGGCTGGTCCGGATTCGACCCGTCGAAATAGGGCACATCCTCGGGCTGCACGTAAGCGTCGGCGGGGGGCGGTTCCACCCCCGGCAATTCTGCAACGCTGCTTTCGGGGATTTCCTGCGGCAGGGGTTTCGGTTCGGTGCCCTCGCTGACCCGGACCATGACCTCGTGCCAGATCTCGGCCGGCAGTCCGGCACCGGTGACGCCGGCGAGCGGGCTGTTGTCGTCATAACCCATCCAGACGCCGACCACGTAGTCGGCGGTAAAGCCGACGAACCACGCATCGCGGGCACTTTGCGTGGTGCCGGTCTTGCCGGCGGCCTCGCGCCCCTCCAGCCTTGCCCGGCTGCCGGTTCCGGTCTCGATCACCTGGGTCATCATGTAAGTCAGGGCGCGGGCGGCCTTTTCGGATATCACCCGCTCGCCGATACCGCCGCCCGCACCGAACAGGGGTTCGTCCTCGCCCTGCAGGCGCAACTCGCTGAGCCCGTAGGGTGTGACGGACGAACCGCCGTTCAGAATGCCGGCATAGGCCCCGGTCATGTCGATCAGGGTGGATTCTGACACCCCCAACGCCAGCGCCGGGCCATCGGCCAGATTTTGCGCCACGCCGAATTCGGTGGCGACCTTCTTGACCAGATCACGGCCCATCGCCTCGGACACGCGAACGGCGGGGATGTTGCGACTTTCGGCCAATGCTTGCGTGAGGGTGATGACGCCTTTGAATTCGTTGTCGTAGTTTTTCGGTGTCCAGTCGCCTGAACCGGGGACGTAGATCGTCAGCGGGGTGTCCTCGACATAATCCAGCGGGCTGTAACCGAGATCCATTGCCACGGCATAGATGAAGGGTTTGAACGCCGATCCCGTCTGACGGAGCGCTTGCGTCGCGCGGTTGAAGTCGCCGGCATTGGGCAGGTCGCGCCCGCCGATCATCGCGCGCACGGCGCCATCCGCACTCATCACCACGACGGCGGTCTGGGCCTTGGAGCCATCCTTGACCTTGTTCTCGAACACCCAGGCCAGCGCCTCTTCGGCGCGTCTTTGCAGATCCTGGTCAAGCGTGGTTTCTATGATCACGTCTTCGGTGGTGTCGCGGGCAAGGAAATCGGGCGCGGTTTCCATCACCCAGTCGGCAAAGAACCCGCCGGATTTCTGGGCAGCAGCCGTTGACAGGACGGCAGGGTTGGCGCGCGCCTCGTCGGCTTCGGCGCGGGTCAGGTAGCCCTGATCCTGCATCAACCCGATGACGACATTGGCGCGGCTGCGGGCGCGGTCGAGGCTGGCGGTGGGGGCGTAGGTGGAGGGTGCTTTCAGCAGGCCCGCCAGCATCGCGGCCTGGGCCACCGTCACCTTGTTGGCCGATGTGCCGAAATAGCGCTGGGCGGCAGCCTCGAACCCGCGCGCACCGGCACCAAGGTAGGCGCGGTTGAAGTAGATCGTCAGGATTTCTTCCTTGGTGTATTTCGCCTCCATCGCCAAGGCGAAGGGCACTTCCTTCAGCTTGCGCCAGATACCGCCCTGGCGGCAGTCTTTTTCGTATTCCGTTTCGGATTTCCATTTGCTTTTGTCGTATTCGACGCCAAGGCAAAGCAGCTTTGCCACCTGCTGGGTGATGGTGGACCCGCCGTTGCCTTCCAGTGGGCCGCGCCCTGCGGCAAGGTTGATGCTGACGGCCGAGGCGATGCCGCGCGGCGATATGCCCAGATGCCAGTAAAAACGCTTGTCCTCGGTCGCGATCACGGCGTCATGCAGGTAGGGCGAGACGGTGTCGGCGGTGATGTTGCCGCCGAAGGTTTCGCCGCGCCAGGCAAACACCTCGCCCTCGCGGT
>JAYSYZ010000311.1:0-17820 GCA_043727195.1 Paracoccaceae bacterium
CGACCAGCGTGGCGAGGTCGCGCGCTGCGGATGGCGGGACATCGCCGGCGAGGCCGATGCTGACCGGCCCCTCGAACCTGCTGAACACGGCCAGCGTCCGACCGTTTTCCATGTTGAAGGTCAGATCCATCATGTCAAGCGCGATCTCGGCATTGCTGCGCGAGCCGACCGCTGCATCAAGGGAGTGCAGAGGCGGAAACGTCACTGCCGTAGGGTCGGTCGGCCGGTTCTTGGTGACCTGTGCCGAAGGGCCAGGGCCGCAAGCGGCAAGCGCGCAGAGCGAAAGGGCAGCGAAGGTGCGCATGAATCAGTCCGGTACTGGCAGCGCCCCGGGCAGAAAGGGCGAGAGGCAGTGTCCGGCCCGGCGCGGCCACGAGTCAATTCGGCGGTTTATGTCGGAATTTCCGCTCACTACCCATCGCGGTTGAAGTTGCCGTCTGGCCCAGATGTGTCCCGCACATTCACGCAATATTACATATTACTTCAGTTGTCGCGGTTCGCGTGATCACAACTCTGCGCTCGGTCGCGAAAACTCATTTGTCTCACCCGATTCGCCGCCCGGCCGTCAGGTATGAAAACCTCAAGCCTGGCGTCCACTGCGGGCCAGAAAGGCAAGCCGTTCAAAGAGCTGCACATCCTGTTCGTTTTTCAACAAAGCGCCGTAAAGCCGGGGCAGGGAAGACTTGGCATCGCGTTGCAAATCCTCGGGGGGCAGATCCTCGGCCAGCAACAGCCGCAGCCAATCCAGCACCTCGCTGGTGGAGGGTTTCTTCTTCAGGCCCGGCATGTCGCGAAGTTCGAAAAAGCGGGTCAGCGCAGTGGTCAGAAGTGCTTCCTTGATCGCAGGGAAGTGCACCCGGACGATTGCCCGCAACGTGACCTCGTCGGGGAAGCGGATGTAGTGAAAGAAACAGCGCCGCAGGAAGGCGTCGGGCAGTTCCTTTTCATTGTTGGAGGTGATGATTACCACGGGGCGGACCTTTGCGCGTACCGTCTCGCCCGTCTCGTAGACATGGAATTCCATCCGGTCGATTTCCTGCAAAAGGTCATTCGGAAACTCGATATCCGCCTTGTCGACCTCGTCGATCAGCAAGACCACACGGGCTTCGGCCTCGAAGGCCTGCCACAGTTTGCCTTTGCGGATGTAGTTGCGCACGTCATTCACCCGCGCGTCGCCAAGCTGGCTGTCGCGCAACCGGCTGATGGCATCGTATTCGTACAGACCCTGTTGCGCCTTGGTGGTGGATTTCACATGCCACTCGATCAGCGGCATGCCGAACCCCGCCGCCACCTGCCGCGCAAGTTCTGTCTTGCCGGTGCCGGGCTCGCCCTTCACCAGCAGCGGGCGCTGCAACGCCACCGCCGCATTGACCGCGACCACCAGATCCTCGGTCGCGACATAGTCGCCGGTCGATGCAAATTTCATTGCGGTTTCAACACTCTGTTTCCGCTTCCTTCACAAACCCTACCGGCCTCCAGAAAATCTCGCAACCGCTAGTGACAATGTCCGCGCCATAAGCTATCTGCCCGCCAACGGGAGCGCATCATGACAGAAGCCCACCTGTCGGAGCGATCCGGCGACATGGAGAGAGTTCCGATGAAGGCCGAAGTGTTCCTGCCCGAAGATTACCGTCCCGCCGAAGACGAGCCGTTCATGAACGACCGGCAACTGGAATATTTCCGTCGCAAGCTGATCGTCTGGAAGCAGGAACTGCTGGGGCAGTCGGCCGATACCATCGACAGCCTGCAGGACAGCGGTCGCAACGTGCCTGATATCGCCGACCGCGCCTCGGAAGAAACCGACCGCGCGCTGGAGTTGCGGACCCGCGACCGTCAGCGCAAGCTCGTCGGCAAGATCGACGCCGCGCTGCGCCGGATCGACGCCAATGAATTCGGCTATTGCGAGATGACGGGCGAACCGATCAGCCTGAAACGCCTTGACGCGCGGCCGATTGCGACGATGACGCTGGAAGCCCAGGAGAAACACGAACGCCGCGAGAAGGTGCACCGCGACGACTGAACTTGCTGTTGCCGCCACGATCGCAGAGACTTTGCGCCGGGCCGTCACGCCCGGCGTTGTCATTTCCGGGGGGGAGCATGAGCCTGATCGGCCAAACGGTCGTTGTCGTCGGGGCCGGGGTTGCCGGTCTGGCGGTAGCGCGGGCGCTGGCGCTGCGCGGCGCCTCGGTCACCGTGGTGGAACAGGCTGATGCGATCCGCGAGGTCGGGGCGGGCCTGCAGATATCACCGAACGGGGCCTGCGTTTTGCGCGCGCTGGGGCTGGGGGACGCGCTGCAGGCGGTGTCACTGCGGGCGGAAGCGGTAGAGCTTGTCGACGGGTCGTCGGGCACTGTCGTGACCCGGCTGGAGGTGGCCCGGCTGCGCCCCGCGCAGGGGTATCATTTTCTGCACCGTGCCGATCTGATTGATCTGCTGCTGAAGGGGGCGCTGGACGCAGGCGTGACATTGCGCCTTTTGCAACGGATCGACCAAATTGATTTTTCCGGCCCGCGCCCGGCCATCCGGCATGGCGGCGATCAAACAGAGGCCCCGATCATCATCGGCGCGGATGGTCTGCAATCGCGGATGCGCCTGGCGCTGAACGGCCCGGAACAGCCGTTTTTCACCCGGCAGGTGGCCTGGCGGGCGCTGATCCCGTGCGAAGCGGGGGCCGCCCCGGTGGCCGAAGTGCACATGGGGCCGGGCCGCCACCTGGTCAGCTACCCCTTGCGCGGCGGCACGTTGCGGAATGTTGTTGCGGTCGAGGAACGGCAGAAATGGGCTGAGGAAAGCTGGTCACTGCGCGATGACCCGATGGACCTGCGGCTGGCCTTTGCCGGGTTCAGCCCCCGGGTGCGCGGTTGGCTGGATCAGGTCGAAGATCCCTGGCTTTGGGGGCTGTTCCGGCACCGGGTGGCGCGGCACTGGTATCGGTCCACCGCGCATGGGGCGGCGGCGATCCTTGGCGATGCAGCGCATCCGACGCTGCCGTTTCTGGCGCAAGGCGCGTCGATGGCGCTGGAGGATGCCTGGGTTCTGGCCCAAGTGCTGGCCACCCATGACACGCCTGCCGCCGGGCTGGCCGCGTATCAGGCACTGCGGCAGCCCCGCTGCGCCCGCATCGTTGCCGCAGCGACCGCCAATGCGCGCGCCTACCATCTGTCGGGGATACTGCGGCCGCTGGCACATGCCGGGCTGCGCGTCATGGGCCGCCTTGCCCCCGGTGCAGCCTTGTCGCGCTTTGACTGGCTATATGACCACGATGTGACGGCGGCGGTTTAACGGCGCTTTCAGCAGCGACCTCGCTGCCGGTTGCGGGCAGACGGCGATCCGGTCAGACGGCAATCTCTGCCCAGACCGGCACGTGGTCGGAGGGCTTGTCGCCGCCGCGCACCTGTTTGTCTATCCGGACCTCTTGCAGCCGGTCAGCGGCTTGCGGGCTGAGCAACAGATGGTCGATGCGGATGCCGTTGTTCCGCTCCCACGCGCCGGCCTGATAATCCCAGAAGGAATAATGCCCCGGCCCCTGCACCCGCGCCCGGAACGCCTCGGTCAGCCCGAGGTTCAGCATCCGCCGGAACGCGGCGCGGCTTTGCGGCAGGAACAACGCATCCGTGACCCATGCCTCGGGCTTTGCCGCGTCTTCGGTCTGCGGAATGACGTTGTAATCGCCGAGGCAGACGAAGGCCTCTTCGGCGGCGAGCAGATGGCGCAGGCGCGCCTCCATCCGTGCCATCCAGGCAAGCTTGTAATCGTACTTCGGGCCCGGTGCCGGGTTGCCATTGGGCAGGTACAGCCCGCAGATCCTGAGCGGGCGCGGCCCTGTGACCACGGCCTCGATCCAGCGGGCCTGTTCGTCTGCCGCATCCCCGGGCAGACCCCGCCGCACATCCTGCAACGGCAGCTTCGACAGGATCGCGACCCCGTTGAAGCCCTTTTGGCCATGCGTTTCGACAAGGTAGCCAAGATCTTCGAACACCGCGCGTGGAAAGCCTTCGTCGACCGATTTGATCTCTTGCAGGCAGACCACATCCGGTTGCGCCGCGACCAGCCACGCGGGCAGCGCCTCGGCCCGGGCCTTGATGCCGTTGATGTTGAATGTGGCGAGTTTCATGGCGCAGCCCTCCGTCGGTGACATCTAGGCCTGCGCAGCGGCTGGGATCAAGCGGTCTGCTGCCAGGGCACGGAGGCTGCGGCCAGCCACATCGCATCGACCCGGTCAAGGGCCATGGGATCAAAGCGCGCCACCTCTTCCCAGTATCGGCCGGAGGGGACGGTGTAGCCAAGGGCCGCCTCTGCCTTGAGCGCGGTGGCGGCCATTTCGGTGCAGTACGGGCGGGGGCGGGCGAGGGTGACCGATCCGCGTGGCGCGCGTGGCAGGATCAACCGGGAGGGTTCGTTGGACAGGTTCACCGTCGCGCAACCCTGCATCGCGGCCAAGACCATCAACCGCGCCGATTTCGCCTCCAGCGAACGCAGGGTGATGTCCTTGCGCAGCGGATCAGGCGCGCCGGTGCCGTAAAAATGTGTCTTGCTGCCGAGAGCATATTGCATGTCGCAGCCGAACATCGCGATCACCGATGGTTTTAGCGCGTGCAGTGCCCAATAACCGGTCGTGAAGGCCATTGTGGCACCCGCGTAGACAAACCCGCCGAAGGCATTCTGCGCCGGAACGAACTCAGTTTCCGTGACCAGCTGCTGGCCGGCATCCGCCACGGGCTGCCGGTCTGCCGGGAAATCCCAAGGATAAATCGCGGCATCCCAATCGGGGCGCACCCGCCAGGCGTTGTTGATTGCCACGATCTTGTCAAACGGTGCGCGCTGCCAGCCCGCAGCCTCTGCCACCATCGGAGCCGAGCCCAAAATCAAAACCACCGTCATGCCGCGCTCTCCTGCGTTGGAACGCGAGTTAGCGCGCCGCCGCATATCGGCCAGACAAAACCGCCGTCAGACTGAAAAAGACGTGCCACAGCCGCAGCTTGAGGTCGCGTTCGGGTTCTGCACCACGAACCGCGCGCCGATCAGTTCCTCGGTGAAATCGATCACCGCGTTGTGCAGGAACGGCAATGACACCTGATCGACCAGCACCCGCACGCCGTTCCTTTCCAGCACCAGATCATCCTGCGTCGGGTCATCGAGCTTGATGTCGTACTGAAATCCGGAACAGCCGCCGCCATCGACGGCCACGCGCAGCGGACGGGCATCGCCGGTCATGGCCGCAATCTCGGCCAGCCGCGCAAACGCGCGGTCGGTGACCTTGGGGGGAAGCGTAAGTTCCATGGCTGTTCCCGTATCCTTCCGTCTTGATGGTCAATATAGGCTAGGAAGACGCGCCGAACAAGGCGACCTTACCAGCCGAGGCTGTGATGCTGAAACCTTATGCCTGCCAGCCCGACGCCTCGCGCGGGCGGCGCTGGCCTGAAAAGCTGTCCTCCTTCCGCTCGCCCTACCAGCGCGACCGGGACCGGATCATCCATTCCTCGGCGTTCCGGCGGTTGAAACACAAGACGCAGGTGTTCGTCGAACACGAGGGCGACTATTACCGCACGCGCCTGACCCACACGATCGAGGTGGCGCAGGTGGCGCGCACCATCGCGGGGGTGCTTGGCCTCAACACCGATCTGGCCGAGGCGGTGGCGCTGGCGCATGACCTTGGCCATACCCCCTTTGGCCATACCGGCGAGGATGCGATGGAACGCCTGATGGCCCCGTATGGCGGGTTTGATCACAACGCCCAGGCGCTGCGCATCGTGACCCGGCTGGAACGCCATTACGCCGATTTCGACGGCCTGAACCTGACCTGGGAAACGCTGGAAGGGATTGCCAAACATAACGGCCCGGTCAGCGGCCCGAACGCCGATGCGAAACATGCCGGACCTTTGCCCTATGCGCTGGCCGAAGTGAATGCGGAATGGGATCTGGCGCTGTCGACCCATGCCAGTGCCGAGGCACAGGTGGCCGCCATCGCCGATGACGTGGCCTATTCGCACCACGATCTGCATGACGGCCTGCGATCCGGCCTGTTCAGCGAGGCTGACCTGATCGACCTGCCCGTGACCGGCCCGGCGTTTGCCGAGGTGGACCGGATCTATCCCGGCCTCGACCCGATGCGCCGCCGGCATGAGGCATTGCGCCGCGTCTTTGGTCGGATGGTCGAGGATGTGATCGCCGTGGCGCAAGGCCGCCTCGACGCTGCCCAGCCGAAATCGGTTGATGATATCCGCCACATGGGCACCACCATCATCCGGTTCTCGAAACCGCTGTTTCAGGAGTTGAAGGCGATCCGGTCGTTTCTGTTCACCCGGATGTACCGCGCCCCGTCTGTCATGGCGGAACGCGCCCGGGTAACTCAGGTGATCGACGGGTTGTTTCCGCTGTTTCTGGCCGATCCCGGCCTGTTGCCCGTGGAATGGCGCGCCGACGTCGCGGCGGTGCAGGGCGATGTTGAACTCGCCCGGATCGTGGCCGATTACGTGGCGGGGATGACCGACCGTTTTGCCTTGCAGGAATATCGGCGATTGACCGGCTAGGCGCGGCGCGCAGCCATTACCCAGATGGCCATCAGCGCCAGAGAGAAGATGACATTCCATCCGGCCATCGAAATTCCGGCCAGTTGCCAGGCGATCTGATCACACCGGACAGGTGCTGCGACAACGACGTCCGGGTTCAGCAGATCAGCGGTCGAGATCCCCTTGATGGAGCCGGCGGTGCAGGAGGCGAGGCCGTTCCACCATTTCTGCTCAACCCCGACATGGAATGCGCCGATGGCGGCAGTGGTCAGCGCGGCAATGGCCCCAAGCAACGCCAGAACCCGCCAGCCAAGCGCCAGCGCCAGCATTCCGATCAGCACCGCCGCCGCATGTGGCCAGCGCTGCCACAGGCAGAGCTGGCAGGGGGCTAGCCCGCCAATGTACTGGAATGCAAAGGCCCCGGCCAGCACCAGCGCCGAGCCGAGCATGGCGATGAGGGTCAGCATCGGGCGGGTCAGCATCATGTCAGCCTCGGTCTGTGATGGTTCGGCGGACGATACGCCGGCGCATTGGCGGGGGGAAGCCACGCTTGCGTGCGCCGGTGTTTGGCGCTTTTCGGAACCGGGATGAAGCGCTAGAGTTGCCTTGCAGATCGCGATACGCCGCGCGGAATCGGTCAGGCCTGACGGCAAGCAAATTTTTAACAGTGGGCGGCGGGTCGGTCCGGGTGCGGATCGCCGGTTGCAGCCCGGATCGGGAGAGTACGGATGCAGTGGAAGGGCCGTCGCGCCAGCGCCAATATCGAAGACCGCCGCCGCATGGGTGGCGGGGCAAAAGCAGGCGGTATCGGCGGGGTCGGCCTGATCGCGGTGGTGGTGATCGGCTACTTTCTTGGCATCGACGTCAGCCCGCTGCTGAACGAACCTGGCACCCGCAGCACCGGCGGGACCCCGACCGAGCTTACCGCCGAAGACCGGAGGGCGGGGGAGTTTGTCGCCGTTACGCTGGCCGATACCGAGGAGATCTGGACCAGGGTGTTCGATCAACAGCTGGGCCGGGCCTACCGCCCCGCCACGCTCGTTCTGTTCAAGGAAGGGACGCAATCCGGCTGCGGCGGTGCATCTGAGGCGACGGGGCCGTTCTACTGCCCGCTAGACCGCAGGATTTATCTGGACACCAGCTTTTTCACCACCCTCGACCGGCGGCTTGGTGCCGGGGGCGATTTCGCGGCCGCCTATGTGGTGGCCCATGAGATTGGCCACCATGTTCAGAACGAGCTTGGCATCCTCGCTCAGGCCAATACCCAGCGCCAGCAGGTGAGCGAGGCGAAAAGCAACGAGATCTCGGTCCGGATCGAGTTGCAGGCCGATTGCCTGTCAGGCATCTGGGCGCGCGAGGCGGAACAGACCCTGGGTACGGTTGAGCGGGGCGACCTGGAAGAAGCGGTCAACGCGGCCCGCCAGATCGGCGACGATACCTTGCAGGCGAACGCTGGCCAGCGCCCGATGCCGCATACTTTTACCCATGGCACGTCGGAGCAACGCTCGCGCTGGTTCATGACCGGCCTGCAGTCGGGCGAGATGGCGGCCTGTGATACCTTCGCGGCTGTCGATCTCTGACCGCATTGACGCCGCACATTTCGGCGTCTAAACCGACCGGCGGTGGCCCGAGTGGCGGAACGGTAGACGCAGGGGATTCAAAATCCTCCGCCGCAAGGTGTGCGAGTTCGAATCTCGCCTCGGGCACCAAATGGATCGCGGCCCTGCCGGACGCGGCGGGCGATTCGCCGATAACAGTATCATTCCCGACGATTTGTCGAAGATTGTTGCCGGATTTCCTGGCGAGGAAAATGCCGCTGCTGCATGCCCGAAAAGCAGCTGATTGGGCATGCAGGAAATCGAATACAACCCTGCGTGGTGGCTGCGCGCGCGGCGGCGCGACCGCCGCTGCGGGCGATGAACGCGAGCCGGGATTTAAAATCAGCGAGAACAGAAACTTGCGCCGTGAGCCAAAACAAGGGGCTGGCGCGGATCGGCGGGAATGGAAATCGCCGTTCTCCAGCGTGCTATCGCAGCAGGCGAATCCGGGCGGCGTGGCGGCCGATACTCCTCAGTTTTTTCCTTTTGGATGAGGCATTTCCACGGTATTCAGCCGGAACGTGGACGGATTAGTTCTGGCCGTGATCAAAAGGGACGACAGGTGATGACAGGCACAGGATCGGCGGGCACATGTCAGAATCGGCCGTTGGGTGACAGCGTTGAGACGGGCGATGCCACGACTGCGGCGGCGCGGTCTACGCCCTGTTTTACACCCGGAACGATGATTGCCACGCATCGGGGGGAACTGCCGGTCGAGATCGTGCAGGTCGGCGACCGGGTGGTCACCCGCGACAACGGCATTCAGCCGATACGCTGGATTGGCAAGACCAGGATGTATCCGCAAGATTTTCAGACCGATCCGCATCTTTTGCCAATTCTGATCCGGCAGGGAGCCCTGGGACGTGGCCTGCCGGAGCGGGACATGATGGTATCACCAAACCACCGCATTCTGGTGCCCAGCGAAAGGACGACACTGTTGTTCAAGGAGCGGGAAGTGCTGGTTGCGGCCAAGCATCTGACATCGTTTGGTGTGAACAGTTTCGCGTCGAGCGGGACGACTTATGTGCATTTCATGTGTGACAGGCACGAAGTGGTGCTGGCAAACGGAGTCTGGACCGAAAGCTTCCAGCCGGAAGATGCGACGTTGAAAGGCCTGGGCAATTCGCAGCGGTTGGAGATCTTTGAGTTATTTCCTGAGTTGAGGACGGCCGAAGGCCGCAACGCCTATCCATCGGCACGCCGGACACTGTCATTCGAGGACATGCAGGCGAACGCGGTTTAGCATTGCCGACAGGATGAAAATGCTTTCAAGTATGGCGCGTAAAAGGCGAAATTGCCAATGAATGACGATGCTGGCGGAAGAAGACCATGATTGGGTCAAACTGCTGCCCGTTCCGTGATGCATAAGGCAGTCGCAGAGTGAATTGAGGGACAGGCCGCATGGCGACGATCACGGGCAGCTCCGGTAGCGATACCGAAAACGATACCATCGGCACCAGCGATTTCTACGACATGCTCGGCGGCAAAGACACCGTTCATGGTGGCGGCGGGAATGACACCGTCTTTGCAGGTGACGGCGCTGACCGCATCTTTGGCGGCAGCGGCAATGATCTGCTGGACGGCGGTTCCGGCAGTGACCTTCTGGACGGGGGTGATGGAAACGACACCCTGATCGGCGGGGCCAATGACGACACCCTGATCGGCGGCGCAGGCTTTGACTTCGTCAGTTTTGCCGGCACGACGGCCAATGTGACGGTGAACCTCGCCACCAATTCTGCAATCGGTGACGGCACTGACAGCATCACCGGCGTCGAAGGGGTGATTGGTGGATCGGGCAACGACAGCATTATCGGCGACGGCATCGCCAACTGGCTGATTGGTGGAGCCGGCAATGATACGCTGGTCGGTGGCGTGGGCAACGACACTCTGAGTGGTGGCGCTGGCAATGACGTCGTCGATGGCGGGGCGGATAACGACGTCGTCGAAGGTGGAACCGGCAATGACTCACTGGTCGGTGGCAGCGGAATTGACACGCTGTCCTATGCGCATTCCACGACTGCGGTGAATGCGAACCTGGGATCGACCACCGTTACCGGCGAAGGTACCGACACGATTTCAGGGTTTGAAAACCTGACGGGATCTAAGCTGGCCGACACCTTGACCGGCGACGGCAATGCCAACGTGATCGATGGGGGCCTTGGCAACGATATCATCAACGGCGGGGCGGGTGACGATACGATCACAGCCGGGCCGGAGATCGGCAACCTGTCCGGCACCACGCCGGTTGCGCTTGATTTCAACTGGACCCTGGCGGGCGCCGATGAAGCGAACCTGGCGGGCGGGATCACGCAGGATACCGGCGGGATCAATGTTTCGGTCAGTTTCAACCCGGGCATTGCGGGTTCGACATTCTCGGTCGAGAGCACCGGCAATGTGACTGGCGACCAAGCGCAGCGCGGCATCTATGTTGCCGGTGGTGAGACGTTCAATGCAGCCTCCAGCGCCGAGTTCGTTCGGCCAGGTGCAGGCACCGCAACGCAAACCCAGTTTGACTTTTCGGCGGTCGCCGGTTCGGGGTTGGCGAACGAGGTGCAGAACGTTCAGTTCCGTATTTCCGACATTGATGCGGGAGGGTGGACCGACACTGTCACCGTGCGGGCCTTTGATGCCAATGGCAACGAGATCGCCGTCACCATCATCGAGACTTCGGCATCACTGACGGTTTCGGGCAATACCGTAAACGCCACGGGGGGGCGCTGAACCCCAATGATGCAGCAGGCTCCGCCTTGTTCCAGGTCGCTGGTCCGGTGTCCCGTATCGTGATCGAATACAGTGACTTGGGCAATGCCACGCAATTCATCCGCGTGTCCGACATCCAGTTCCAGGCGGTTCCGATCACCGATAACGATTCTGTCGTCGGCGGCACCGGCAATGACGTGATCTATGGCGGCTCTGGCAGCGACACCATCGATGGCGGGTCTGAAAACGATTCACTCTTCGGCGGTTCGGGAAATGACAGCCTCAGCGGCGGAGCGGGCAACGACGTTCTGAGTGGCGGCGATGGCAATGACAGCCTGTTCGGAGGTGACGGGGCCGACAGCATCGATGGCGGCAGCGGCAACGACACGATCAACTTCGGCGCGGGCAATGACACGGTTTATGGCGGCGACGGCAATGATCTGATCGACGATCAGCCCGGCGTGCAGTTGGCCGGGAACAATCTGATCCATGGCGGCGCGGGTGAGGACACGATCTTTGCCGGCGACGGGGCGGACAGCGTCTTCGGCGACGCCGGGAACGAAGTGCTGAGTGGCGAAGGTGGCAATGATCTGCTGCTTGGGGGCGATGGCAATGACAGTCTGCTGGGTGGCGACGGTGACGATACGCTGGTTGGTGGCGCAGGCGCGGATACGATCCTTGGCGGCAACGACCGGGATTCAATCTCGATGGTATTTGCGGATGCGTCGGGTGTTGAATCTGTCGATGGGGGAAGCGGTGGGGTCGATGCCGACACGCTGACCGTCAACCTTTCGGGACTGGGCTGGTCGCGGATCGATCTGGTCTATGACCCACTGAATGGCGAGAACGGAACGATCACCTTCTATGCGGCAAACGGTACGACGATCCTCGGCACGCTGACGTTTACCGATATCGAGACCCTCGTCATCGTCTGTTTTACCCCCGGAACGATGATCGTCACCGACCGGGGCGAAGTTGCGGTCGAGACGCTTTGCACCGGGGATCTGGTTCTGACGCGCGACAACGGGCTGCAGCCGTTGCGCTGGATCGGGCGGCGGGATCTGTCGTTCCCCGAACTTGTCGTCAATCCGGAATTGCAGCCGGTGCGTATCGGCCGGAATGCCCTAGGCGGTGAGGGACCGACGCGCGACATGCTGGTGTCACCACAGCACCGGTTGATGCTGAAACGCGCGCGCGCGGAACTGCTGTTTGGCGAGGCGGAAGTGCTGGTGGCGGCGAGGCATCTGTTGGGGACCGAGGGCGTATCGCGGGCCATACCAAGTGAGGGTGTGACCTATATCCACCTGATGTTCGACCGGCATGAAATCGTCTGTTCCGACGGGATCTGGACGGAAAGCTTCCAACCGGCCGAGCGGACATTATCGTCACTGGACAGGGCGGTTCGGGATGAAGTGCTGACGCTGTTCCCCGATCTGGCCGAGGATCGAACCAGCTTTGTCGCGGCACGGATGTCGCTGAAGGCGCATGAGGCGAAGGTGCTGCTGTCAGTCTGAGGCAGCAGGGCCGTCGCGGAAGGCGGCCCAGTCTTCGGGCGTGTCGAGGTCAAGAATCGCCATCGTGCCGGGCAGCGGGATCAGCCTGACCCGGCTTGCGTGTGTTTTCAGGACGGAGCGACCGCCTTCGTCGCCTTCGATCAGCGCAAGATCTGCCCAGAGGTCACGCGGAAACAGGATCGGGTGGCCGGGTTGGCCCACGGCACTGCACCCGCGCAGGATAGGCTGCGGATCGGCCTGAAAACGGGCGATCAACCCTGACAAAGCGACCGTCGTGAAGCCGGGCATGTCGGCGGGCAGGATCATCACCCCGTCGGCAGGGCCGGGCGATCTGCCGAGCACGGCCTTTATTCCGTGCCGCAAAGAACGCGACATGCCCATGTTGGCGTCGGGCACGTCGACCCATTGCAAGGACAGACCGGCGAGTGCGGCCCGGCGCGCATCATTGGCGGGCGGCAGGGTGACCGTGACCGGCGCGCCGGTGGCAAGTGCCACCTCTGCCACCCGTCGCAGGAGCGGTCTGCCCCCGATCATTTCAACCAGCTTGTCAGCCCCGCGCATCCGCGAGGATGACCCGGCGGCGAGGATCAGGATATGGACTGTCGGTGGCATGGCAAAGCGTTGGCCGTGCATGACAGTCTGTCAAGCCGCCTTAACCGCGCATCCTGGCACCATCGGCATCAAAGAGCGGCGCAAGGTGCACCCGTGCAGGGCGCCGCTGGCCAAGGATTTCGATTTCCACGGCCAGCCCGTCTTGCACCCGGTCGGCCGGAAGAAAGCCCTGCGCCACCGACAGACCGGTGAAATGCGAAAACCCGCCCGACGTGCAAAAGCCCACGACCGCGCCATCAAGCCAGATCGGTTCCCAGGCCACGACATCGGCATCCGCGGCATCGACAATGAACGAGGTCAGCCTGCGTTTCGGGCCGGCGGCCTTTTCTGCCGTTGCCGCCGCCTTGCCGATCCAATCGGCGTCCTTGTTCCAGCGGATGAAGCGGTCAAGGCCGGTCTCGGCGGGAGTGTAATCGGGGCTGTACTCCCTACCCCAGGACCCGAACCACTTATCCAGCCGCAAGGACATCATCGCCCGCATGCCAAACGGACGCAAACCAAGGTCTTGGCCAGCTGCGTTCAGCACATCCCAAAGGTGACGCACTGACATCTGGTCGGTGAAAATTTCATAGCCAAGATCGGCGGTGTAGCTGACCCGCTGGACGATGCAATTGGCCATGCCGACCGTCATCCGGCGCACATCCATGAACTTGAACGCGGCGTTCGAGACATCGCTGCGGGTGACCCGCGACAAGAGTTCACGTGCCTGCGGTCCGGCAATCTGGAACCCGGAGCGGGCGTCCGAGATGTTTTCGACAGTAACGCCCGGTGTCGTATTCTGTTCAAACCAACGCTGGTGCCAGCCCTGTGCGCCGTAGCTGGCGGTCAGCTGGAAATCGGTCTCGGACAGGCAGGAGACGGTAAAATCACCATTGATCTTGCCGGAATGGGCCAACATCGGCGTCAGCGACAACCGACCGGGTTTGGGGATCAGGCCTGCCATGATCCGGTCAAGCCAGGCCCGGGCATCGGGGCCGGTGACACGGTATTTGCCAAAATTCTGCACCTCGTTGATGCCGACGCCTTCGCGGACCGCCAGAACTTCGGCCTTGGTCGCCGCCCACGCGTTGGAGCGTTTGAAGGACGGCTCTTCATAGCGCGGATCGCCCGGCAAGGCGTGGTAGTTCACCACCTCCAGCCCGTATTGCTGGCCCCAGACGGCATTCATCTTGTCGAACACCTCGTACATCGGGGTGGTGCGGAACGGGCGTGCGGCGGGGCGTTCCTCGTTCGGGTAGGACACGCTGAAGCGCATCTGATAATTCTCGATCACCTTCGGCACGGTGTAGCCGGGGCTGGTCCAGGTGCCAAAGCGGCTGACATCAAAGCCGCGCGGATCACGCTCCACCTCGCCGTGGATCATCCATTGTGCGAGGGCCAGACCCATGCCGCCGCCCTGGCTGAAGCCTGCCATGACGGCGCAGGCGGACCAGTAGTTGCGCAACCCCCCGACCGGACCGATCAGCGGATTGCCGTCAGGGGCAAAGGTGAACGGGCCGTGGATCACGCGTTTGACGCCGGTGCGTTCCAGCACAGGGAACCGGCGGTAGGCGAAATTGACCGAATCCTCGATCTTGTCGAATTGTTCGTTGAGCAGTTCGTGGCCGAACCCCCAGGGGGTGCCGTCGATTGCCCAGGGTTCGCAGGGCTTTTCGTAGAAACCGATGCAGAGACCGCGCCCTTCCTGCCGCAAGTAGGACTCGCCACCCGGATCCATGACATGGGGAAATTCACGGCCGGACTTGAGAATCTCCATGATTTCGGGAATGTCGTCTGTCACCAGATATTGGTGCGCCATCGGCAACAATGGCAGATAGACACCGGCCATTGCACCGATTTCACGCGCCCAGAGGCCACCTGCATTCACCAGATGCTCGCAGGTTACGGTGCCTTTTTCGGTCACCACCTGCCAACCGTCTTTGGTGGGGATCGTTTCCAGCACGCGGTTGTGCAGAACGATTTCCGCCCCGCCCATCCGCGCGGCCTTGGCATAGGCGTGGGTGGTGCCGGACGGGTCGAGATGACCATCGAGCGGGTCGTACAGCGCCCCCAGGATGCCTTCGAGGTTAACCATGCCGTCGGTCAGTTTGCGAATTTCGTCTGGCCCAAGAATTTCGGTATCCAAACCCATGTAGCGGTGCTTGGCGCGTTCGGCCTTCAGCTGTTCGAAGCGTGGGGCATTGTCAGCCAGCGTGATGCCGCCCACATGGTGGAGGCCGCAGGACATGCCGGTGATCGCCTCCAGCTCTTTGTAAAGGCGGATGGTGTAGCCTTGCAGCGCGGCCATGTTGGTGTCGCCGTTCAGCGTGTGAAATCCCCCCGCAGCATGCCAGGTGGAGCCGGAGGTCAATTCTGACCGTTCGATCAGCATCACATCGGACCATCCGAGTTTGGTCAGGTGATACAGAACCGAACAGCCGACGACACCGCCGCCGATCACGACCACACGGGTATGGGGTTTCATCCGGGTCTCCTTGAACCTTGTCCAGCATGGCCAGGATCGCGCGTATGCTGTCCGGCAGGGCCATTTTGAGAGGATGATTACAGCGGAAGTGTTGGGAATTCATGCCAGTCCCGACACTTTCCGTCGCTTTTCGTATTCTGCAGGTGGGCGTCTGCGTCTGATCACTGGCAGGATGGACATTTGGCGTCGTCTGGCGTCTGTCGTGATCAAGACGACCGCAGCTGGAGTGTCGTATGACGAAACAGGCTTTTGTCGGCCTTGCCGCCTTTGCGTTGCTGCTGGTGCTGCAGGTTCTGGCCCGGCCCCTGCTGCCGATCGACGAGACGCGCTATCTTGCCGTCGCGTGGGAAATGCATCTGTCGGGCGACATCTTTCATCTGACGCGCAACTTCGAGCCCTACAGCCACAAACCCCCATTGCTGTTCTGGCTGATCAATCTGGTCTGGCTGGTGACCGGTGTTTCCGAAGTTTCGGGCCGGCTGATCGGGCCTGCATTCGCCGTGCTGGCAGTGGCGACAACCCAGTTGCTGGCCGGACGGTTCTGGCCCGATGACCGGGGTGCGCCGGTGCGGGCCACGATGATCCTTGCGGGGTTCACGCTGTTTGCGGTGTTCGGCAGCCTGACCATGTTCGACGCGCTGCTTACGGTGATCGTGCTGGGAGGTATCGCCGTGATCTGGCGTATCGGGCAGGGGCAGGTGGCGCGGCAGTCGTGGCTGCTGCTGGGTCTGGCGTTTGGGTTGGGGGTTTTGGCGAAAGGCCCGGTCGTGCTGCTGCATCTGCTGCCGGTTCTGCTGGCGATCCGCCTTTGGGCCCCCATGCTGCCCGACTGGCGCGTGTTGGCCAAGGGGATCGGCGTGGCGCTGGGGGTGGGGCTGGCGGTCGCGTGTGTTTGGCTGCTACCGGCCCTGATTCTGGGGGACGCGGCGTTCCGGACTGACCTGTTATGGACGCAATCTGCGGCGCGTGTTGCGGGAACGATGGGGCATGAGCGCCCGTTCTGGTTTCTGATCGGGCTTTTGCCGCTGATCCTGTTTCCCTGGGGCTGGTCCTGGCGGCTGTGGCGCGGCGTGCCGGACGCGGTGCGGAGCGATCCGGCAAGCCGGATGTGCCTGATCTGGGCCGGATCGGCGCTGCTGCTCTTTTCAGTCGTGGGGGGCAAGCAGGTGCATTACCTGTTGCCGGAACTTGCCGCAATGGCTTTGCTGCTGGCCCATGTCGCGGGCAGGGTTACAGAACGGCGCGGCGGATCGGCCGGTTTTGTTCCGGTGCTGGTGCTTGGGCTGGCGGCGCTGGTGGTTGCGTCGGGCGCGATGGGGCGCGCGGGCGCATTGGCCGATCTTGTGCCCGGTGGTGCGGTGGCGGTCTTCGGGCTGGTCTGTCTGGGGCTTGCGGCGGCGGCAGTCCGATTGCCACTGATGCAGGCGCATCTGGTATTGGGTGTGGGCCTGTCGGGCGCGCTGCATGGGGTGGTGCTGATGACCGCCCTTGACGATACGCTTGATACCACACCGATTGGTCGCGCGCTTGCCGCGCATCAGGATCAGGGCATGGCAGTTACGGGATTTTCCTATAACGCCGATTTCAATTTTACCGGAAGGTTGACCAGGCCGGTGGCGACACCTGCCGATCTGCCGGCTTGGGCGGCGCAGCATCCCGGCGGACTGATCGTCGGTCCGGTTGCGCGGGCGGGTATCACAGCCCCGCCAGCACAGGTCTGGCGCTTTCGCGGCACGGAATATGGTGCGTGGCCGGCCGACGCGTTGGTCATTTTTCGGGAATGAGGCCACGCGGGCTGAACCGCAGCACCAACAGCAGGATCAGGCCAAGGGTCAGCAGCCGCATGTGTTGGGCGCTGTCGATCAGATGCGCCTTCAGCGGCCCGTCGGACAGACCGGAGGTCAGGATGCCCATCAGGTTCGGTCCCAGGAATTCGACCACCAGCCACAGCCAGCCGATCAGCAGGCCGCCCAGCACGGTTCCCCAGTTGTTACCTGACCCGCCGACGATCACCATGACCCAGATCAGGAAGGTAAAGCGCAGCGGGTTGTAGGTGCCGGGGGTAAGCTGCCCGTCCATCGACGTCATCATCGCGCCGGCAAAGCCGATGACCGCCGAGCCAAGGATGAAAACCTGCAGATGCCTGCGGGTCACGTCCTTGCCCATTGCGGCTGCGGAAACCTCGTTATCGCGGATCGCCCGCATCATTCGCCCCCAGGGGCTGTTCAGCGCCCGCTCTGACAGCCAGATGACGGCCATCAGCACCAGGCCGAACATCGCGGCATAGAGTAGCTTGACGACGATGGTTGACGCGTTGGCGGGGTCCAGCCCCCATTTTGCGACAAAATCGATGAAGCCGACCTGCTTTTGCATCGCGACCTCATAGGGAACGGGCCACGGGCGGGGCAGGTTGATGATGTTCT
>JAYSYZ010000312.1:0-6259 GCA_043727195.1 Paracoccaceae bacterium
TCGGCCCTGCGCTGTCTTTATGTGCAGGAAGATGTGGCCCCCGGCATCAGCGAAATGCTGTTCGGGGCAATGGATGATCTGGCGCTTGGCGACCCCTGGGATCTTTCGACCGACACAGGCCCGGTGATCGACGCTGCAGCACAGGTCGGCATCCGCACATATATCGAGGCCGCCCGCGCCGAAGGCCGATTGCTGAAGGAACTGACACCTCCGCAGACCGGCACCTTCATTGCGCCCACCGTGCTGAAAGTCTCCGGCATCGCCGCCATCCCGCGCGAAATCTTCGGCCCGGTCCTGCACATCGCCACCTTCAGATCGGGCGAGATCGACGCCGTGGTCGATGCGGTGAACGCCACGGGCTATGGTCTGACCTTCGGGCTGCACACCCGGATCGACGACCGTGTGCAACGCATCATCGACCGGCTGCGCGTCGGCAACGATATGTCAACCGCAACCAGATCGGCGCGGTGGTCGGCAGCCAACCCTTTGGCGGTGAGGGGCTTTCCGGCACCGGGCCAAAGGCGGGCGGGCCAGAATACCTGACCCGGTTCTGCCGCCGTGCCGCGCCTGTGGCCGACGATGACGGCAGCCGCAGTGATGCCCCCACGGTGGCGCGCGCGCTTGGCGGCCCATGGCCGGATCTGCCCGGCACGGGGATCGACCTGCCCGGGCCGACCGGCGAATCGAACCGCCTGACGCTGGTTGCGCGTGCGCCTCTCCTGTGCCTTGGCCCGGGCCGGGTCGCGGCACTGCAACAGGCCGAAGCGGTCCGCAAACTTGGCGGCCGGGCGGTCGAGGCTCCGGGCCTCGCCCCCGCGGCGTTGGGTCACCTAAGCGGCTTTTCCGGCGCGATCTGGTGGGGTGACGCGGCGGCGGGCCGCGACCATGCCCTGGCGCTTGCCGCACGGACCGGCCCGATCCTGCCCCTGATCGGCGGCTTGCCGGATCGCGCACATGCGATGCTGGAACGGCATCTCTGTATCGACACCACGGCCTCGGGCGGCAATGCCCAGCTTCTGGCCTCCGTCTCGGACAGCTGAAAAACCCCGACCCTTGACGGGCCTTGGCGGATCGGAAACTGTCGCCGCATGTTTCCGATCCGCGACCACAATCCCTCGGGCCGAACGCCTTTCGTCACGATCGTGCTGATTGCGGTCAATATTCTGGTGTTCCTTGGCTATTTCACCTCGATGTCAGAACCGGAGCTGAACCGGTTCTTCTTCAGCTGGGGTCTGGTCCCTGCGCGGCTGATGGCGGGCGAGGGGTACGAGACGCTGATCACCTCGATGTTCCTGCACGGCGGCTGGCTGCACCTGGCGGGCAATATGCTGTTTCTGTGGATTTACGGCGACAATCTGGAAGAGGAGATGGGCCATTTCGGCTTTCTTCTGTTCTACTTTGCCAGCGGTCTGGCGGCTGCGGCTTTGCAAAGCTTTGCCGATCTCGGTTCGGCACTGCCGATGGTCGGGGCATCGGGGGCAATCGCTGGGGTGATGGGGGGCTATCTCTTGTTGTTTCCGCGCGCCAAGGTGGATGTGCTGTTCATCTTCGTGATCTTCTTTCGCATCTTCGCAATTCCGGCCTGGATCGTGCTCGGCATCTGGTTCGGCATCCAGATCTTTGCGGGGCTGGCCACGCCCGTCGACGCGGGCGGTGTGGCCTACTGGGCGCATGCGGGCGGTTTTCTGGGTGGGCTGATCCTGACGCTGCCGGTCTGGTTGCGGCGCGGGGCGCGCCGCTACTGGCAGAAAACCGACGGCCATCCGCCGCATCCCGAAACGCAGTTTCCGGCCTCCCGGTCCAACATCCCGATCATTCCACGCCGGCGCGGACAGTGATCATGATGGGGACGCAAACCTTACCAAAACCTTAACAAAATTCGTGAAACTCAATTAATTCAATAGGATACTTGCCTTAACACGCGTGTTATCACGCCTGTCCTAGCCGCGTATCACGCCCCGGAACGCCTCGAACAACGCGTCATTCCCGGCGATCAGCGACCCCTCCAGCGGGCCTTCCCCCTCGCGCAGGCCCGTGACAAGACCCCCCGCCTCCCGGACCAGCAGCACGCCCGCCGCGACGTCCCAGGCCTGCAACTCGCGTTCCCAATAGCCATCGAACCGGCCAGCGGCGACATAGGCCAGGTCCAGCGCCGCCGATCCCCAGCGCCGCACCCCGGCACAGCCAGGCATCAGCCGCGCCAGATCCTGCAGCATCGCGGGCAGGGTGGCTTTCGCCCCGAATGGCACGCCCGTGGCAAAGACCGCCTCCGACATCGTCCTGCGCCCCGACACCCGCATCCGCTTGTTGTCGTTCAGCCAGCAGCCAGCGCCCTTTTCAGCCCAGAACATCTCGTCTTTCGCCGGGTCAAAGACCACCCCCGACACGATCTCGCCCTTGTGTTCCAGCGCGATCGACACCGACCAATGCGGCATGCCGTGCAGAAAATTGGTGGTGCCATCCAAGGGGTCGACGATCCAGCGCCGCGTCGGATCGGCCCCGTCCTCGGCCCCGGTCTCCTCGCCCACCCAACCATAGGTCGGGCGCGCCTCCATCAGATCCTGCTTGATGAGACGCTCCGCCTCGCGGTCGGCCTTGGAGACGAAATCCCCCGGTCCCTTGGTCGAGACCTGCAGGTTCTCCACCTCGCGGAAATCCTTGACGAGGCTCCGCCCCGCCTTGCGCGCAGCCTTGATCATCAGGTTGAGGTTGGCACTACCCTGCATGGCATCACTCCGGTCGGCTTGAGGTCGGGCGGGCATACACGCGGCGGCGGGTGATGTGAAGGCCCGCCGACCCGCGTCAGCCTTTCGGCACGGATGGCAGGCGAGTGGCGCTGACGTCGGGCCCGTTCAACTCTCGCAACAGCTTGCGCCGGATTGCGCGGGGGTAGTCTTTTTGCGTTGCGGCCACCTCGACGAACGCGCCCGTCCCCCGGATCACCTCATCGCGATAATACGCGGCCACATCCGCCTCGTGTTCGCCAATCGCCAGCCCGTTCACGACGATATTGCCAAAGTCGGCGTGGGCGTAAGCGGTGCGCACAGATATGCCTTCGTTGTTGCGCCCGTCGCCCGCCACGTCCAGCACCCGGCGGCCGCAGGGCGGGGCATCGGCCATCACTTCGACCCCGAAGGTCAGCGCGTATCCCAAAGCTGTCGGCAGCGGCCGCACTGGCCGCTCTGCCGCGCGCAAGCCTGCCACCGCCTGCGCCAGATCGTCAGGCCCGGTCAGCACGACCCAGGGCACGACGATGGCCTGATGATTGATGCCGCTCCAGTAATAGACCGTCAGCGCCACTGCGCCTTCGGGGGAAAAGATCGCGGCCTGCACGGCCGTGTCTTCCAGTGCCAGGACCAAGCCTTCGGTCTGGATCAGGTAATCCGCCGCATCTACCGAGCGCGACACATCAACCGCCAGTGCCAGCGCCAGCCGGCACTCGGCGGCAGCGGGCGGTGCCAACAGACAGAGGGCAAGGCAAAAACGCTGCATCGGTACCTCACTGCAGCCCAATCTAGACGACAAGCGCCAAATCCCCCAAGCGATTCAAGGCGGCGCTGTTCAGGCGACGAGGGCGTGCAGGCTTTCCCCTGCTACATCCCCCGCTGCAGCTTCACTGGCTCGCTCCGCCCCAGCTTCAGGAAATGCGCCATGAAGGGCTTGCTCACATCCTCTGACCGGGTCGCGGCATAAAGCCGTTTGGTCACCACCGCCGGTCCCAAGGGCCGCGTCACATAATCCGCACTCGACTTCACATCCCGCAGTACCCAGTCGGGCAACACTGCCACCCCGCGGTTCGATCCGACCAGCATCAGGATCACCGCCGTCAGTTCCGCCGTTCGTTGCGCCCGGGGTTCTACCTTGGCGGGGGTCAGAAGCTCGGTGAAGATATCCAGCTTGTCGCGTGTCACCGGATAGGTGATCAGCACCTGGTCGCGAAAATCCTCTGCGGCGATGAAATCCTTCTGCGCCAGAGCGTTTGATGCCGCAGCGAGAAAGGTCGGGTGATAGTCGAACAGGGGATTGTAGCTGATCCCCGGCAACTCGACCGGGTTGGAGGAAATCACCAGATCCACCTCCTCGCGGTTCAGGGCGGGCAGGGCATCAAAGGCAAGGCCAGCGCGGATATCCACGTCAATCTCGGGCCAGGCGTGACGGAAGAGTTCGAGAACGGGAAACAGCCAGTCGAAACAGGCGTGACATTCGATCGCAATGTGCAGCCGACCAATCTTGCCCGATCGTAGATTGCGAAATTCGTCTTCCATCGCGTCGATCTCGGGGAGGATGCGGTCGGCGGCGCGCAGCATGCGGATGCCGGCAGACGACAGTTTCATCGGTTTTGAACGCCGCACGAAAAGTTCCATCCCGGCCTGACCCTCCAGCCCGGCCACCTGATGGCTGAGGGCGGATTGCGTCATGTTCAGCATCTCGGCCGCGCGGGCGAGGCCGCCAGCCTGATGGATCGCCCGGATCGTCCGCAGGTGACGCAATTCGACATACATGTGGTGAACCTCATAAACATCGTGAGAACTATGAATTTGTCTCACATAACATTTTCTGCGACAAGGACGAACAACAAGGAGTTGCCTCATGCCTGCCGCGCCCCGCATCTCGTTTGAATTCTTTCCGCCACAGACGCTGGATGCGTCGTTCCGGCTGTGGGAAACCGTGCAGGCGCTGGCACCGATGAAGCCGTCGTTCGTGTCAGTCACTTATGGCGCGGGCGGCACCACCCGCAAACTGACGCATGAGGCGGTGTCAGCGATTCACCGCAACTATGGCCTGCCGGTGGCCGCGCATCTGACCTGTGTGGACGCAACCAAGATCGAAACACAGGCCATCGCAGACGCATATGCCGAAGCCGGGGTTACGGAAATTGTCGCCCTTCGCGGTGATGCCCCGAAGGGCGCGCAGCGGTTCACGCCGCATCCATTGGGGTTTGCGAACTCGGTCGAGTTGGTTGAAAAGCTTGCGAAGACGGGAAAGTTCAAGATCCGTGTCGGCGCCTATCCAGAGCCACATCCCGATGCGGCCGACAAAACTGCCGATGTTACCTGGCTGAAGCGCAAGATCGACGCGGGGGCCACGTCTGCCATCACCCAGTTCTTTTTCGAGGCTGACACCTTCTTCCGCTTCCGCGACGCCTGTGTGGCGGCGGGGATTACCGCGCCGATTATCCCCGGCATCCTGCCGATCTCCAGCTGGGACGGGGCGAGAAAGTTCTCCGCCCGCTGTGGCACCCGCGTGCCGCCAAAGCTGAATGAGGCGTTCCAAATGGCCGCCCGTGACGGACGTGAAGAACTGCTTGCCTTGGCGCAGTGCACCGCGCTTTGCGACAAGCTGCTGCTGGGAGGGGTCGAAGATCTGCATTTCTACACATTGAACCGCCCGCATCTGACCCGCGAAGTCGTGCATGCGCTTGGCATCACCCCCGAGGTCATTCTGGAAAAAGTTGCGTGATTTCAGCCGCTTGCGGCCAACGATGTCTCCCTGGGCGGCGTTCTGACCTTGGTCGGAATGCCGCCATTTTTCGCCGGGCTTGTTCCCGGGGGCGGATCAGCTAATGTCGGGTCACCGAGGCCCGAGGATCGCGATGCCGAAGCTTATCACCCTTCTGAACGGCCCTAATCTGAATCTCCTCGGTCTGAGGCAGCCCGAGATTTATGGCCGCGAAACCTTGGCTGACGTGGTGGCCTTAGTCGCCGATCTGGCCGAAAAACTGGGGTTGCAGGTCAAGGCGTTGCAATCCAATCACGAGGGTCAATTGGTTGACTGGATCCAACAGGCGCGTGGCACCGCTGCCGGAATTATCATCAATCCGGGGGCCTACTCGCATACCTCCATCGCTATTCTGGATGCGCTGAATGCATATGACGGGCCTGTGCTGGAAGTGCACATATCGAACATTCACAAACGCGAGCCGTTCCGCCACCATTCCCACATAAGCCAGCGCGCCGACGGGGTGATCGCGGGCTTTGGCACCGAAGGCTACGCGCTGGCGCTGCGTCGCATGGCGGGTCTCGTGACGAAATGATGTTACCGGTCAACCAGTTCAAACGAGGTCTTCGCGATGGGCGGCAACAAATCGGGCTGTGGAATTCGATCCCCGGCCCGATCGTGGCCGAGATGATTGCAGGCGTCGGCTTTGACTGGATAACCATAGATACCGAACATTCGCTGACAGACATCCCTGATACGCTGGGCATGCTGCAGGCGATGGCACCCTATCCGGTGTCGCCAGTGGTGCGGCCGCAATCGC
>JAYSYZ010000313.1:0-2509 GCA_043727195.1 Paracoccaceae bacterium
TGGCCGACAAGGCATTCCTCCTCGCCGAAACGGAGCCCCCCGATGCCTGAAGATCACCCGCAGGGCGGAGATGGGTTTCAACTTGTCACCCGCACCGGCGATTCCGGACGAAACTCCTATGGCATTCCGCTGGCGGTTCTGGCGGAACTGACCCACCGATGTCCGCTGCAATGCCCATACTGTTCAAATCCGCTGGAACTTGAGGCGGCGTCAAAGGAACTGACGACGGCGGAATGGTTGCGCGTGATCGACGAGTTGGCCGAGATCGGTGTGCTGCAGATCCATTTTTCGGGCGGAGAGCCGACGGTGCGCAAGGATCTGGTCGCGCTTGTTGCCCGCGCAACCGAGGTCGGCCTTTATTCCAACCTGATCACCTCTGCCGTCATGCTGCCGCGTGAGAAGCTGGCGGCGCTTGCGGACGCGGGGCTGAACCACGTTCAGATCAGTTTTCAGGGGGCGGAGCCGCTGGTTGCAGACCGGGTCGGCGGTTTTCGCAATGGCCATGTCAAAAAGCTTGAAGTGGCGCGCTGGACCCGGGAACTGGATTTGCCGCTGACCGTCAATGCAGTGATGCACCGCCAGAACCTGCACCAACTGCCCGACATCATCGACATGGCGGTAACACTGGATGCAGACCGGCTGGAAGTGGCGAACGTGCAGTATTACGGCTGGGCGCTGAAGAACCGGCACGCGTTGATGCCGACTTTCGCACAACTCGAAGAGACCACCCGTCTGGTCGAGGCGGCGCAGCAGAGGCTGAACGGTGTGCTGGTCATCGACTATGTGATTCCGGATTATTATGCATCACGGCCTAAGCAGTGCATGGGGGGATGGGGGCGTCAGTTTTTCAATATTTCGCCCGCGGGCAAGGTTCTGCCCTGTCATGCCGCCGAGACGATCACCGGCATGACGTTCGACAGCGTGCGCGACCATCCGCTGGACTGGATCTGGAACCATTCTGCCGCGTTCAACCGGTATCGCGGCACAGACTGGATGCCAGAACCTTGCCGTAGTTGCGCGCACAAGGAAGAGGATTTCGGCGGCTGCCGTTGCCAGGCTTTCGCCCTGACCGGGGATGCGGGCAACACCGATCCGGCATGCGCCCTGTCGCCGATGCACGGACGCATCTTTGCGCTGGCAGAAACCGAGGCAGAGGCCGAGCAGAACAGGTTTTTATACCGCAACTTTTCCGGTGGCGTCCCCGAGATAGCGCCCGAATGACGCTGCCGTGTGGCGTGGCGGTCAGAAACAGGGCGCGGGTCCGTCCCTCACTGTCGCACCTCCCGCTCGGTCGAAACACCAGCGCGACAGGAAATCGCCCTGTCCTTTGATCAAAATCGCTGTGTTCCCGGATCCAAGCCGAGATGGACACGTCCCAGTACGGTCAAATTGTGCGGGCCCATCGCAACATGTCTCGCCGCCGCCGTCAGGTCACGCTGCCGCCGTTCAAACGGAGATGTTTGCAAGATCGAAGCTGTCCCAACGGCGCAGCAAATGATGGACATCGCCCGTTCACAAAGTTCACCTGCCTGCGCCAGACTCGCGCGAAAAAATGCTCGCGGCATTGTACGGTCGGCCTGCGGATCCAAAAAGGCTTGCTCCAGGTCTGCAAGGGCGTCGAGCACAAGCGCGCGCGCCGCACGATGCAATGTGATGGAGCGTCCGAGGTCGGTCTGAATCATTTCCCGCTCTGCCAGCTTTACAGAAGTACCTCCTCTGGTCCGTTCCGCCAGCGCGGTGAAGTCTGCCACCGCGGCTTTGACGATCCCCAGTGCAACCATTGTGACACTCAAAGGGAAAATCGACAGGTGCGGCAGATGATAGGGTTGTTCAGCGATGGCCGGGCGATGGGCAAGAAAGGGAATGATGTGTTCTTCGGGAACAAACACTTCTGTTGCCGAGAAGGTGCAGCTTCCGCTGCCGCGCAAGCCGGAAGCAAACCAATCGTCGCGGACCAACACCGCAGCGACGGGCAAGAAGGCACCGATGAGACGGGCCATGGGATCATCACTGCCGGCGATTTCGCACAGCCCCATGACACGCGTGGCCGCATGGATGCCGCTCGCAAACGGCCAGACGCCCGACACACGGTATCCTCCGTCCACCGAAACGGCCACGCCAACGGCGGCGGTCGAACTGGCGATCATGCAGTTCGGCGTCGCAAACCAGTCAGCGGCGACTTTCCGGGGTAGGAATCCCGACATGCGGCCCGTCACGGCGGCATTGGTGAGTACCCAGGCGAGCGAGGCATCCAAAGCGCTGGCAGCCTCAATGACGCAGAGAAGCTCTGGCAAAGTGAGTTGCTCCCCGCCACACCAACGCGGCACAGTCAGGCGGAACAGATCTGCCTCGGCAAGGCTTGAGATCAGCATGTCGGGCAGGCGACGATTCAGATCAAAGTCATCGCGCAACCGTGCGACCTCTTCTGCCAAGGCCTCAACGCGACAGACTGCTGAAAGGCCCGTGTCTTGATGGCTTCCGTCCATATCAGATCCCCGCTCGGTTCAGC
>JAYSYZ010000314.1:0-17722 GCA_043727195.1 Paracoccaceae bacterium
CGGGTGCCCCAGCCTTTGGACGGATCGGCCTCGCGCGCGGTGTTCAGCGCGGCGCGGGCGGCATCTGGAAAACTTTCCTGCAGGGCGGATAGCGGGGCAAGGCCTGTGGCGGCCACGCCCGCAAGCGCGGCTTGAAGATCAGGGTCGGTGATCGCGGCAAGCTGGCTGTCGAACGGCGCGCCGCTGTCTGCCGCCGCGCGCAGGGCGTCAAGCGTGCTGCGCTGGCGGATGGTTTCGGCAATGGCGGCGGCCTCGGTCGCGCGGGCGGTGGCAGTGGCCTCGGCCTCGGCCAGTTGCGCCAGTGCTGCGTCCACCTTGGCGAAGAGGTCGGCCGACATGGTATCCGCAGTGCCCAGCGCCGCGACCCGGCGTTCCAGATCAGCGACGGTGGCGGCAAGGGCCGGCGGGACGGCATCACTGCCGGGGGGGAGGGCTTCGATCGCCTGCAGGCGGCGGTCAAGCGCGTCAATCTGCGCCGGGGCCAGGGTGGCCGCCGGAGAAAGCGTTTCGACCGCGGTCAGGCGCTGTGACAAATCGTCGATCTGCGCGGTAAGCGCGGCAAGACCAGCGGCCTGCTGCGCCTTGAGGTCGGCCAGAGCCCCGGCCTGTTGCGCCTGCAGCGGCGCAAGATCGACCGGCGCGGCGGAGCGAAGGCCGAAGGCATCGAATTCGGCAAACGCAAACCCCGCAACCGCCGCCAGCGCACCGCCAAGCAGGGGCGCGAGGATGCCGGGGCGCCGTGGCTGCGGCAAAGGCACCTCGCCCCGTTCCGCTTCGGTCGCGGTGGGCGGCGGGTCGACGGGCGACAAATCGGCGGGCGACACTTCGGTGGGCGGGGTCTCGATGCGCGGCCCGTCGATGGGCGTGTCGAGCACGAAAGGTTCGGAAGGTGTTTCGGCCGGGGGGTCAGGTTTCCGTTTCAAGGCATTGCCCCCTTATCGTTCAATATACACCATACCTAACTTCGGCAGGGGGGCGGTTCAAGAAGCCTGCGCCAGAATGAGCAGTTCTTCGAGTGTATCCAGCATCGCCCCGGCATCCGGGCGCGCCGCGATGTGCATGGCGCGATGCGGGATCAGACCGGCATGGGCGGCGACGGCTTTGCTCATCGCCGCCAGATAGAGGGGGGCGGTGATTGCAGGCAGCAGAGCGCGCAACAGATCAGCGCTGCGGGGGGAGAAGATCGGCACCAGAACGGGCGCTGGCTGGGCCACACGGTGAAGGGCATGGGCGGTCAGCGGCAGCGGGTCTTGTTGATAGACCAGCAGATCGTGTGTCACTATTCCTGCTGAATTCAGTCTTTCGGCCAGATCACCACGGGTGTCACGACCGTGCAGATAGAGAAGCGGCCCAGTTGGACCAGTCGTCATGATCAGCTCAAGCAGCGCTTTGGCGTCGCCGCCGGAGGAGTGGGCGTCGAACCCGGCGTTGGATGCCGCGCGGGCCGTCATATCCCCGACGCAGAATGCGCGGGAGGGCAGCGCCGTGCCCGGGGGGGCAAGCTGCAGTGCGCCCTCGACCGCCGCGGCGGAGGTGAAGATCACCCCGTCAAACGCCAGCGGAGGCAGCGCGGGCCGGTGAAATTCCGTTTGCATCAGGGGCGACAGGATCACCTCGACCCTGTTCGCGAATCTTTCCGCCAGCGCCCTGGCAAAGCGTTCGGATGCCGCAGCCGGGCGGGTCAGGAGGATCGCCGGGATGTGGGGGGCCGCGTCGGAGGATTGTTTCGGCATGCCCCCGGTGTTACCTGCGGCAGAGCATTCCTGCAACGGCGGCCATGACCAGACCCCTGACCCTCCTTGGCATCGAAAGCAGCTGCGACGATACGGCGGCGGCGGTGGTCCGTCTGGTGGACGGCATCGGGGTGATCCTGTCGTCGCAGGTGATCAGCCAGACCGGACTGCATGCCGATTTCGGCGGAGTGGTGCCTGAGATTGCGGCGCGCGCGCATGTGGAGCGACTTGACGGATGTGTGGAGGCGGCGCTGGCCACCGCTGGGCTGACGCTTGACGATATCGACGCGGTGGCAGTGACTGCCGGGCCGGGGCTGATCGGCGGCGTTCTGTCAGGGGTAATGCTGGCGCGGGGGATTGCGACCAGCCGGGGGCTGCCGCTGATCGGTATCAACCATCTGGCCGGCCATGCGCTGACCCCACGGCTGACGGACGGGATCCTGTTTCCCTATCTGGTGCTGCTGGTGTCGGGCGGGCACTGCCAATATCTGCTGGTCGAAGGCGCGGACCGGTTTCGCCGTCTGGGCGGCACCATCGACGATGCGCCGGGCGAGGCTTTTGACAAGACCGCGAAACTGCTGGGCCTGCCGCAACCCGGCGGCCCGGCGGTCGAGGCCGAGGCGCGGTTGGGCGATGCGGCGCGGTTCAGGTTGCCACGGCCGCTGTTGGACCGCGCGGGGTGTGATCTGTCATTCTCGGGGTTGAAAACGGCGCTGTTGCGGGCGCGCGATGCACTGATCGCGGCGCAGGGCGGGATCACCTTGCAAGACCGGCGTGATCTTAGCGCCGGGTTTCAGGCGGCGGTGGCGGATGTCCTTGCGGAAAAGACGCGACGGGCGCTGGAGGTGATAATGGCCGAAGGGGTGCACCCAACGGCATTCGCCGTGGCGGGGGGCGTGGCGGCGAACACTGTCATCCGGGCAAGGTTAGAGACTGTTTCGGCGGGCTTCGGCACAAGGTTCCTGGCACCGCCACTGTGGCTTTGCACCGATAACGCCGCGATGATCGCCTGGGCCGGGATCGAAATCCTGCAGGGCGGCGCACCGGTTGAGGTGAATTTCCTGGCGCGGCCCAGATGGCCGCTGGATGCCACGGCCCCGGCGATGATCGGATCGGGCAAGAAGGGGGCCAAGGCATGATCGGCATTCTTGGCGCTGGGGCGTTCGGAACGGCACTGGCCGTGGCGCTGGCGAAAGCGGGCCATGAGGTGAGGCTGTGGGCGCGGTCTGCCGATCAGGTGCGGCAGATGCAGGGATCGCGGCGGAACGAGGCGCATCTGCCGGGCATCGACTTGCCTCAAAACGTCTCTGTACACGCGGAATCCGGTGATCTTGGCAAGGCGAAGGCAATGCTCTTGTGCTGTCCGATGCAGGCGCTTGGGGCGCTGTTGGACAATCTGACCGGTATCGGTGATGAGGTGCCGCTGGTCGCCTGCTGCAAGGGCGTGGATCTGGTTCGACTTGCCGGGCCGGTGACGCTGATCCGGGCGCATCGGCCCGATGCAGTGGCGGCGATCCTGACCGGCCCCAGCTTTGCCGCCGATATCGCCAGGGGTTTGCCTACAGCCCTGACCCTGGCCTGTGCGGATGCGCGCGGGGCCGATCTGCAGCGGTTGCTGTCCACCATAACCCTGCGGCTGTACCGCACCGACGACGTTACCGGGGCGGAGCTGGGCGGGGCCTTGAAGAATGTGATTGCCATTGCGGCCGGGGTGGTGATCGGCGCGGGGCTGGGCGACAGCGCGCGCGCCGCGCTGATGACGCGCGGCTATGCCGAAATGGTGCGGCTGGCCCGCCACCTTGGCGCGCGGGCGGAAACTCTGGCGGGGCTGTCGGGCTTTGGCGATCTGGTGCTGACCTGCACCTCGGCCCAGTCGCGGAACTTTCGGTTCGGGCAGGCGCTGGGACAACGGCAAGGGTTTGACCCGGCGATCACCGTCGAAGGCGTGGCCACGGCGCGGGCGGTGATGCGGCTGGCCACGCAGCACCGCATCGATATGCCGGTGACCGCGATGGTTGATGCCCTTGCCAGCGGCACGCTGCCACTGGAAGATGCAGTAGCACTGCTGATGACCCGTCCGTTGAAACAGGAATGACCCGATGCGCTTTGCCTTGATCTGCCTTGACCGAACCAACTCGCTGCAAACCCGGGTGGAAAACCGCGCCGCGCATCTTGCGCATATCGAGGCAAGCGGCGTGGTGGAACAGGCGGGGCCCTTCATCGACGCGGCGGGGCAGATGTGCGGCAGCCTGATCATCCTGAAGGTGGAAAGCCGAGCGGAGGCTGATGCCTGGGCCGCCACAGACCCTTATGCGACGGCGGGGCTGTTCGCGTCGGTGATGATCCAGGAATGGAAGCGGGTGATTGGCGGATGAACCACTGGTTGTTCAAATCCGAACCGGACGTCTGGGGGTGGGACGATCAGGTCGCCAAAGGGCCGGAAGGCGAGGAATGGGGCGGCGTGCGCAATTATCAGGCGCGCAACAACATGCGGGCGATGCTGGTCGGCGACCTCGGGTTCTTTTACCACTCCAACACCGGCAAGGCGGTGGTCGGGATTGTCGAGGTCTGCCGGACCAGCGCGCCAGACAGTACGACCGATGATCCGCGCTGGGATTGCGTGATGATCCGCGCGCTGCGGCCGTTTCTGCGCCCGGTGACGCTGGATGATTGCAAGGTGCAGCCGGGATTGGAGGCGATGGTTCTGATCAACAACTCCCGCCTGTCGGTGCAGCCGGTGACACCGGACGAGTGGCGGATCGTCTGTGGCATGGGCGGCACGGAGCCCTGACACATCCTTCGCGGTGCGACCTGCGGCGCTGTCGGTCATAGACGGGGTCAACGCCATCGTCGGCTGCGCCGACAGGGGTGCAATACAGACGCTGGTCTGAAAATGAAATGGAGGGTCCCGCACCCCTACGGAACCCTCCATCCACCCCACGTGCTCCCCAGCACCACACGTGATCTGATAAGGGTTCCGGGCTACTGCCCTGTCTTGATCTGTATCGCCCAAATCGCGTGAAGCCGCAAGAAAACGAAACCAAGAGCTTGTTTCAAATGATCGCGTTCCGCCAAACGAAACAACCCGCGCCCCAGCGGGACACGGGTATCATCCAGCACGACAGGCGGGCTTACTTGTAAGCCGATTCCTTGCCGAAATGTCGGGTCAGCATGTAGTAGACGACGGCGCGGAATTTCTGCCGTTCTGACCGGCCGTAGGTGTCAATCACGGCATTGATACCGTCCATCAGGCCGGGGCCGTCTTTCAGGCCGAGCTTCTTGATCAGAAAGCTGGTCTTTACCCGTTCCAGTTCAGCGCTGTCGCTGGCGGCGACGGTGGCGGCGTCATTGTCGTAAATCGAAGGGCCGCAGCCGATGGTGACTTTGGTCAGCAGCCCGATATCGGGCGTCATCTTGCACTTCGATTTCAAATCCTCGGCATATCTGGCGATCAGTTCGTCTCTCTTACCCATGAGGTTCCCTCGTTCCTGTACATGTCCCTGATCCTTCCCCTTGCCGGGGATCGGACAGCGCGCAGCTTACGGCAACAAAGGTAAACGGCAACGGGAAAAGAACTGTCTGTTTCCCCGTGGAAGTATCCGCCCCGGTGATGCACCGAGGCCGGAAACCCTAGTAGCGGTAGTGATCGGCCTTGAACGGGCCATCAACCTTGACCCCGATATATTCGGCCTGATCGCGGCGAAGCTCGGTCAGCTTGACGCCGATCTTCTTCAGATGCAGGCGGGCTACCTTTTCATCCAGCGCCTTGGGCAGGATGTAGACGCCGGGGGCATAATCAGCGCCTTTCGTCCACAGTTCGATCTGAGCCAGCACCTGGTTGGTGAACGACGCGCTCATCACGAAGGACGGATGCCCGGTCGCGTTGCCGAGGTTCAAGAGGCGGCCTTCGGACAACAGGATGATCCGGCTGCCCGAGGGCATTTCGATCATGTCGACCTGTTCCTTGATGTTGGTCCATTTGTGGTTCTTCAGCGCTGCAACCTGGATCTCGTTGTCGAAGTGGCCGATGTTGCCGACGATGGCCATATCCTTCATCTCGCGGATATGCTCGATGCGGATGACGTCGCGGTTGCCGGTGGTGGTGATGAAGATGTCGGCCGTGGCCATCACATCTTCCAGCAGCACGACCTCGAACCCGTCCATCGCGGCTTGCAGCGCGCAGATCGGATCCACTTCGGTGACTTTCACCCGCGCGCCCGCACCTTGCAGCGAGGCGGCAGAGCCTTTGCCCACGTCGCCGTAACCGCAGACGACGGCGACCTTGCCGGCCATCATGGTGTCAGTCGCGCGGCGGATGCCGTCGACCAGCGATTCCTTGCAGCCGTACTTGTTGTCGAATTTGGATTTGGTGACGCTGTCGTTGACGTTGATCGCCGGGAAGGGCAGCTGGCCCTTCTTGTGCAGGTCATACAGGCGATGCACGCCGGTGGTGGTTTCTTCCGACACGCCCTTGATCGCGGCGCGGGTCTTGATGAAGAAACCGGGGGTTTCCTTCATGCGCTTGGCGATTTGCAGCTTGATGACTTCTTCTTCTTCGGACTGCGGGACGGGGATGATATCTTCACCCGCCTCGGCCCGGGCGCCCAGCAAGACGTAAAGCGTGGCATCGCCGCCGTCATCCAGGATCATGTTGGCACCTTCCGGGAACATGAAGGAGCGGTCGAGATAATCCCAATGTTCGGTCAAGGTCTGGCCCTTGATGGCGAAAACCGGGGTGCCGCCTGCAGCGATGGCCGCCGCCGCATGATCCTGGGTGGAGAAAATGTTGCATGATGCCCAGCGCACATCGGCGCCAAGGGCGGTCAGCGTTTCGATAAGCACGGCGGTCTGGATGGTCATGTGCAACGACCCCACGATCCGCGCGCCTTTCAGCGGCTTGGAGGTGCCGAATTCCTCGCGGCAGGCCATCAGGCCGGGCATTTCGGTTTCCGCGATGGTCAATTCCTTGCGGCCGTATTCGGCCAGTGCGATATCCTTGACGATATAGTCCATTGCGGTCCTGCCATTCTGTTCGGTGCCTGCGACGTGCCGCAAGTCGTTTCGGTGATGGCGGTGGCCTTAGCAAATGCAGGCGGACATGACAACGCGGCGCGCGCGACTGTTCTTGCCAATCATCCGCTTCTGTGGACAGTGCGGCGAAAAGCGAGAGGGCTTCGATGTCCGCCACCGAACAATCCGACCGCGCTGTCATCGTTTGCTGTGACCGCAATTTCTTTCATCTGGCGCTGTTCATGATCCGCCAGATCGATTTTCACAATTCCAACCGGACGTACCGCCGCATCCTGTATCTGGACAGCGACATTTTCGTCGAGGGTTGCGACATCAGCCGGTTGCTGGAGGTGGATATCGGGCCGCATCCATTAGCCGCAGTGCTGGACGCGCCGTTCTTTTATGAACCAAACCACCGTGCGAACGAGTTCGTCAAGGCCGGGCTGCCGGCGGTGCCTTATGCAAATTCAGGCGTCCAGGTCATAGATACCAAACTTTTTGTCGAACAGGTGTCGCAGATCGTATTGCGGCATTTGCGGGGGCGGAAACTTATGGCCGGGATCATCGCGCGCCATCCCGACCCTTACCTTGCGCTGATCTGAGGGCGGGCAATGGCGATACGGGCATGGCAACGGATGTTATCGGGACGCAGGCTGGATCTGCTGGACCCGACACCGATGGATATCGAGGTCGAGGATATCGCGCATGGGCTGGCGTTTGTTGCGCGCTGGAACGGGCAGACGCGCGGCGACTGGCCCTATTCGGTGGCCGAACATTCGCTGCTGGTGGAAGAGATTTTTGCCCGCGCCAATCCCGCAGCATCGCCGCGCTGGCGGCTGGCGGCATTGCTCCACGACGCGCCGGAATACGTCATCGGCGACATGATCAGCCCGGTAAAGGCCGCCGTAGGGCCAGGCTATGGCGAGCTGGACCTGCGGCTGACCGCCGCCATCCATCTGCGCTTTGGCCTGCCCGCCGTGTTGCCGGCGCAGATAAAGCGGGCGATCAAGGCGGCGGACAAGGTTTCTGCCTGGCTGGAGGCGGTACGGATCGCCGGTTTCCATGAGGCGGAGGCTGACAAGCTGTTCGGCAAACCTGCCGCTTTGCTGATCGACCGGCTGGAAATCCGCTTGCGTCCGCCCGCCGTGGTGCGGGCGGATTACGTCGCATGCGTGCTGGACCGGCTGGAAGCCTGCACCTAGCGGGCGGGTACTTGTCGCCGCCCGGCGATTGGCAGGGTCGCGCCGCAATCCGGATTCTTTCGAAACGGCTGTAATCCCGGGCCGGAACCGGCCAGGGATCGGGCGGTCAGACCGCCATGCTTTCCGGTTTCTTTCCGGCTGCCAAAGCTGCGGCGTACCAGCGCGGTTTGCGGCCGCGACCGGACCAGGTATCTGATGCATCGGCAGGATTGGCGAATTTCGCCACCGCAGGCGACCGTTTGCGCACGGTGGCAGTGCCCGTCAGTTCCGCCAGCGAAAAACCCATTTCGCGGGCCTTTTCTTCCAGCTCTGCCAAGGCTTCTTTCTTGCGACGATCTTCGAAATTTGCAATCGCCTTTGCGACCTGAGATTGCAATTCTTTAAGTTCTTTCAATGAATACGCGTTCAGATTGATGGTCACGCCATTTTCCCCCTTTGACATTTGACGCGTCTACTTACGTCACGCCAAAGGGGATGGCAATGAATTCGGTTTTATTTCGGGCTGCGCTTGGCCAGAATACGCTGCAACGTCCGGCGATGCATATTCAGCCGACGTGCAGTTTCCGAAACGTTACGCTCGCACATTTCATAGACCCGCTGGATATGTTCCCAGCGGACGCGGTCGGCAGACATCGGATTTTCCGGCGGCAATGGCAAAGCTTCACCACGGGCCAGCAGCGCGTGCGTCACATCATTCGCATCCGCCGGTTTCGACAGATAATCAATCGCGCCGATCTTGACTGCCGCGACTGCGGTCGCAATTGCGCCATAACCGGTAAGGACAACGATCCGGCAATCCGGTCGCCGTTCACGCAGAGTTTCCACCACATCAAGGCCGTTGCCATCTTCAAGCCGCAGATCGACCACGGCATACGCGGGCGGATGGCTGATCGCCCTGGCGCGTCCTTCGGCCACGCTTTCTGCCGTTTCCGGCAAAAAGCCGCGCTTTTCCATCGCCTTGGCAAGACGTTTCACAAACGGTTCGTCGTCGTCAACCAGCAGTAGACTGCGGTCCGGCCCGATGTCCGCAACCAGATCATCCGACATCATTTCATTCCCCTCGATTCCCAAAACGTAATTCTGGCGTCAGCTTGCGCTTGCCGCAGCCTCGAGAAAACAGGCGGTGCGTTCGGCCATCTGGTCAGACATAATGTCACGTCGGAAGAAATCCACAAATCCGATGCCGGGCAGCATCAGATAAGTAAAGGTGGAATGGTTCATCAGATAGAATTCGTCCTCCGCAGGTTGCCGTTCGTAGACCGTCTTGTAGGCGTTCGATGCCGCCTTGACCTGATCGGGGCTGCCGGTCAGTGCGATCAGCCTCGGGTGCAGATTGCCGGCATAGTCTGCCAGCACTTCAGAGGTGTCACGTTCGGGGTCGATCGAGATGAAGACGGGGGTGATGTCAAAACCACGTTCCTCAAGAATATCCACGGCTTCGACATTACGGGCCATGTCGAGGGGGCAGACATCGGGACAAAATGTGTACCCGAAATAGACCAGCGCCGGTTTGGCAAGCACCTCGGCATCCGTGACAGTCTGACCCTTGGTGTCGACCAGGGTGAACGGCCCGCCGATATCCCCCCCCGCAACCTGCCCGCTGCGGCAATCGGCCAGAGCATCGGCGCCGCGTGACGACCACACATACCAGGCAGAGCCGCCCAACAGCGCCGCCACCGCCGCCGCCGCCACACCAGCATAGAGTTTCGTCATCGGCCCTGCCCCCAGTTGTCCTGCCCGAACACGCCGCATTGATCCCAAATGTTGGCACGCTTAACAATGGCAAAGCCGCAAGGGGGCAATGGTTACAGCATGGTTTCGGCAAGCATCGGCTTTCTTGGAAACGACAAGCGCGGCAACTTTGTGCGGCTGAGGACGCTGATCCTGCTGCGCTGGATGGCGATTGCCGGACAACTGATCACCATAACCGTTGCCGACCGGCTGTATGATGTCGCCCTGCCGCTCGGGATTTGCTATCTGGCCATCGTGGCGTCGGTGGTCGCGAACCTGTTTTCGATCTATCTGTTTCCCGAAAGCAAGCGGCTGAACGAGATGGAGGCGTTCCTGACGCTGATGTTCGACCTGACGCAATTGTCGCTGCTTATCTTCATCACCGGCGGGCTGACCAATCCTTTTGCGCTGCTGGTGCTGGCCCCCGTCACGATTTCCGCGAGCACGCTGGAACTGCGCAGCACGGTGCTGTTGGGCCTGACGGCGATCGTTCTGATCACGGTCGCCGGGTTCCTGCACATCCCGCTGCGGTTCGACGACGGCACGCAGCTGGTGATCCCCCGGCTGTTCGAGTTTGGCTTCTGGTCATCCATCGTTATCGGAATCCTGTTTCTGGGCTTGTATTCCCGGCGTGTCGCAATGGAAATCCGGTCAATGTCGGATGCGTTGCTGGCCACCCAGATGGCGCTGGCACGCGAACAGAAACTGACCGATCTGGGCGGCGTGGTTGCCGCCGCAGCGCATGAACTGGGCACACCCCTGGCGACGATCAAGCTGGTCAGCGCCGAGCTGATGCATGAATTGAAGGGCCAGCCGGAATTGCTGGAGGATGCGCGGCTGATCCGCGATCAGGCCGACCGTTGCCGCGACATCCTGCGCGACATGGGGCGCGCGGGGAAGGATGACCTGCATCTGCGCCAAGCGCCGTTGAGCGCGGCTTTGCGTGAAGCGGCAGAGCCGCATATGGCGCGGGGCAAGGCCGTGCACATATCGGTGGCACCGACCGAGGGAAGTTCCGACCGCCAGCCCACCATCCTGCGCCGGCCCGAGATCATCCACGGCTTGCGCAATCTGGTGCAGAACGCTGTGGATTTCGCGCGCAGTACCGTCTGGATCGAGGCGGAGTGGACCGAACGCACGATTTCCGTGCGGATCATCGACGATGGCGACGGCTTTCCGCCCAATTTCATCGGCCGGATCGGCGACCCCTTCGTGCGCGCCCGGCGAAATCCCGATACCCGGCAGCGACCGGAATATGAGGGGATGGGGCTTGGTCTGTTCATTGCCAAGACGCTGCTCGAACGGTCGGGCGCAGAGCTGACCTTCGCCAATGCCACCGATCCGTTCCTGACCCGCGAAGAACGCCCGGAACGCTGTGGCGCGGTGGTCGAGGCGGTCTGGTCGATGCAGGATCTGGCCGCGCCTGCCGCCAGTGGCCTTGGCCCCAACCCGCGGATGATCGCCTGAACGATGGCCACGCCGGATTCCCAGATCAATCTGAAGGCTTAACCATCGGTTAACGCTTTCCACCCTAAGCTGCAGAGGGGGAACGTATAACGGGTGGAGTGGCCGGATGCCGGCGGACTGGACATTCGCTTTTGGTTTGGTGTTGACCGCAACACTGGTGGCGTTGGCCAGTCTTTTGCTGTTGTCGGCCCTGCAGAACCGTAAACCTATGCAACCTGACAGCGTTTTTCTGCGTGACAACCCTGCCACCGTGTTCCTGTTCGATGGCGAAACGATGGTAGACGCCACACCCGGCGCGCGGTTCATGCTCGCCTCCAGCGTGGTGCGTGGGGGGGCCTGGCTGCGGCTGCTGGCGCGGCTTGGCCCGATGTTTCCCGAGATCGAGGCGCGGGTTCTCACCCTGCCGAGCGATGGCCAGTTCCTGCTGGCATCGAAGGAAGGCATTCTGCCGCCGCTGGTGTTGCGCGGCGAATATGTCGGCGGTCTGACCCGGCTGACGCTGATCGATACCGATCTCGAACAGCGCCAGACCAGCCGCGACAGCGCCTCGGCAACGGCAGTGCAGCAGGAAGTGTCGACCCAGCGCAACATCCTGTGCAATGCGCCGGTCCTGATGTGGACCGAAGCGCAATCCGGCGATGTGGTCTGGGCGAACCATGCCTATCTCAGCCGTGCCGTCGATCTGCTGCCGGCGGGGCGCGACCTGTCATGGCCCCTGCCCCGGCTGTTCGACGTGGCGGGTATCGGACCGGGCGGCAAGCGCAACCGCCAGAGCCTGGAGGTCATGGGCGACATCCAGTGGTTCGATCTGGTCGTGGTACCGTCAGGTGACGACCGGCTGGGGTATGCGCTGCCGTCGAATGCCGCGGTACAGGCGGAAGGATCGCTGCGTGATTTCATGCAGACGCTGACCAAGACCTTTGCGCATCTGCCGATCGGTCTGGCGATCTTTGACCGCGACCGGGTGCTGCAACTGTTCAATCCGGCGCTGGTCGACCTGACCACCCTGCCGCCGGAGTTTCTGATCGCGCGGCCCTCGCTGACATCGGTGCTGGACGCGATGCGCGACCGTGCGATGATCCCGGAACCAAAAGACTACCGCACCTGGCGCAAGCAGATGATCAAGGTCGAGGAAGATGCCTCTTCTGGCCTGTACGAGGAGACCTGGAGCCTGCCGGGCGGCCAGACCTATCGGGTGATCGGCCGGCCGCATCCGAACGGCGCTTTGGCCTTCATGTTCGAGGATATCTCGTCAGAAATGTCGCGCACCCGGCGCTACCGCGCGGATCTGGAGCTTGGCCAGGCGGTGATCGACGCGGTGGACGAAGGTGTCGCGGTGTTTTCGCAGGGCGGCCAATTGGTCATGTCGAACTTCGCCTATGCACAGCTTTGGGGGCATGACCCGGCGGTGCTGCTGTCGGATGCAGGCATTGCCAACCTGTCGGGCTGGTGGCGCGAAAACTCGGCCCCGAGTCTGATCTGGGACGATGCGATGGATTTCGTGATGACAGGGAGCGACCGCAGCGGCTGGGACGGCGAGGCGAGGCTGATCGACGGGCGGCTGCTGGCCTGCAAATTCCGTCCGATCACCGGGGGGGCCACGCTGATCACCTTCCGCGCACGCATCGCCGAACCGGCCGGTCTGGCGCTGCAGCATGATGACAGCGGCCTGATGTCGGCCTGAACGAAAGCGGCTTGCGGTGCCCCTTGCGACGGGTAGAATCGCCGCATGCCCGATGCTGTGCCCCAATCCCTGCAGATCCCGCTGCCGACCGAGGCGGATACTTCGCATCTTGGTGTGCAGTTGGCACGGCTTCTGCAACCCGGCGACACCGTGCTGCTGGATGGGCCGATCGGCGCCGGCAAGACGCATCTGGCGCGAGCGCTGATCCGCGCACGGCTGGGCCGGGCAGAGGACGTGCCCTCCCCCACCTTCACCCTGGTGCAAACCTATGTGGCGGCGGGAACCGAGATCTGGCACGCCGATCTGTACCGGCTGACCCATCCCGACGAGGTTTGGGAACTGGGGCTGGACGATGCGTTTGTGACGGCGATCTGCCTGGTGGAATGGCCCGACCGGCTGGGCCGCCATGTGCCGGAGGGGGCGCTGCGCGTTGGCCTGTCCGACTTGGGACTGTCCGACTTGCGCCATGGGCGGCTGGCCACGCTGACCGGCGGGCGCAGCGGGCTGCTGGCCGCGTTGCGCGATGCGCAGGCCGATGCCTGACCGTGGCGCGGCGATTGCCGGATTCCTGACAGCGGCAGGCTGGGCTGCGGCCGACCGGAAGCACCTCGCCGGCGATGCCTCGGACCGCAGCTATCAGCGGTTGCAGCTGGGCAACCGAAGCGCCGTGCTGATGGACAGCCCGCCCGGAACGGCGGACGACCCGGCCAGTTTCGTACGTATGGCCGCGCATCTGACCGGGCTGGGCCTGTCGGCTCCGCGCGTTCTGGCGCAGGATCCGCCACAGGGCCTGTTGCTGCTAGAGGATTTGGGCGACGCGCTTTTCGCCCGCCTGCTGGCCGACGATGCGACGGAGGAACTGCCGCTTTACACTGCCGCAACCGATGTTCTGCTGCATCTGCAGCGTCATCCGGCGCCGCCCGGCCTGCCCGACCTGTCCGCCGGTGAGTGGGCCGCTGCCGCCGGGGTTGCGCTGGACTGGTACGCCTTTGCGATCACGGGTGACAGGCAGGACAACGCGCCGTTCACCGTTGCCCTGACCGATGCGCTGGCCCGCCTGGCGGATGGGCCACGCGTCCTGATCCTGCGGGATTTTCACGCCGAAAACCTGCTGTGGCTGGCCGACCGCGGCGGCCTTGCCCGTGTCGGCCTGCTGGATTTCCAACTGGGGCAGATGGGGCAACCGGGTTATGATCTGGTGTCGATGCTGCAGGACGCGCGGCGTGATGTCGACGATGCCACCGAACAGGCGCTGATCCGGCATTTTGCGCAGCAATCGGGGATCGACGACCAGACGTTTTCCGCAGCTTATGCGGTGCTTGGTGCCCAGCGCGCGTTGCGCATCCTCGGCGTGTTCGCAAGGTTGTGTCTGGCCGCGGGCAAGCCTGGTTACCTGCCGCTGATCCCGCGTGTCTGGGGCCAGTTGCAGTGCAACCTCGCGCATCCCGAACTGGCCGCTCTGCGCCACATCTGCGCGGCGGTCCTGCCACCCGCCACCCCCGAAGCCCTGACCCGGATCGAGCGTAAATGCAGCCAGTTCCCCACCCGCTTCTGATCCTTGCCGCAGGCTTTGGCACCCGGATGGGCGCACTGACCGCTGCCCGGCCAAAACCGCTGATCCCGGTGGCGGGACGACCGCTGATTGACCACGCGCTGGGCATTGCCGTAGCAACTGGGGTATCGAAAACCGTGGTGAACGTGCATTATCTTGCCGGACAGATCATTGATCATCTGCGTGGGCGCGGGATCACAATCAGTCACGAACAAGGCCAAATCCTTGATACGGGCGGTGGGCTGCGGGCGGCGCTGCCGCTGCTGGGGCCGGGGCCGGTGATGGTGCTGAACAGCGACGCGGTCTGGACCGGGGCAAACCCGCTGCAACAACTGGCCCGCGTCTGGGACGACCGCATGGATGCGCTTTTGTTGCTGCTGCCGACGGCTGCCACGCGCGGGCACGGGCAAAAGGCGGATTTCCATCTGGCGCCGGACGGTCGGATCAGCCGGGGGCGCGGTGATGAGGGGCATGTCTATCTCGGCGCCAGCATGATCCGGCCCGAACGCCTTGCCGCAGTGGACGACACGGTCTTCTCGCTCAACCAGCCGTGGAACGACATCATTGCCGACGGGCGCGCTTTCGGGATGGTGCATGACGGCGGCTGGTGCGATGTCGGCACCCCGCAAGGCATTGCCGTCGCCGAGGCGCTGCTTCAGACATTGCCGCATGGCTGATCCGCGCCCCTCGTTGTTCGCCCTGCCGCCGGGGGTCGATTTTCCGACTGAACTGGTGGCGGGCCTGCAGGCGCGGCTGGCCTGCGCGCCGCCCGAAGCGATGGCCGGGGTGACCCTGATCCTGAACACGGAACGGATGCGCCGCCGCGTCCGCGAAGTGCTGATCCGGCGCGGCGCCGGGTTTCTGCCGAAGTTGCGGCTGATTGCCGAAATCGGCTCTGACATCGCAGAAATTGGCCAGTGTCAAGCGATCTCACCACTGCGCAGGCGGCTGGATCTGACCATCCTGCTGGACAGGCTGCTGAAGACGGGAATGACCGCCTTTCCGCGCCATGCACTGTATGATCTTGCGGACAGTCTGGCCGCGCTGATGGACGAGATGCAGGGCGAAGGCGTGCCGCCCGAGCGGATCGCGGCGCTGGATGTGGCCAGCCATTCGGCGCATTGGGCGCGGACGCAAAGCTTTCTGGCCATCGTGGCCGAGGCGCTGGCGGGCGACGCACTTGATGCCGAAGCGCGGCTGCGCCGGGCGGTGGTCACGCTTGTCGACAGGTGGCGGGACCGGCCCCCGCCGCATCCGGTGATCCTGGCCGGGTCTACCGGATCACGCGGAACAACCGCGCTGTTGATGCAGGCGGTGGCGCGGTTGCCGGGGGGCGCAGTGGTGCTGCCCGGGTTCGATTTCGACCTCCCGCCCGCGGTCTGGGACAGCATGTCGGATGCGTTGACCGCCGAGGATCACCCGCAATACCGTTTTCGCCGGCTGTTCGACAGGCTGGCCTGCCAAGCCTTGGATGTGCAGCGCTGGACAGCAGCCGTACCGCCATCGCCGGATCGCAACCGGCTGATCTCGCTTTCGCTGCGGCCCGCGCCGGTCACTGATGGCTGGCTGGCTGATGGCCCCGGCCTGCCGGAGCTTGGCCCTGCCACGGCGGAGATCACCCTGATCGAGGCCCCGTCCGAGCGGGCCGAGGCAATGGCAATCGCGCTCCTGCTGCGCGAGGCGGCGGAGCAGGGCACCCGTGCGGCGCTGATCTCGCCCGACCGCAACCTGACGCGCCGGGTCAGCGCGATTCTGGACCGCTGGGGTATCCGGCCCGACGATTCCGCCGGTCAGCCCTTGCCATTGTCGGCGCCGGGCCGGTTTCTGCGGCATGTTGCGGCGCTGCTGGGGCGCAAGCTGACGGCGGATGCTTTGCTGACGCTGCTGAAGCATCCCTTGTGTTTTTCGGGCACCGGGCGCGGCGACCATCTGTTGCTGACGCGAGAGCTGGAATTGCATCTGCGCCGCTACGGCCCGGCTTTTCCTACAGCACAAACCTTGGCGGACTGGGCAACCACGCGGAAAATCAACCGCGCTGCGCAATGGTCAGACTGGATCGGGCAGTGTGTGTCAGAGATGGAAAACGTCTCTGATACGGCCCTTTTTGACCAAGTAAAGCTGCATTTGCAGCGGGCTGAAGCCCTGGCGCGCGGTTTCGATCCCACGGGCGCGGGCGCGTTGTGGGACAAGGCTGCCGGGATCGAAGCACTGGCCGCAGTCAGCGAACTTTGCCATGAGGCGAAGACAGGGCCGATCCTGTCGCCCGCCGATTACCGGGCGTTGTTCACTGCAGTGCTGCAGCGGCGCGAGGTGCGGGATGCGCCGCAGGTTCATCCGAACATCATGATCTGGGGCACGCTTGAGGCGCGGGTGCAGGGTGCTGACCTGACCATACTGGGGGGTCTGAACGATGGCATCTGGCCAGCGCAAACCGCGCCCGACCCCTGGCTGAACCGGCAGATGCGCAAGGAGGCGGGCCTGTTGCTGCCGGAACGCCGGATCGGCCTGTCGGCGCATGACTATCAGCAGGCGGTTGCCGCCCGCCGCGTTGTGCTGACCCGCCCGCAGCGGAACGCTGATGCTGAAACCGTGCCATCGCGCTGGTTGAACCGGCTGACCAACCTGATGGATGGGCTGCCTGCGCGGGGAGGGCCAGCGGCGCTGGCGGCAATGCGGGCGCGGGGGGCAGGGTGGCTGGCCCTTGCCGCAGCCTTGGAGGCTCCGGTCGCCCCGGTGCAACCCGCCCGCCGCCCTTCGCCCCGCCCGCCGCTGGAGGCGCGGCCAAAAAGGTTGTCGCTGACCGAGGTGTCGAAGCTGATCCGCGATCCCTATGCGATCTATGCCCGGCATGTGCTGCGGTTGAGCCCGCTTGACCCGCTGCGCCCGGAACCCGACCCGCGGCTGCGTGGCGTGGTGCTGCACAGGATCCTGGAGCAGTTTGTGCGCCAGTCGAACGGCGGTGCAGACGACCGTGAGACGCTGATGCAGATCACCCGCGAGGTGCTGGAGGCAGAGGTTGCCTGGCCACTGGCACGGACAATCTGGTATGCCCGGATCGACCGCGCGGCAGAGGCATTCATCCGGTTTTCGGGCGAAACGGGAGGTGTTCCCGTTTTGATCGAGGAAAAGGGCGCGGTGACGCTGTCGGGGCTGGACTTTGTTCTGATCGGCAAGCCTGACCGGATCGACAGGCTGGAAGACGGGCGTTTGCACCTGATTGACTACAAGACGGGCACCCCGCCGTCGAAGGCACAGCAGGAAAGTTTCGACAAGCAATTGCTGCTGGCGGCTGCCATGGCTGAAATCGGTGGATTTGCCGCACTGGGCCCGACGGAGGTGGCGA
>JAYSYZ010000315.1:0-6249 GCA_043727195.1 Paracoccaceae bacterium
CCGAATTTGTCGGTGATTTCCTTCAGCGCCGCCGGGTCGCGGCGGTTGACGGCCACCAGATCGACCGTCGGGTCAGCCAGAAGCGACGGGATATAGACCTGCACGCCCCACCAGCCTGCGCCCAGAACGGCTATGCGGGCTTTACGCACCTGTCACCTCCCGCAGCGCGGTTCTGACGTTGACCATGTGCTGGCGCATCGCGCGCTGGGCGGCGGAGGCGTCACGCGCCTGCAGGGCGGCGAGGATGATCTGGTGATCCTCGATCGATTGCTGGCGGATCGACTTGCGTTTCTGAAAGGCCTGGCGGCCCTGATCGCCCAGAACCTGAAGAAGCTTGCCAAAGCGGGAGAGAAAATCGTTGCCGGACGCCTCGAGGATCGTCTTGTGAAACTCCACATCGGTGTCGTGAAACAGGTCGGCATCTTCGGGGTCGGTGACCTGTGCTGCGACCAGAGTGGCAAGGCGCGCAAGGGCGGTGTCCGTCAGCCGTTCTGCGGCAAGGCTTGCCAGCATGGGTTCAAAATGGATGCGGGCGTCGAAAAGCTCGGCCATGTTCTGCGCATTCAGCGACACAAAGAAATCAAGCGGCGCGAGCAATTCCTCGGCATTCAGCGCGGTGACGTAGACGCCGCCGCCATGGCGGATTTCCAGCACGCCCAGAATGGAAAGGGCGCGCAATGCCTCGCGCACGGTGGGGCGGCTGACGTCAAGCTGATCGGCAAGGTCACGTTCGGACGGCAGCTTGTCACCAGCCGAAAGGTGGCCGGTCTTGACCAGATCAAGGATGCGCTGGACGACCATTTCCGACACGGATTTCTTGCCGATGGGATCGGACAGGGTTTTGATCAGCCTGAGTTTCGGTTGTTTCATCGCACCCTCGCCATCAGGCGTTGCCCCGTTTCGCGGATGATCGGAACCATGACCGACAGGATCAAAAGCACCCCCAGGAGGCCGGTCTGGATATGCCCGGTGATGTTGGCAAGCGCCATGCCGTTGCGCAGGGCCAGGACGATCAGGATGGCAAGAATGGTGCCCGACATGGTGCCTGCGCCGCCAAAGATGCTGACGCCGCCAAGCAGAACCATGGTAATGATGTCCAGTTCGAACCCGTTGGCAATATCGCCGCGCACTGCGCCGACACGGGCAGCAAAGAGAAGGCCGGCAAGCGCCGAGATGACGCCGGAGGCGATGAAGATCTTTGCCTTTACGACGCGCACATCGAGGCCGGAATATTCGGCCACCGCCCGGTTCGCACCGATGAAATAGACCTTGCGGCCAAAGGCAGTGCGCTGCAGCAGAAGCGTGGCGAGGATGGCGAGGATCACGAAAAGCAGGATCGCGAAGGTGACCGGTCCCACCAGCCCGGCCTGACCCAGCCGATCAAACCAGTCGGGGAAATCGCTGATGCCGCGATCTTCGACCAGCACCCGGGCAAAGCCGCGGAAGGCAATCATCGTGGCGAGCGTCACCACCAGCGAGGGGATGCCAAAACCGACGATCCAGAATGCATTGAAGGCGCCGCAGGCAAAACCGATGGCCAATGCAAGGCCCACCGCGCCCCCGGCAGGCACGCCCGCCTGCACCAGCCAGCCAAAGGCGCAGGCGGCAAGGCCCATCACGGAGGCGACAGACAAGTCAATCTCGCCGTTGATGATGACGAAGGTCATCACCAGCGCGACGATGATCTTTTCGACGGAGAGCTGGAACATGTTGATCTGGTTGCCGGTGGTCAGGAAGACCGGCGAATTCCAGGCATTGACGGCGTAGATCAGGATCAGGACGGCGAAGAGCAGGCCTTCCCAGCTTGCCAGCAGGGTGCGGAGCCGGGTCATGCGCTGCCTCCGGCAGATTTGCGGTGCACAAGGCGACGCATCAGGACAGTATCGGCGGCAACGGCAAGCAGGATGAGAAGGCCGAGAACGGCCTCGCGCCAGAACTCGGACACCAGATCCCAGCGGACCAGCGAGGTGTCGATCAGGTCGATCAACGCGGCACCGATCAGCACGCCCAGCACATTGCCCGACCCGCCAAAGATGTTGACCCCGCCAACGACGACCGCGCCGACCGATTTAAGCTCCAGCCCAAGGCCGGCGACCACGGTGATGTTGCCGAACCGCGACAGGAACATGAACCCGGCAAGACCCGCCAGCGCGCCGGACAGCACGAAGGCAAGAAAGATCGTGCGTCCAACATTGATGCCCGCAAATGCGGCGGCGTCGGGGTTTGACCCGATGGCAAAGAAGGTTCGTCCGGCACGAAAGCGGGTCAAGACGACATGCGCCGTGAGAACCACAAGGATGGAAACGACGACGATCCAGCGGATTTGCAGATCACCCACGGTGACGGCGTTCATTGTAGCAAACTCGGTGAGCCAGATTGGAAGACGGTCGGTCGTGATCGAGGAACCGTCAGAGGATTGCACCAGAATGGAGCGGAAAAGGGCCAATGTGGCCAGTGTCACGATGATCGAGGGCAGGCGAAAGCGCGCGACGAGAAAGCCGTTCACCGCCCCGAACAGCGCGCCGATCCCGATGGCGAGCAGCGGGACAAGCGGCGGTGGCAGGTTCGGATAGGCGATCAGGATGCCGCCGGTGAAATAGGCGCTGCACCCGACGACCGATCCGATGGACAGATCGATGTTGCGCGTCAGCACGACGAAGGCCTGGCCAACGGCGATCAGTGCGATGACCGCAACCGAGCCGGAGATTCGGTTGAACAGGCGGGCGTTCAGGTAGCCGTCGATCTGGGCGGCGAAGAACAGGACGGTGGCGGCGAAGACGCCAAGCAGGACAAGGATGCGTAGGGTGCCAAGCGGGATGCGCATCAGGCGACCTCAGTCTCGAAATCGGGGGCCGCAACGGCAAGCGCCATGACGGATTCGTCGGTGGCTTCCGCGCCGTTGAAAGCGCCCACAATGCGGCCTTCGCGCATGACGAGGATGCGGTCGGCCAAAGACAGAACTTCGGGCAGGTCGGATGAAATGATGATGATGGCCACCCCTTCGGCTGCGAGAGTGCGCAGGATCTGATGCACCTCGGCCTTGGCACCGACGTCGATGCCGCGGGTGGGTTCATCGACGATCAGCAAGCGCGGTCTGGTGTTCAGCCATTTTGCCAGCATCACCTTTTGCTGGTTGCCGCCCGACAGGGTGCCGACGGGAACGGTCAGATTGGCGGCCTTGATGTTCAGCTTCTGGCGGAAGGCTTGCGCATCGGTCAGTTCGCGCAGCCGGTCCAGCCAGCCGAAGCGGCCGGTGTATTTCGGCAGCATCGGCAAAGTGATGTTGGCGGTGATGCCTTCGGTCAGGGCAAGCCCCAGCTTGCGGCGGTCTTCGGAGACATAGGCGATGCCCAGCGCCTGTGCCTCGGCCGGGGTGCGGAGGGTGACGGGCTTGCCGTCGATTTCCACGGTGCCAGAGGTGGCGGGCGCGACACCGAAGAGGGCAAGGCCAACATCGGTGCGGCGGGCGCCGACGAGACCGGAAAAGCAGACGATTTCCCCACGGTTTACCGTGAAGGAGACACCGCGGAATGCGCCGGTTCTGGCAAGATCAGAGACTTTCAGGATCATTTCGCCGGTGTCCCTAGACGGTTCCCGCGCAAAGCGCCCGGCCATGTCGCGACCGACCATCTCGGCGATCATCGAGGCTTGGGTGACCTCGGCCACCGGACGGGTGGAGATGTGTCTGCCGTCGCGCATCACGGTCACGGTATCGGCGAGGGCGAAGATTTCCTCAAGCCGGTGCGAGATGTAAAGGACGGCGACGCCCTGATCGCGCAGCGCGCGGGCGATGCCGAACAGGCGCTTGACCTCGTGATCCGACAGCGAGGCGGAAGGTTCGTCCATGATCAGGACACGGACGTTGAGGGAAATGGCGCGGGCGATTTCCACGGTTTGCTGTTCGGCGAGGGTAAGTTCAGAGGCCGCGCGGCGTGGATCAAGGCTGACACCCAGCCGGGCGATCATCGCAGCGGCCTGATCGTTCAGGGCGGACCAGTTGATCAGGGCCGGTCGGTTCTGGTGGCTTATGAAGATGTTTTCGGCGACCGAAAGATCGGGAAAGACCATCGGTTCCTGATAGATCGCAGCGATGCCTGCACGCTGGGCGGCGGCGGTACCGCGGAAGGCGGCAGGCTGGCCATCCACCAGAATTTCGCCGCTGTCGGGCTGGTAGATGCCGGTCATCGTCTTGATCAGTGTTGATTTCCCCGCGCCGTTTTCACCGACAAGCGCGTGAATCCGGCCAGCCACGAGTTGCAGTGAAAAGCCCGACAGGGCCGCTGTGCCGCCGAAGCTTTTCGAGATGTCGCGCATGTCGAGAACGGGGGGCATTGCGGCGCTTTCTGGGGCGTTCAGGGTGTGGGTGGCCAGCCCCCCGGGGAGGGGGAGGGCTGGCCATCGAGCCGGGGCGAAGATCAGTTCGCGGCGGCTTCGACGTTGTCTTTGTTATACACGGTGAAGGGGCCCATCAGGATGCGTTTGGTACCGGCGCGGCCGGGATCTTCCTCGATCGTGAAGTCACCCATGCGGCCTGCATTGAACGTCTCGCCAATGTCGCCTTTGATCTTGCCGGTCGCCAGCATGTAGGAGGTGTAATAGGTCAGATACCCCAGATCGACGAAGGACCAGAGCGCAAATTCCGGCGCGCAGCCGTTCATCGTGTAGCTGACCATTTCCGCCGGCAGACCAAGGCCGGACACCTTGACCTTTTCGCACAGCCCCTCGTCCTGCATCGCCTTGGCGGATGCCTGGATGCCGACCGTGGTGGGCGACATGATGAGCTTGAGGTTCGGGTGGCTGTCAACCAGCGCCAGCGCCCGGTTATAGCTGACTTCGGACTGATCGTCGCCGTAGACGGTATCGACCAGCTTGATCCCCGCGTATTTCGGGTCTTTCAGCGCCTCTTCCATCGCGGCGATCCAGGCATTCTGGTTGGCCGCATCCGGCGTGGCGGACAGCACGGCAAATTCGCCCTCGCCGCCCATGATCGACAGCGCCATGTCGGCCATCACCACGCCGATGGACCCGAAATCGACCTGCGCCACAAAGACGGTTTCGCCCTTGCCCGACGGGATCGGGCTGTCCCAGGTCACGATCTTGGTGCCGGCGGCCTGCGCCGCCTCTGCCGCCGGGGCAATCTGGTCTCCGGCGTTGTTCGACAACATCACGACTGCCTGACCTTGCGATCCGGCGGTCGTCACAATCTCGATCTGACCCGCGACCGAATTTTCCGGGGTCGGGCCGGTATAAAGCAGGGTGCCAGTGTTGCCGAGTTCGGCATGTGCTTCTTCAGCGCCGCGGTTGGCCTGATCGAACGGCAGGATGCCGAGGAACTTGGGCAAAAGAACCATGTTCGCGGCGCCGCCCTTCTCGGCCATCATCGTCTCGGCATTTGCCGCAGCGCCGAACAAGGCGGCGCAAATGGCCAGCGTGGATACTGTCAGATGTTTCATTGAATGACGTCCTCCCAAGGTGTTTTGCAGAACCGGACAGGCTCCTCCGCGCCGGCTAAGCAGATATTGGCCTGACCACTTTTGTATTTGCAACGTTTATTTACCTGTCTGGGAACTGACATTTGCCTTCTGAGGGGGCAAAGCGGAAATTTTGCTTGATTTGTCGCGGTCGCAACAACAAAGTTCGTGAATTGGTAAGGCCACTTATCCCAAAGGTGCAGGACGATGCAGCTGACCGTCACATCCTGGTCGTTTCCGGCCTGCACGCTGGCCGAAGCGTCGGGGATCGCGCGGTCATTGGGGTTTCGCGCAATGGATCTGGGGCTTTTGCACGGGCCTGCACTGGACCGGCGGCGAATCATCGCGGATCCGGAGGCGGCGGCGGGCAGCTTGGGCGGGATCGCGGTTTCAAACCTGTACTGGATGTTCGGTGCGGATATCGCGGAGAATGCGGTCAGCGATCCTTCGGCGCGGGCGCGGAATGAGGCGGAGTTCGTACGGGTCTGCCAGTTTGCCAGGGCGGCGGGGTGCCCGTCAATTTTCGTGCTGCCGGGCGTCAGCGGACCGGGGGCGTTCGCGGCGGCGGCGGCGGGGTTGCGCGGGCTGGTCGATGTGGCGGCGGCACACGGCGTGATGCTGATGGTGGAGCCGCACGTCGGTGGCCTTCTCGCCTCGCCACACGAGACGCTGCGGATGCTGGCGGCGGTGCCGGGGCTGAGGCTGGCGCTGGATTATGCGCATTTCGTCTGCATGGGGTACCGGCAGGAGGAGGTGGATGTTCTGGCCCCGCATGCCG
>JAYSYZ010000316.1:0-52482 GCA_043727195.1 Paracoccaceae bacterium
CTGGAACGCGGCGACGTCAAGCTTGACCAATGCGCCTATCTGGTGCTGGACGAGGCTGACCACATGCTTGACATGGGCTTCATCCACAGCTTGCGCAAAATCGCCAAGCACATCCCGCTGAAGCGTCAGACCATGCTGTTCTCGGCCACCATGCCGAAAGATATCTCCGAAATCGCCGACACTTACCTACGCGACCCGATCCGCGTGCAGGTGGCCCCGCCCGGCAAGCCGATCGAAAAAATCGTGCAGGGCGTTCATTTCATCCCGAACGGCGACAAGGCCCGGATGCTGGAGACCTACCTGAAAACCCACGTGGGCGAACAGGCTCTGGTCTTTGGCCGCACCAAGCACGGGTCGGAAAAGCTGTCCAAACTGCTGGCGGTCTGGGGCTTCAAGGTGGGGTCGATCCATGGCAACAAAAGCCAGAACCAGCGCGACCGCACGCTGACCGAATTCCGCACCGGAGAGTTGGACGTGCTGGTCGCCACCGATGTCGCCGCGCGCGGGATCGACATTCCGACGGTGCGCCACGTCTATAATTACGAACTGCCGAACGTGGCGGAAAACTATGTCCACCGCATCGGCCGTACCGCCCGCGCCGGGGCCGAAGGCACCGCTGTGGCGTTCTGCGCCCCGGCCGAGATGGGCGAGTTGCAGGCCATCGAGAAACTGCTGAAAAAGCCGATCCCGGTTTTGGGCGGCGCGCCCTGGGCCGCCGATATCGTTGCCGCAGCGCCAAAGCCCGGGCAGAACCGCGGGCAGCGCCCCGGTGGTCGTGGCGGGCAAAAGTCGGGGGCGCAGCCTCCGGCGAAACCGCAGGGCCAGCGTCCCGGCGCCCAGAAACCGCGCAGCGGCAATGCCAAGCCGCAGGGTGGCAGCTTTGTGCCGCGCCGTGCCGAAGGCAGCGCCCCGAAACGGCGGCCGGGCTGACACCCGGCTCCGCCCGCACCGCAGCAGGCTGATGCATGTGGCACGGTCGCGAACGGCGGCCGCATTCGCGGATAATTGTCTGGCAAGCGTTGGTGAGAGATAAGGGCGTTCCAGCCAGTCCGGAAGCTTGACGATCGGCCGGTGTCCCCCGCACCGGATCGACCGGGGGCCTGCCGTATCAACGCAGCCGGGGACGTTGACGGCGAAAGCAGACCGCGCGGCAGGCCCTTCTGATCACCGTGCTTGCGTCCCTCCCCGCCGTTAGGCTAGGGCAGCAGGACGATGGCGAAACTCTACTTCCACTATTCGACGATGAACGCGGGGAAATCGACCTCGCATCTGCAAGCCTCGCACAATTACCGCGAGGGCGGGATGCTGACCTATCTGATCACCGCGCAGTTCGATAACCGCGCGGGTCAGGGCCGCATCGCCAGCCGCATCGGCATTGGAGAAGCTGCCGATACCTTTGCGCCAGCCGAAGACATGTTCGCCAAACTGCAACATCGCTTTACGCAAGACACTGTCGCCTGCGTCTTTATCGACGAGGCACAATTTCTGTCGAAGGATCAGGTCTGGCAACTTGCCCGCGCGGTGGATGACCTTGGTGTGCCGGTGATGTGCTACGGGCTGCGCGTCGATTTTCAGGGCAATTTGTTTCCAGGCTCGGCTGCCCTGCTTGCCTGGGCGGACGAGATGCGCGAGGTGCGCACCATCTGCCATTGCGGCAAGAAGGCTGCCATGGTGGTACGCAAGGGGCCGGACGGGCGCGCCCTGCGGGATGGCGATCAGGTGGTGATCGGCGGCAATGAGACCTACGTCTCGCTCTGCCGTCGTCACTGGCGCGAGGCTGTCGGCGACTGAGGTGCCGTTGCCAGCCGGGGGGGCGCGTTCGACCAGTGGCGCGGCAGGCCCGCGCCCAAGGCGATTGTGGCCGCGCGCAGCAGCGGCTAAGGTCTTGCAAAACAGGCAGAGACTGATCGCCACATGACGGCGCTGAAAAAGTATCAACGGCTGGAATGCGGCGGGTTGTGGCGCGAAGCGCCGCAGGATCAGCGCCGCGAGGTTCAGGTCTGTTTCGGTGACGCCACACTGATCCTCAGCGATCCGAAAAGCGGAACCGCCCTCAGCCACTGGTCCCTGCCTGCGGTGGAACGGATCAACCCCGGTGGCACCCCGCCTGTGTTCGGCCCCGGTGCCGAATCTGCGGAAACCCTGGAACTGACCGATCCCGAGATGATCGAGGCGCTGGAATCGGTTCGCAACGCGGTGCAGGCGGCAACGGCACGGCCGGGTCGGCTGCGTGGCGTTCTGCTTGGCGGCATGATGCTGGCGATCATCGGCCTTGGGCTGTTCTGGATGCCGGACGCGCTGGTATCCCATACCGCCTCGGTCATCCCAGACGCGCAGCGCGCCGAGATCGGGCAGCGGGCGCTTGACGATCTGACACGCGTCACCGGCACGCCCTGCAACAACCAGCTTGGCCTGCAGGCGCTGGCGCGGCTGGCGGAACGGGTCTTCGGTCCGGTCGACACACCCATCCTCTACGTTCTGCCCAACGGCGTCGAACGAGCCCTGCACCTGCCAGGCGACGTGATCATCCTGCCCCGCAGACTGGTCGAAACCACAACCGGGCCCGAAGCTGCTGCAGGCGCTGCCCTTGCCGAAGGGTTGCAGATGAAGGCCACGGACCCGATGATCCCGCTGCTGGAACATGCCGGGCTGCGGGCGGCCTTTCAGCTGCTGACGACCGCCGACCTGCCGGATGCCAGCCTGCAAGGCTATGGCGAGGTGGCATTGAAAGTCCTGCCCCCCGCGGTACCGGATGCCACCCTGCTGACCGCGTTCGAGGCGGCGCAGATCCCGGCGTCACCGTACGCCTTGGCGGTGGATCCCGCAGGCAAGGTCACGGCTGGCCTGATCGAAGGCGATCCCTACAAAGGCCTGTCACCGACGCCGCTGGTGCCGGATGCCGACTGGGTCGCGCTGCAGGCGATCTGTTCGGGCTGACGCTCTGGCCCGCGCTCAATAGCGGACGATCAAGGCATCGGCAAAGCCTGCTGCCCGCGCAGACCGCAGCGCAGCCTCGGCCGCCTCGGCCGTGGCGAAGGGTCCGGCAAAGACCGTGATCAGCATCTTGCCCCGGCGGACAAGGCTGCCACGATGCACCGGCAGGCCCAACGCGGTGATCTGGCGCGCCGCAGTGTCGGCGTTCCCGGCCACCGCAAAACTGCCCACCGCCACCAGCAGCGCATCTGCGGCCACGGGCGCAGTGACCGCCGGGTCCTCAGGATGAGGGTCCGGCGAAGCAGCCCCTTTTCCGGCCAAAGGCACCTGTTGCCCTGACGGCGGATAGCCGCAGATTGCAGCCCCCTCGCGGGTCACGCGGGGCAACCATACGATCTGCCCGGCTGCGCCGGTGCGCAGGAACAGACATCCTCTGGTGTCGACATATTGCTGTCCGGCGTAGCTTGCGGGCGGCAGTTCCGCAGGCCGGATCAAATCCCGCCCGCTGGCCTGCGACCCCATGAAAAGCGCGGCACAGGCCAGGTTGCCGAAGTATTTCAGCATGCAGTCGTTTCCTCACACCGAAGGCGAACGCCAACGCTCACTTCGTCCCGAACATCCGGTCACCGGCATCGCCGAGGCCCGGCACGATATAGCCGTGGTCGTTCAGATGACTGTCGACCGCCGCCGTCACGATCGGCACATCGGGATGCGCCGCTTTCATCCGCGCAATCCCCTCGGGCGCGGCAAGCAGGCACAGAAACCGGATCTGCCGCGCCCCCGCCTGTTTCAACAACGCCACCGCTGCCGCCGAGGAATTACCAGTGGCCAACATCGGATCAACCACGATGCTGACCCGTTCTTCCAGATGATCGGGCAGTTTGCAGTAATACTGCACCGGCTGCAGCGTCTCTGGGTCGCGATACAATCCGACGAATCCCACCCGCGCCGCAGGGATCAGTTCCAGAATGCCGTCCAGCAAACCATTTCCAGCCCGCAGGATCGACACCAGCGCCAGCTTCTTGCCCTCGATCACCGGGGCGTCCATCGGTTCCAGCGGCGTCTCGATCCGCTTTGTGGTCATCGGCAGTTCGCGCGTCACCTCATAGGCCAGAAGCAGGCTGATCTCGCGCAACAGCTTGCGGAAACTGGCGGTCGAGGTGTCCTTTTCCCGCATCAGCGTCAGCTTGTGCTGGACCAGCGGGTGCGACACGACGGTCAGATGGTCAAGCATGGGCAGCCTCCAGTTTCGTGCGGATCCGCGCCTTGGTATCGGCATCGCAGAAAGCCGCGTCAAGCGAGGTGGCGGAAATCTTGGCAAACACGCCGTCATCCCAGTCGAAGGCATCGTGCAGCATGTCATATTCCCGCGCCATCGTGGTGTGAAAGAACGGCGGATCGTCGGTCGAGATGGTGACCTTCACCCCCCGGTCGAACAACTGGCCGATGGGATGGTCGCGGAAACTGGGATACAGGCCCAGCGCCACGTTGGAACCCGGGCAAACCTCCAGCACCACGCCGCGTTCGGCCAGTTCGTCCACCAGAGCCGGGTCCTCGATGGCGCGCACACCGTGGCCGATGCGTTCCACCTGCAGATCGGCCAGCGCATCGCGCACGCTAACAGGCCCGCCCCATTCCCCGGCATGGGCGGTCAGCCGCAACCCAGCCTCGCGCGCCAGATCGAAGGACCAGCGAAAATCCTTTGGCTGAAGCTTCTTTTCATCGCCTGCGATGCCGAAACCGCGCAGCCAGTCGCCCGCCGTTTCGGCCGCGCACCGCGCCGCCTGTTTCGCCGCATCCGGGCCGAAATGCCGGATACAGGTGACAATTCCGCGCGACACGATCCCCATCTCGCGTTCCGCCTGCGCCGAGGCCTCGCGGATCGCATGCAAATATTCCCGCCATGCACCCAGATCGCGCCCGCCACAGAAATCAGGGCTCAGCGACAGTTCGGAATAGATCACCCCACTTGCCGCCTGCTGTTCCAGAACGGTCAGCACCAGCCGGTGATAATCTTCCGGGCTTTGCAGCGCGGTACAGGCCGCGTGATACACTTCCAGAAAATGCCAGAAATCGCGATAGCTGTAGTTTCCGTCCGGGCCAAAGATTCCGGCGATATCCAGATGCTTCTGCTTGGCCAGTGCCGCAATGAAACGGGGTGGGGCTGCCCCCTCCAGATGCAGGTGCAACTCGACCTTCGGCAGGGATGACAGGGTCATAGAAAGCTCCGTCCGGGTGGATGTGTTTTGATGCCAAGATGCTGGCCGATGGATACGCCCACATCGCTGAACCCGAACAGTCCGATTGCGTGCAGACCCAACCCGTATCCCACGACGGGCACCCGTTCGCGGGTGTGGTCGGTGCCCCGGAAGGTCGGGTCATTGCCGTGATCGGCGGTGAAGATCGCCAGATCGCCGGGGCCAAGCTGCGCCAGAAATTCTGGGATGCGCGCGTCGAACCGTTCCAGCGCGCTGGCATAACCGGCAACGTCGCGTGGATGTCCGTACAAGGTGTCAAATTCCACGAAGTTCGCAATGGTCAAGGACCGCGGCTCTGCTTCGGCCCCAAGGCGCAAAAGATGTTCGAAAAGTTCAGCATCGTTCTTTCCCTTGTGCAGGTGGCCAATCCCGCGCATCGAAAAGATGTCACCGATCTTGCCCACCGCATGGGTGGCCCGCCCCGCATCTGCCGCCCAGTCCAGCAAAGTCGGCGCAGGGGGGGCTATCGCAAAATCATGCCGGTTCGAGGTGCGCCTGAAATCCCCCGGCCCGCCGGTGAAGGGCCGCGCGATGACCCGTCCGATCTTGCGGGCGTGCAGCATGGGTGCCAGATCGGCGCAAAGCTGCAGCAGCCGGTCCAGCCCGAATGCCTGTTCGTGCGCCGCAATCTGGAACACCGAATCCGCCGATGTATAGCAGATCGGCCAGCCGGTCCGCAGATGCGCCTCGCAATGTTCGGCGATGATCGGCATGCCCGAGGCATGGCAGTTGCCCAGTATGCCCCCGGTTCCCGCCAGACGGCAGACTTCGGCCACGATGTCATCTGGAAAGGCCGGTACGGTGTCGGGGAAATATGTCCATTCCCACGGCACTGGCACCCCCGCCAGTTCCCAATGGCCCGACGGGGTGTCCTTGCCGCGCGACACCTCTGTCGCCGCCCCCCACAGACCCGTCGGCACCGCCGCAAGCCCCGGCGTCACAGTGCCCGAGGCCAGCCGGATCGCCGCCCCGAGGCCAAGCCCGTCCAGCACCGGCATCCGAAGCGGCCCGCTGCGGCCAACATCCGCCTGCCCCGCCGCACAGGCCGCAGCGATATGGCCCAGCGTATTGGACCCCGCATCGCCGAAACTTTCCGCATCCGGCGCGCCGCCGCAGCCGACCGAATCCATCACGATCAGAAACGCCCGCGCCATCAGGCGATCCTTTTCAACACCAGCGGCGGCTCGTCCGGCATGTCCGGCCCGATGCGGTAGGCGGCCTGCACCGCAGCGACCGCGGCCCGCGCCGCATCATCGCTGGCCGCATGCACCATCGCGATGGGTACACCGGCTCCGGCCTCTTCGCCAAGACCGGCCAGATCGGACAGCCCGACCGAGGGGTTGACCTTGTCACCCTCGCGCAGGCGCCCGCCGCCCATCCGCACCACCGCATGGCCCAGCGCCTCGCCATCCACCGCGACCACGAACCCGTCCGCCAGCGCCGGCACCTCCATCACCACCGCAGCCGAGGGCAGCCGGTCGGGCCAGCGCTCGACGAAATCGGCTGGCCCCCCCTGCGCCGCGACCATCCGCCCGAACACCTCGGCCGCGGCCCCCGATTGCAGCGCCTGCCGGATGCGCCCCGCGCCATCGGCCGGGTCTGCCGCCAATCCCGCCAGCGCCAGCGCCTCGCCGCCCAGTTCCGCGGTCAGGTCCCAAAGCGCGGTATTGACCGAGGTGCCGGTCAGCGTCTCCATCACCTCGATCACCTCCAGCGCGTTGCCCGCCGCCGTCGCCAAAGGCTGGCTCATGTCGGTGATCAGCGCTGCGGTCATGCACCCCGCCCCCTGCGCTGTCGACACCAGCGCGCGCGCAAGCGCCTCCGCCTCATCCATTGTCTTCATGAACGCGCCAGAGCCGCATTTTACATCCAGCACCAGCGCCTCCAGCCCCGCCGCCAGCTTTTTCGACAGGATCGAGGCGGTAATCAGGTCGATGCTTTCCACCGTCCCCGATACATCGCGGATCGCGTAAAGCCGTTTGTCGGCGGGTGCGATTTCAGCACTTGCCGCAACGATGGCGCAGCGAACCTCGCCGATCTGGGCGCGCAGTGCATCCTCGTTCATGCCCGTCCGAAACCCCGGGATCGCCTCCAGCTTGTCCAGCGTGCCGCCGGTGTGCCCCAGCCCCCGGCCAGATATCATCGGCACGTAGGCCCCGCAGACTGCCAGCGCCGGGGCCAAGAGCAGCGACACGCAGTCGCCGACCCCGCCGGTGGAATGCTTGTCCACCACCGGCCCCGGCAAATCCCACGTCAGTACCTTGCCGCTGTCGCGCATCCCGCGCATCAGGGCGACACGGCCCTCCTCGCCCAAACCCTTCAATACCACGGCCATCGCAAAGGCCCCCGCCTGCGCGTCGCTGACGACACCAGAAGCAAGGCCCGCCGCGAACCAGCGCAAATCCTCGGCACGCGGCTGACCGCCATCGCGCACCGTCGCAATGATCGCGCGCGCGTCGGTCATGCCCGATCCATATGCGCCGCCGTAAAGACGCCGGGCAGAAGGTCGGCCACCGTCATCACCTTTTCGCGTCCTTGCGTGGTGCACAGGGTTACCCGCACATCCTGCCCGGCAAATTCGGCAATCTTCTGGCGGCAGCCGCCGCAGGGCGGCACCGGTTCCGGGCTGTCGGCGATCACCAGCACCTCGGCGATCCGCGTCTCGCCCGCCGCAACCATCGCCGCGATTGCCCCTGCCTCGGCGCAGGTGCCTTCGGGGTAAGCCACATTCTCCACGTTACAGCCGACATACACCGCGCCCGAGGCCGCCCTCACCGCCGCCCCGACCTTGAACCGGGAATAGGGCGCATGGGCGTTTTCGCGCACCGCCTTGGCAGCATCCAGCAGCGACATCGACCTCTCCCCGTTTCCGATCCGGCTAAACTGTGAGCCGCCCCGCCCGGTTATGCAAGCCGTTCAGACCTCCCGCGTCGGCGGATTGCCGGGAAGCGACACTTCCAGAAGCTGCAGGTCCGCCGTTGCATTGGCGTAGCGGGTGGCCAGTCCCGGTGGGATCACAAAGGCGTCGCCGGGCGCAAGGCGGAAGGGATCCTTCCCTTCACCCTCCAGCGTCATTGCGCCAGCCATCACAAAGGTGAACAGGATGTCGCCGTCATGCACCGTCCAGGGAGCCACGCCGGCGGGTCGCGCCACCATCACCGAGGCGACACCCTTCGTGCCGGCATTGATCGTCGTATCCCGCGCCTCGAACCCCGGAATGCGGCAGGGTGCGAACAGGCCAGTTGCCCCCTCATTGTGCACAAAGCGCTGGCCCTGCCATTCCCGGTCGGGCCGCAGATGCGACGTCGGCAGGGTCATCAGATGATCAATCTCGGTGACGTGATCCGCCGGAACCCCGATCTCGATCACCTCGATTCCCTCGCTCGCCTCCAGCACCCGGTGGCGAATTTCGGGCGGCTGGATAAAGCAGTCGCCCGCGGTCAGGCGGATGCGGTCGCCCTGATCCTCATAGACCACATCCACCCAGCCCTTGATGCAGAAGATCAACTGAAACCCGACCTTGTGGAAATGCACCATGTCCGGCACCGGTCCCCCGTCAGGAATGCGGATGTGGCTGGCAATGATCGCGCCCCCCAGCCGCGACGGCACCAGATCGCGGTAATGCATCCCCGCCCGCCCGATCACCCAGGGTGCCTGATCCGCCAGCCGCCGCACCACGAAGGCATGCTCCGTCGCCGGCATCAACACCGGCGGGTTCAGATCGTCAATCTCGATCCTGGTGCCGTTCGGGGCCGTCAATTCGCGTGCGCCGTCCGCAAATCCATCTGGATCATCGGTCAAGATCCGCAAGGTTCCCGGCCCCTCCGGCGCGCCCTTCTGAATGCGCAACCGCAGCCCGTGGCCAGACAGCACCGCCACCTCCGGATTGTCGGCGGGATAGATCATGTCCAGCCGCATTTTCAGCACTTTGGTGAAGAACGGCAGGTCATCACGCAACTCAGAAGTCGGCAGACGAATTTCGGCGCGCGTTTCCATGTTGGCATTCTCCGTGGTTTGACGGCATGGTGATCGGCGCTGCAACGATTTGCAAGCTGGCCCGAAAACACCAGATTTCCTGCGCCGACGGGCGGTTCGAGGATAATAGTTTAAGGCTAAACCAAAAGCGCGGAGTGGTGGATGGACGAGGCTCGGAACGACAATGCCCGCCAGGCGGCGCTGGATTACCATGAATTCCCCAAGCCCGGAAAGCTGGAAATCCGCGCCACCAAGCCGCTCGCCAACGGCCGCGACCTTTCGCGCGCCTATTCTCCCGGTGTCGCCGAGGCCTGCCTCGAAATCAAGGCAGACCCGTCGACCGCCAGCCGCTACACCAGCCGGGGCAATCTTGTCGCCGTCGTGACCAACGGCACCGCCGTCCTCGGCCTTGGCAACATCGGCGCGCTGGCCGCAAAACCGGTGATGGAGGGCAAGGCCGTCCTGTTCAAGAAATTCGCCAACATCGATTGCTTTGACATCGAACTGAACGAACCTGATCCGGTGAAACTCGCCGCCATCGTCTGCGCGCTGGAACCTACCTTCGGCGCGATCAATCTGGAGGATATCAAGGCCCCCGATTGCTTTATCGTCGAACGCCTGTGCCGCGAGCAGATGAAGATCCCGGTCTTTCACGACGACCAGCATGGCACCGCCATCGTTGTGGGCGCGGCGGCGACCAATGCGCTGATCGTCGCGGAAAAACGGCTGCAGGATATCCGGATCGTCTCGACCGGCGGCGGCGCTGCCGGCATCGCCTGCCTCGAAATGCTGGTCAAGCTGGGGGTCCGGCGCAAGAACATCTGGCTCTGCGATCTTGAGGGCCTCGTCTATGCGGGCCGCACCGTCCAGATGACGCCGCAGAAAGCCGCCTTCGCCCAAGGCACCACCCCCGCCAGCCTCTCCGATGTCATTGCTGGTGCGGATCTCTTCCTCGGCCTGTCGGGCCCCGGCGTGCTGACCCCGGAAATGGTTGCCAGGATGGCTGCGAAACCGATCATCTTCGCCCTTGCCAACCCGACGCCGGAAATCCTTCCCGACGCTGTCCGCGCGGTGGCTCCGGACGCGATCATCGCCACGGGCCGGTCCGATTTTCCCAATCAGGTCAACAATGTCCTCTGCTTTCCCTTCATCTTCCGCGGTGCCCTTGATGTCGGCGCGACCGAGATCAACGACGCCATGGAAATCGCCTGCATCGACGGTATCGCAGCCCTTGCCCGCGCCACCACCAGCGCCGAGGCCGCCGCCGCCTACCGGGGCGAAACCTTGTCATTCGGTAAGGATTATCTGATCCCGAAACCTTTCGACCCCCGGCTGATCGGGGTGGTCGCCAGCGCCGTCGCCAAGGCCGCGATGGAAACCGGCGTTGCCACCCGGCCGATGGCTGATCTTGAGGCTTACAAGCGCCAGCTTGACGGTTCGGTCTTCAAATCGGCGCTGCTGATGCGCCCGGTGTTCGATGCCGCGCGCACCGCCACCCGCCGCATCGTCTTTGCCGAGGGCGAGGATGAACGCGTCCTGCGTGCAGCGAATGCAATGCTGGAGGAAACCACCGACCAGCCGATCCTGATCGGCCGCCCCGAGGTGATCGAGGCGCGGTGCGAGCGTTACGGCCTGCCGATCCGACCGGGCCGCGACTTTTATCTGGTGAACCCGGAAAACGACCACCGCTACCGCGACTATTGGGGCACCTATCACGAGCTGATGGCTCGCCAGGGCGTCACCCCCGACATCGCCCGCGCGGTGATGCGGACCAACACCACCGCCATCGGCGCGATCATGGTGCACCGTGACGAGGCCGACAGCGTCATCTGTGGCACCTTCGGCCAGTTCGACTGGCACCTTGGCTACATCCGCCAGATCCTTGCCCGCGGGGGCCTGCATCCGGTGGCCGCCCTCAGCCTGATGATCCTTGAGGACGGGCCCCTCTTCATCACCGACACCCATGTGCATTCCGAACCCACACCCGAGCAGATCATGCACACCGTGATCGGCGCCGCGCGTCATGTCCGCCGCTTCGGCCTGACGCCCAAGATCGCGCTCTGCACGCAAAGCCAGTTCGGCAACATGGACAACGCCTCGGCCCGCCGCATGCGGGCTGCGCTGGAACTGCTGGACGCCCGCGAGCCCGACTTCGCCTATGAGGGCGAGATGAACATCGACGCCGCCCTCGACCCTGCGATCCGCGACCGCCTTTTGCCGGGTTCACGTTACGAAGGGGTCGCGAACGTGCTGGTCTTCGCGTCGTCCGAGGTCGCCTCGGGCGTGCGCAACATTCTTAAGGTCAAGGCGGGCGGGCTTGAGGTCGGGCCGATCCTGATGGGCATGGGCAACAAGGCGCATGTCGTGACCTCGGCCATCACGGCGCGGGGACTGCTGAACATGTCGGCCATCGCCGGGACGCCGGTGGCGCATTACGAATAGAAAACCAGCCCCGGCGCAGGCGGTTTCGCTTGCGATATCGCGCAAATAGCGTAAAAATGGTCGACAAGTCAGAGACTTAGGTTTTCTGTTGAGGTATTCTCGAAGAGACGCGCGCCTGCGGCCCTGCGAGGGTTTGCCACGCGCAATTCCGGTAACGCGTTGCGTTGTGGGCATGACCTGCCGTAACTACACCGCTGACGGGGCTGTCAGCGGGAACAAGCGATGACCTATGCAAAGCTTTATGCCGATTGGCGGGCCGACCCCGAGGCGTTCTGGCTGGACGCCGCAAAGGCCATCGACTGGATCACTGCGCCCACCCGCGCACTCGATGCCTCCCGCGCCCCGCTGTACGAATGGTTCACCGACGCCACCGTGAACACCTGCTGGAACGCGGTCGACCGTCATGTCGCCGCGGGTCGCGGAGCGCAAGCCGCGATCATTCATGACAGCCCGGTCACCGGCACCAGGCAAGCGATCACCTACAGCGATTTGCAGACCCGCGTTGCCCGCCTTGCCGGGGCGCTGCAGGCGCGCGGCATCACCAAGGGCGACCGTGTCATCATCTACATGCCGATGGTCCCCGAGGCGCTGGAGGCGATGCTGGCCTGCGCCCGGCTTGGCGCGATCCATTGCGTCGTCTTCGGTGGTTTCGCCGCCGCCGAACTGGCGGTCCGGCTCGACGACTGCACCCCAAAGGCAATCATCGCCGCCTCTTGCGGGATCGAACCTTCCCGCGTTGTCCATTACAAGCCGCTGCTGGACGGGGCGATTGACATGGCCACGCACAAGCCAGACTTCTGCGTGATCTTTCAGCGCAAGCAGGCGGTGGCAAAGCTGATCCCCGGCCGCGATGTCGACTGGCACGCATGCCAGCAAGGGGTCGAACCGGCGGATTGCGTGCCCGTCGAAGGCAATCACCCGGCCTATATCCTGTATACATCCGGCACCACCGGGGCGCCGAAAGGTGTGGTCCGCCCCACCGCCGGGCATCTGGTGGCATTGAACTGGACGATGCGCGCGATCTACGATTGCGGCCATGGCGATGTGTTCTGGGCGGCATCGGATGTGGGCTGGGTCGTCGGTCACAGCTATATCTGCTATGCACCGCTGATTGCCGGTTGCACCACCGTCGTCTACGAAGGCAAGCCCGTCGGCACCCCCGATGCCGCCGCCTTCTGGCGGGTCATCGCCGAACACAAGGTGCGCAGCTTCTTCACCGCGCCGACCGCACTGCGCGCCATCAAGCGCGACGACCCGGAGGGTAAGCTGGTCAGCCGCCATCCGATGCCCAACCTGCAAGTGCTGTTTCTGGCGGGCGAGCGTGCCGATCCCGATACCATCCACTGGGCGCAGCGGCACCTGAAGGTGCCGGTGATCGACCACTGGTGGCAGACCGAAACCGGCTATGCCATCGCCGCCAACCCGATGGGGATCGAACGCCTGCCGATCAAGATCGGCTCGCCCTCGGTCGCGATGCCGGGCTACGATGTGCAGGTGCTGGACGAAGCCGGTCATCCGGTGCCACCCGGCACGCTGGGGGCGATTGCCATAAAGTTGCCCCTGCCGCCCGGAACCCTGCCAACCCTGTGGAATGCCGAGGAAAGATACGTAAAGAGCTATCTAAGCCACTTTCCCGGCTACTACGAGACGGGGGATGCAGGTTATGTCGATGCCGAGGGGTATCTGTATATCATGGCGCGCACCGATGACGTGATCAACGTCGCCGGCCACCGGCTGTCGACCGGCGCGATGGAAGAGGTTCTGGCCAGCCACAAGGACGTGGCCGAATGCGCGGTGATCGGCGTGGCGGACGCGCTGAAGGGCCAGTCGCCGCTTGGCTTTCTGTGCCTGAACAAGGGGGCGGACCGCGCCCCTGACGAGGTGGTCCGCGAATGTGTGGCGCTGGTGCGTGACCGGATCGGCCCGGTCGCCGATTTCAAGCGCGCCGTGGTGGTGGACCGGCTGCCGAAGACCCGATCCGGCAAGATCCTGCGCGCAACCATGGTCAAGATCGCCGACAATCAGCCCTGGAAGATGCCCGCCACCATCGACGACCCGGCAATCCTGGATGAGATCACGGCAGCCCTGCAAAGCCTGGGGCTTGCCCAAGGGTAAGGCAAAATGCGCTGGACACTGGTCGCAGGTTGCGGCAATTCTTTGCATTATGCAAAGGTGCGCTGCCCCGATCCACGTTCTTGCCGGCTTTGCAAAGCTGGCACGATGGCCATGACGGCGACGGGTCAGGATCTGCAGGCCGCCTGCGATGATCTGTTGCACGCCGTCCGCCGTTTGGAGGGTGTGATGACCGCTGCGGCCGACAGCGCCGACCTTGCGGTGCTGCGATCCATCGCCCTGCGCCTGTCGCAGGGCCGGTCAGCCCGCCCGCCGACACATGTCTTGCGATCCTACAACCCGGAGCGGTTCCGGCGGCTTTTGGTGCTGGCCGGCCCCGAAAACGCCGCCGAACTGCTGGCCCGGCTGGCCGAAGATATCCGCAGCGCGCGGCAGACGGCAGAGCGGGCGGCAGAGGTGCGGGATTGGCCGGCGCTGCGCGGGGCAAGCCATGTCCTGATTTCGCTGACCGGCGCTGTCGGCGCGCTGTCGCTGCAAGAGATGTCGGAACAGCTGAATGCGGCCACCGAAGGCGAGGATGCGGCAGTACTGCCCGTCGTGATGCCGGCCTTTCTGGCCGAGCTGGACGCGCTTTTGCATATCATCGCAGCCATGCCGCCGGAGCAGGGCACGCCATGAAGGCCACCGCGCCAAATCTTTTGCTGATCGAGGATACGCCCTCGCTGCAGATGGTGTATCGTTCGGTGCTCGCTTCGGCGGGGTACAAGGTGTCGGTCGCCAGTTCGGCGGCGGAGGGTCTGGCGCAGTTTCGCAACCTGCAACCGGCCGTGGTATTGTTGGACCTGATCCTGCCGGACGGCGACGGGCTGACGCTGATGCAGGACATGCTGGCACAGCGCCCGAAAACCTGCGTGATCGCGATCACCGCCAACGGATCGGTCAACCGTGCCGTCGAAGCGATGCGGGCGGGCGCGCATGATTTCCTGGTCAAGCCGTTTGACGAAAACCGCTTCCTTGGTGCGGTGCAGAACGCGCTGGCCGAACGGGTGCCGCGCCGGGCCCCGGCTGTGTCGGCCTCTGTCCTGGCGGCAGAGCGCGCGGTTCTGCAGGACGGGTCCAGCTTTATCGGGTCGTCCGAGACGATGCAGAAGATCCACGCCACCATCGCTTCGGTGGCCCGGTCGATGGCAACGGTGTTCATCACCGGGGAAAGCGGCACCGGGAAAGAGCTTTGCGCCCTGGCCGTGCATGCCAATTCCGCCCGTGCCACCGGCCCGTTCATCGCGCTGAACTGCGGGGCCATTCCGCAGGACCTGCTGGAAAGCGAGGTGTTCGGCCACATGAAGGGCAGCTTTACCGGCGCCATTTCGGACAAGCCGGGGGCGGCAACGGCGGCGGATGGCGGGACGCTGTTTCTGGACGAGATCTGCGAGATGGCCCCGGCCTTGCAGACCAAGCTGCTGCGGTTCCTGCAGACCTCGACGGTGCAGCCGGTGGGGGCGACGCGGCCGCGCAAGGTGAACGTGCGGATCGTGTGCGCCACCAACCGCGACCCGCTGGAGGCGGTGCGGCGCGGGCAGTTCCGCGAGGATCTGTATTACCGGCTGTTCGTCGTGCCGATCCATATGCCGCCGCTGCGCGACCGGGCGCAGGATGTGATTGAAATTGCCGAGGCCGCCCTCTTTCGCTTTGCCGAGGAGGAGGGGCGAGGTTTCCACGGTCTTGATCCGGTTGTCCGCAACCTGCTGCCGCAACTGCCCTGGCCGGGCAATGTGCGGCAGCTTTTGAACGTGATCCGCAATGTGGTCGTGCTCAACCCCGGCGGCTGGGTGACGCTGGACATGCTGCCGCCCGGTCTGGATGTGCCGCTGTTGCGTGATCCGGGTGCCGCCCCCACCCCGCCCTTGGCGGCCGATCCGCCTGCGGTCGAGGCCCTGCTGGGCCTGACCCTGGCCGAGGCGGAGCGGCGGGTGATCGAGGCGACGCTGGCGCGGTTCGGCGGATCAGTTCCCAAGGCGGCGCGGGTGCTGGACGTGTCGCCTTCGACGCTGTATCGCAAGATCGAGGCCTGGGGAAAGGCGTGATAACACGCGTGTTATAATGCGTAACCTATTGTAATATGTCTTTTTTCCATTTTTTATTAACCTTTTGGCAAGGTTTGGGCAGCGCAGACCCTAGACGAATTGCTCGCCGATCAGGCGTTCTTCCAGCCCGTGGCCGGGGTCGAACAACAGGCGGTGTGCAACCCCAGGTTCTGATCGCACCTCGACGCTGATCACATCACGCACCGACGACCGGCTGTCGGCATCGGCCATTACCGGGCGTTTTTCCGGCTCGATCACGTCGAAACGCACCAAGGCGGTGCGCGGCAAAAGCGCGCCGCGCCAGCGCCGGGGCCGGAAAGCCGACATCGCGGTCAGCGCCAGCACATCCGATCCGATGGGCAGGATCGGACCATGCGCCGAATAGTTGTAGGCGGTCGATCCGGCAGGCGTGGCCACCAGCGCGCCGTCGCAGACCAGTTCGGCCAGCCGTTCGCGCCCGTCGACCGACACCCGCAGCTTGGCCGCCTGCGGGCCTTGCCGCAACAGCGAAATCTCGTTGATCGCCAATGCCTCGGTCAGCTTGCCGCGCGCGTTCATTGCCCGCATCGACAGCGGATTGATCACCGCCTCTTCTGCTGCCGCCAACCGGGCGGGCAAATCGTCGGGGGTGTAGGCGTTCATCAAAAACCCGATGGTGCCGCAGTTCATCCCGTAGACCGGCAGATCGCGCACGCCGGTGACATGCAGCGTCTGCAGCATGAAGCCGTCACCGCCCAAGGCCACGACCACTTCGGCAACCCGCGAATCCGCCTGACCATAGGTTGCGGTCAGCGCGGCAAGCGCCGCGACTGCTGCCGGCGATTTGCTGGCCGTGAACCTGATCCTAACCTGAGTCATGCCGCGCGCCCCCCGCGCTTGCAGTCTTGGCTGCGGCAGGTGGCAAACTCAACCCCTCGCCTGCAGCGGGGGCATGGCGACCGGTCGCGCGGAACAGCTTCGCGGACTTTGCGATTGCATCCCGGCCAGGACGCATCCGCGTTTTCGACCGAACAGCCAAAAAGCCGGTTCCGCCCAACCGCATCGCCGGTTAATTCTGCCGCAACATAATTGCTGGGATCACCCTCCATGCGAACCGAACGCCGCGCGAGATCATCCGACATCGACCGCCTGATGCAGATCCGCGCGGCGGTTCGTGAAAACCACCTGTACAATCCGCTGGCGGTGACGCGGGCGGATTATGACCGGTTCGTTGCAAACGGCAGCGTCTGGGTCAGCGAAACCGGTGATCACATCCTCGGCTTTTCGGCCAGCAATGCAGGGGACGGGACCATCTGGGCGCTGTTCGTCGATCCGGCGCATCTGGGATCGGGCATCGGCACCTCACTGTTGCGCAAGGCCTGTGATGATCTGAAGGCGGAAGGCTATACATCCGTTCGTCTGACGACCGAACCCGGAACCAAGGCAGACCAGCTTTACCGTCATCTGGGGTGGCGTGACATGGGCCGGTCGCACAGTGGCGAGGTGCTGTTCGAACTGTCGCTTTGACGGTTGCTATGCGCACCGGCAAAGGCAGACCGCGACAACGGAGGCGATTTTTCGCGCCCGCGCTGCAACCGGCCCGAAACAATATTTCGCGCAGGTCGGCGCCTGCGTCGTTTTCTTGTCTTTCCGTAGGGCGAGCACTGGTCTAAACACCCCCAGATCAGCCCCTGGCCCGAGAGGACATGCCCATGAATGCCCCGCATCGCGATACCGGCTTTTTCACCGAATCCCTTGCCAGCAGCGACCCGGAACTTTTCGGCAGCATCACCTCCGAACTGGGCCGGCAGCGCCACGAGATCGAACTGATCGCGTCGGAAAACATCGTCAGCCGCGCCGTGATGGAAGCGCAGGGTTCGGTGATGACGAACAAATACGCCGAAGGCTATCCGGGCAAACGGTATTATGGTGGCTGCCAATATGTGGACGTGGCGGAAAATCTGGCCATCGCGCGGGCCTGCGAACTGTTCGGCGTGGGTTATGCGAACGTGCAGCCGAACTCTGGCAGCCAGGCCAACCAAGGGGTGTTTCAGGCGCTGATCAAGCCCGGCGACACGATTCTGGGGATGAGCCTCGATGCCGGCGGTCACCTGACGCATGGTGCAGCCCCGAACCAGTCGGGCAAGTGGTTTCACGCGGTGCAGTACGGGGTGCGCAAGCAGGACCTGACACTGGATTACGATCAGGTGCAGGCGCTGGCAACCGAACACCAGCCGAAGATGATCATCGCCGGCGGATCGGCGATCCCGCGCATCATCGACTTTGCCCGGATGCGCGAAATTGCGGATACGGTCGGGGCTTACCTGCTGGTCGACATGGCGCATTTTGCAGGATTGGTGGCGGCGGGCCTCTACCCCAGCCCGTTCCCGCACGCGCATGCGGCGACGACCACCACGCACAAGACGCTGCGCGGCCCGCGCGGCGGGATGATCCTGACCAATGACGAGGCGCTGGCCAAGAAATTCAACTCGGCCATCTTTCCCGGCATTCAGGGCGGGCCGTTGATGCATGTGATCGCGGCCAAGGCCGTGGCCTTTGGCGAGGCGTTGCGGCCCGGTTTCCGGACCTATCAGGCGCAGGTGGTCAAGAACGCGCAGGCGCTGGCCGATCAGTTGATGAAGGGCGGCCTGGATATCGTGACCGGTGGCACCGACACGCATCTGATGCTGGTCGACCTGCGTCCGAAATCGGTGAAGGGCAATGCCACGGAAAAGGCACTCGGCCGGGCGCAGATCACCTGCAACAAGAACGGCATCCCGTTTGATACCGAAAAGCCGACGATCACCTCGGGCGTGCGGCTGGGCACCCCGGCGGGCACCACGCGCGGCTTTGCCGAGGCGGAGTTCCGTCAGATCGGCCGGTGGATCGTCGAAGTGGTGGATGGTCTGGCCGCCAATGGCGAAGACGGAAACGGGGCCGTCGAAGCAGCGGTGCGGGCCGAGGTCGAGGCGATGTGCCAGCAGTTTCCGATCTATCCGGGGTTGTGATCTGGCGCGCGGGCCTACAGATAACCGCGCCAGACCAGCACTCCGATGATGCAGAACGCCAGAAACAGCATCCCGAAGGCGACCGAACTGATCATGCTGGCCAGCCGCTGGCGGCGCTGCTGGGCGGGGTCGATGGCGGCCAGATGGCGGACGCAGACATCATAGGCGTCGGCGATCTGGCTCATGTCGATCTGACCCAGCAGTTTCGGGTGCTGCGCCTTGGCGGCCGCTTCGGCCAGAACCGCGCCGCCCTCGCGCACCCGGCGCGGCAACAGTCGCCCGGCCCGGCGCAACTTGACGGGCAGGCTGCGCCCGCGAATGGCAAGCCGCTCTTCCATCAGTTGAGCCACCCGATCCGCCATCTGCTGGATCGTTACCGCACTCATCCGCGTCTCCCTCGTTCTGGTCGCGCGAAACTAAAGGGGATCAAGCCGGGGTTCAACCGCTCTGGTCTGACGGTCGCGTGAGGGGTAGAAGAGCCTATGCTTGCCCTGATACGCCACCCCGCAGCCACTCTTGCCCCGGATGCCCCGCGCCTTGTCATCGCGCATGGGCTGTACGGCTCGGCGCGGAACTGGGGGGTGATCGCCCGGCGTCTGGCCGACCGGCGCGAGGTGCTGGCGGTCGACATGCGCAACCATGGCGACAGCCCCCGCTTCGCCAGCCAGAGCTATCCGGCGATGGCCGCCGATCTGGCCGAGGTGATTGACACGCCCGCCGATGTGCTGGGTCATTCGATGGGCGGCAAGGCGGCGATGCTGCTGGCGCTGACCCGGCCTGACCTGGTGCGCCGCCTGATCGTGGCCGACATTGCCCCGGTAGCCTATGCCCATGATCAGATCCGGCACGTCCATGCGATGCGCAGCGTCGATCTGGCCAGGGTCACCACCCGGGCCGAGGCGGATGCAGCCCTTGCCCAAAGTGTCGAAGACCCGGTCCTGCGCGCGTTCTTTCTGCAATCGCTGGATTTTCGCACGCGGCCGCCGCAATGGCGGCTGAATCTGGATGTGCTGGAAGCCGAGATGCCAAAGATCGTCAGCTGGCCCGAGGTGACGGGCCGGTTCGACGGGCCCACCCTGTTTCTGACCGGTGCGGACAGCAGCTATGTCCTGCCCGGGCACCGCGATGCGATCCGCGCCCTGTTTCCCAAGGCCCGCTTTGCCAGGATTCCGGGTGCGGGCCACTGGCTGCACGCCGAAAAGCCGCGTGAGTTCGAAGAAACCGTGCGGGTGTTTCTGGACGGCTGAGGCTTGCGCCGGCGGCGCGCAACCGCATCCCGGATCATGCCCGGCGAAGGATGTCTTGCAGCGCTGCGACCGACAGCGCCACCGGATTGCCCCGCATCGACGACGCGCCAAGTGCCGCCTGGGCAATGCTTTCATGGTCCCCGGGGCTGACGCCAAGCGTGGCAAGATCAGCCAGACCGGCCGCCTGCGCCCAGGCCTGCAATGCCCCCGGCGCAGCGTCGGCACTGCAGCCCAATTCCGCGCCGAGGATGCTGCAGACCCGGTCCAGCCGGTCACGCGCGGTACCGGTGGCCGCGGCGCGGTTTGTTGCCAGCACCGGGCCGATCAGCGCGCCGCAGATCGCGCCATGCGCGGCCCCGGTCATCCCGCTGATGACGCCGGCAAAGCCGTGCACCGCACCAAGGCCCGCGTTGGACAGCGCCAGCCCGCCACAGAGGCTTGTCCACGCCATGGTATCGCGCGCGGCGGGATCTTCGGCCTGCATCAGGCGGCGCAGCGCGGCTAGGCCGGGCGCGATCACCGGCAAGGTCAGGGCATCGGTATAGGGTGTGGCCTTGCCGGAGACATAAGGCTCGATCACCTGCACCAGCGCATCGAGGCCGGAGGCGAGGGTCACCGCCCTGGGGCAGCTGTCGGTCAGCGCCGGGTCGACGATGGCAATCCTTGCCACCATCCGGTCATCCCTGAGGCTGACCTTGCGGCCATGCTCCGGCAGGCCGATCACCGCGTTGCGGGTCGCCTCGGCCCCGGTGCCGCTGGTGGTGGGCACCGCGATGAAGGGCAGCGGATCGGCGGTCAGCGGCAGGGAGTGTCCCACGATCTCAAGATGATCCATCGCCGGGCTGGGCGAGGGGATCAGTGCGGCAAGCGCCTTGCCCATGTCCAGCACCGCGCCGCCACCGATGGCTGCAACCCAGCAGGGCGCGTGGCGGCGGGCATGGATCAGCGCCGCATCAAGATCGGCCAGCGTCGGTTCGCCCGTGCAGGGCAGCGGCAGGGCATCTGCGCCCAGCGCGGTGATCAGCCAGTCGGCGCGGGTGCGGCTGGCACCATGCACCACGATGCCGCGCTGCCCGAAGCCGGTGATCAGTGCAGCGGCCCCGGCCGCGACGCCCCGGCCGAACAGGATGCGCGGCGGGCTGAGGATCGTAAAGGTCACAGCGACATGGTGGCGGCGACCGCGCGGCCCCAACGCGCGTATTTCGCGTCTCGCGTCGGCTGATCCATCGCCGGGGTAAAGCGGCGGTCCAGCGCCCAGCCCTTGGCAAAATCTTCCGGCCCGCCGGTGACGCCTGCCTGCATGCCGGCCAGAAATGCCGCCCCAAGTGCGGTGGTTTCGGTCACCACGGGCCGGTCCACCGGTGCGCCCAGAATATCGGCGAGGTGCTGCATCGTCCAGTCGCTGGCCGTCATGCCGCCATCGACGCGCAGCACCCCGTCGGCCGCGGCGCCCCAGTCGGCGCGCATCGCCTCCAAGAGGTCGCGGGTCTGGTAGCCGACGCTTTCCAGCGCGGCGCGGGCCAGTTCGGCGGGGCCGGAATTGCGGGTCAGGCCATAGATCGCCCCCCGACAGTCGGGCCGCCAGTAGGGCGCGCCAAGGCCGGTGAAGGCAGGCACCAGAATCACCCCCTGTGCGGCATCGGCCTGTTCGGCGAGGGGTTGGGTCTCGCGGGCATCGCGGATGATCTTCAGCCCGTCGCGCAGCCACTGGACGACCGCGCCCGCGATGAAGATCGACCCTTCCAGCGCATAGGTCGGCTTGCCGCCCAACTGGTAGGCGATGGTTGTCAGCAAGCGGTTGTTGGAGGGCACCATGTCGCTGCCGGTGTTCAGGAGCGCAAAGCAGCCGGTGCCATAGGTGGATTTCATCATGCCGGGCTGAAAACAGGCCTGGCCCACGGTGGCGGCCTGCTGATCGCCCGCGACGCCGAGGATCGGGATGGCGCGGCCGAAAAGGGCGGGGCGGGTGGTGCCGAAGTCGGCGGCGCAATCGCGCACCTCGGGCAACAGCGCCATGGGGATGCCCATCAGGCCGCAAATCTCGGCGTCCCAGCCGCCTTTGGCGATGTTGTACAGCATGGTGCGGGCGGCGTTGGTGGCATCGGTGGCGTGGGTGCGGCCACCGGTCAGGTTCCAGATCAGCCAGGTGTCGACGGTGCCGAAGGCAAGTTCGCCTCGCTCCGCGCGGCCCCGTGCGCCGGGGGTGTGGTCGAGCAGCCATTTCACCTTGGTGGCAGAGAAGTAGGGGTCGAGCAGCAGGCCGGTGCGGGCGGTGATCATCGCCTCGTGGCCCGCCGCCTTGAGGGCGTCGCAGGTGTCGGCTGTCCGCCGATCCTGCCAGACGATGGCGTTCGCGATGGGCTGGCCGGTGGCGCGGTCCCAGATCAGCGTCGTCTCGCGCTGATTGGTGATGCCGATGGCGGCGATCGAGGTGGCGGTGATGCCGGCCTTTTCAATCGCCGCGCGGGCGGTGCCTGCGACGGTGGACCACAGATCGGCGGGGTCGTGTTCGACCCAGCCGGGGTTGGGGTAGTGTTGGGGAAACTCTTCCTGCGCGGCAGCGACGACCCTGAGGGCCGCATCAAACAGGATCGACCGCGACGAGGTTGTGCCCTGATCGATGGCAAGGATATGGCTGGTCATGCGTCGCGGTCCCTGGTCTTTGCGATGGCCTGGCGAGGCACGGTCATATGGCGTCAGCACACCCGACCGCTTTTTTCTGTCTCTGACAGAAGAAGCGGGGCGGGGGGCTTTTTGCCCCGCCCCGCTCGGTGATCAGTTCTGCCAGGACTTGATCAACTCGTCATAGGCAATCGTCTCGCCCTGCGGCTTTTCGTTTTCCACCTTGGCCACCGGCGCGCCGGGCTGGTCAAGCCAGTACTGGGGGTCCTGCTCTTCGTTCATCTTCGGACCGAGATCGCCCTGAACGCCGGATTTCTCCAGCCGGATCAGCACTTTCTCCTGTTCCGCGCAGAGGCTGTCTAGAGCTTCCTGCGGGGTCTTGGCGCCCGACATCGCGTCACCGATGTTCTGCCACCACAGCTGTGCCAGTTTCGGATAGTCCGGGATGTTGGTGCCGGTTGGCGACCACTGAACGCGGGCGGGCGAGCGGTAGAATTCGATCAGGCCGCCCAGTTTCGGCGCGCGTTCGGTAAAGGACGCGTGCTGGATGGTGCTTTCGCGGATGAAGGTCAGGCCGACATGGCTTTTCTTCACGTCCACGGTTTTCGAGGTGACGAACTGGGCATAGAGCCAGGCCGCCTGGGCGCGGTCGACCGGGGTGCTTTCCATCAGGGTCCAGGAACCGGCGTCCTGATAGCCGATCTTCTGGCCGTCCTGCCAGTAGACGCCGTGCGGGCTGGGGGCCATGCGCCACTTGGGCGTACCGTCCTCGTTCATCACGGGGGTGCCTTCGACCACCGAAGCTGCGGTAAAGGCGGTGTACCAGAACATCTGCTGGGCAATGGCGCCCTGGGCAGGCACCGGGCCGGCCTCGCTGAAGGTCATGCCCGCCGCTTCCGGCGGGGAATACTTCTGCAGCCATTCGATTGCCTTGGTCACGGCATAAACCGCTGCCGCGTCATTGGTGGCCCCGCCGCGTGCGACGCAAGAGCCGACCGGCTGCGACGCCTCGTTCACCCGGACGCCCCATTCATCGACCGGCAGGCCGTTCGGTTCGCCGACGTCGCCCATGCCAGCCATGGACATCCACGCGTCGGTGTAGCGCCAGCCAAGCGAGGGGTCCTTCTTGCCGTAGTCCATGTTGCCATAGACGCCGGTCGCCGGGCCGCCCGCATAAGCCATGTCGCGGCCGGTGAAGAATTCGGCGATGTCCTCGTAGGCCGACCAGTTGACCGGAACGCCAAGGTCATAGCCATACTTGGCCTTGAAATCGTCCTTGGTCTTCTGGTCGTTGAACCAGTCGTAGCGGAACCAGTACAGGTTGGCGAACTGCTGGTCGGGCAATTGATACAGCTTGCCATCCGGGCCGGTGGTGAACTTGGCGCCGATGAAATCCGCGATGTCGAGGTTCGGGTTGGTGACCGCCGCACCCTCGCCTGCCATCCAGTCGGTCAGGTTGCGGGCCAGCTGATAGCGCCAGTGGGTGCCGATCAGATCGCTGTCGTTGATGTAGGCATCATAGATGTTTTCGCCGGTCTGCATCTGCGTCTGCAGCTTTTCGACCACGTCGCCCTCGCCGATCAGGTCATGGGTGACCTTGATGCCGGTGATCGCGGTGAAGGCCGGGGCCAGCACCTTGGCTTCATAGCTGTGGGTGTCGATGGTTTCCGACACCACCTTGATGTCCATGCCGGCATAGGGCTTGGCTGCATCGACGAACCATTGGAGTTCGGCCTCTTGCGCGGCGCGGTCGAGCGTCGAAAGCTCGCCGATCTCGCTATCGAGAAAGGCCTTCGCCGCCTCCATGTCTGCCCAGGCGGGCAGGCCGTAAGCCATCAGCGCAAGCGCCATGGCGGTTGTGGATTGACGTAGTCTCATGTGATTCCTCCCAGAATGTTGAGACGTTTTTCGGTTGTCTTGCCTTCGGGCGGGGTCAAATCCCCCGCCCGGAAGCGGTTTTTCCCGATCAGACCCAGCGGAATACTGCTGCGACATAGACCAGGCAAAGGATCAGTGCGGCCCAAAGCGGGGCACCGAAGAAGAAGAGCCAGCCAAGATTGATGAAGGCCGAGCCCAAAAGTGAAATGAACAGCCGGTCGCCGCGCGTGGTTTCGATGCGCAGGATGCCGACGCGGGGGGTTTCGGGGTAGCGCATCGCCAGCAGCGTGAAGGTGATCAGAAGGCTGGCGATGATGAAGAAAAACAGGGCCACCGGAAAGGTCCAGGCCATCCAGCCGCCTGGGATCAACTGGCCTGTCCAGTCCTTTACGCCATCCTCGGACGGCACGGCCCAGATGAGCAGCCCGAGGATCGCGGCCATGATGGCCGCAATGGTTGCGTAGATCGTGGTCCAGCGCGTGGCGGTCATCACACCCTTCCCAGGGCAAAGCCCTTGGCGATGTAGTTGCGGACAAAGTAGATCACCAGCGCACCGGGCACGATGGTCAGCACCCCGGCGGCGGCCAGCACACCCCAATCCATGCCCGACGCCGATACCGTGCGGGTCATGGTGGCGGCGATGGATTTGGCGTTTACGGTGGCCAGCGTGCGCGACAGCAAGAGTTCGACCCAGGAAAACATGAAGCAGAAGAAGGCCGCAACACCCACACCAGACGCAATCAGCGGCAGGAAGATCTTGAGGAAGAACCGCCCGAAGGAATAGCCGTCGATATAGGCGGTCTCGTCAATCTCTTTCGGGACGCCGCGCATGAAACCTTCAAGGATCCAGACCGCCAGCGGCACATTGAACAGGCAATGCGCCAGCGCAATGGCGATGTGGGTGTCGAACAGCCCGACCGAGGAATACAGCTGGAAGAACGGCAGCGCAAAGACGGCAGGCGGGGCCATCCGGTTGGTCAAAAGCCAGAAGAACAGGTGCTTGTCGCCCATGAAGTTGTAGCGGCTGAAGGCATAGGCGGCGGGCAGTGCCACGGTCAGCGATATCACCACGTTCATCGTGACGTAGATCATCGAGTTGACATAGCCCATGTACCACGACGGATCGGTCAGGATGGTGACGTAATTCTTCAGCGTGATGGTCTGCGGGAACAGCGAGAAGGTCGACGTAATCTCGGTATTGGTCTTCAGGCTCATGGTGATCAGCCAGTAGATCGGCACCAGCAGGAACAACAGGTAGAGGGTCATCACGACGGCAGAGGATTTGATGCGCATCACTGGGCCTCCTGCCGGTCAAGGTTGGTCATCACGGTGAAGAACACCCACGAAATCAACAGGATCACCAGAAAATACATCAGCGAGAATGCTGCGGCGGGGCCAAGGTCGAACTGACCGGTGGCCATCTTGGCCAGATCGATGGACAGGAAGGTGGTGGAGTTGCCGGGCCCGCCGCCGGTGACGACGAAGGGTTCGGTGTAGATCATGAAACTGTCCATGAAGCGCAGAAGGATGGCGATCAGCAGGACGCCCTTCATCTTTGGCAGTTCGATGTAGCGAAACACCGACCACCGCGTCGCCTGATCGATCTTGGCCGCCTGGTAATAGGCCTGCGGGATGGATTGCAGACCGGCATAGGCCAGAAGCGCCACCAGCGAGGTCCAGTGCCAGACATCCATGACGATCACGGTGGCCCAGGCATCCAGCGCGTCGTTGGTATAGTTGTAGTCGATCCCCAGCGCCGCCAGCGTGTGGCCCAGAAGGCCGATATCCACCCGGCCGAAGATCTGCCAGATGGTGCCGACCACGTTGAACGGGATCAGCAGCGGCAGCGCCATCAGGATCAGCACGAGGCTGGCCCAGAAGCCGGATTTCGGCATGTTCAGCGCGATGTAGATGCCCAGCGGCACCTCGATCGCCAGAATGATGGCGGAAAACAGGATCTGGCGGCCCAGCGCCTGATGCAGCCGGTCCGAGGTGACCATCTCCTCGAACCAGTCGAGGCTGGCCCAGAAGAACTCGTTCTGCCCGAAGGTGTCGTTGAAGGCGTAGTTCACCACCGTCATCAGCGGCAGCACGGCGGAAAACGCCACCAGCACCAGCACGGGCAGCACCAGAAACCAGGCCTTGTTGTTCTGCGTCTTGTCCATCAGGCGGCCCTTTCCAGCTTGGGTGCGACGCGCCAGTCATCGGCGTAGACGCTGATCTTGCCCGGCACGAAACTGACCCGGACGTCATCCCGCAGTGCCATGCCCTCGGGCAGGATGGCGTTCAGCGGCTGGCCCATCAGTTCGGCGCGCGCGATGCGGTGTCGGCCCACATCCTCCACCCGTTTGACGGTAACCGGCACGCCTTCGTCGCCGAGCAGCACATATTCCGGGCGGATGCCGATCTGGGTGCGGCCGGTGACGGGTGCATAGGCGGCCCCCAGAGGCAGCGTGACACCGTTCAGCCGCGCGGTGGTGCCGCTGACTTCGGCGTCGAACAGGTTCATCCCGGGCGAGCCGATGAAATAGCCGACAAAAGTATGCGCCGGGGTCTCGAACAGCTCTTCCGGTGTGCCCATCTGCACGACGCGGCCGTCATACATGACGACCACCTTGTCGGCGAAGGTCAGCGCCTCGGTCTGGTCATGGGTCACGTAGATCATCGTGTGGCCGAACTGGCGGTGCAGCTGTTTCAGCTGGGTGCGAAGTTCCCATTTCATGTGCGGGTCGATCACGGTCAGCGGTTCGTCGAACAGGATGGCGTTCACATCCTCGCGCACCATGCCGCGGCCGAGGCTGATCTTCTGCTTGGCATCCGCAGTCAAACCCTGGGCCTTGCGGTTCAGGATGTCTTCCATCCCGATCATCTTGGCGATCTGGTTCACCCGGCCCGCGATGTAGGCCGCGTCCATGCCCCGGTTGCGCAGGGGGAAGGACAGGTTGTCGCGCACCGTCATGGTGTCGTAGACCACCGGGAACTGGAACACCTGTGCTATGTTGCGGGCGGCGGTTTCGGCATCGGTCACATCGGTGTCGCCGAACAGGACCCGGCCCTGTGACGGTCGGACAAGGCCCGAGATGATGTTCAGAAGCGTGGTCTTGCCGCAGCCCGACGATCCCAGCAGCGCATAGGCCCCGCCGTCCTGCCAGACATGATCCATTTCCTTCAGCGCATAATCCGCTTCGGATGTCGGGTGGGCCGAATAGCTGTGGGCCAGTTTTGAAAGCGTGATCCGGGACATTCAGGCCGCCATCGCATAAGGTGCCGGGGCGGCAAGTCGCCCCTCGGCGTCGAAAAGATAGACATGCGCCGGATCAAGCCAGATCGACACTGCCGACCCCGGTTCCAGCAGATGCACCCCGTGCACCAGGCCCACCCATTTGTCGGAGCCGTGCCGAAGGTGGACAAAGGTTTCCGACCCGGTGATTTCAGTCACCTCAAGGGTGCAACGGAATTCGACCGCGTCGCCGGAAAGCCGGTTCAGCGTGACATGGTTGGCGCGGAAACCCGCGACATAATCCCCGTCCGGGATGCCGGCAAGCGGCCCCTCTGCCGGGGCATGCGCCTCGGCGGCGAAGGTCAGGCGGGCGCCTTCCTTGCGGCAGGGGACGAAATTCATCGGCGGGTCGCTGAATACCCGCGCGGTGACGGCATCCGTGGGCAGGCGGTAGACCTCGGGCGTGGGGCCGAACTGGGTGACGCGCCCCTCCCACAGGGTGGCGGTGTGGCCGCCCAGCAGCAGCGCCTCTTCCGGTTCGGTGGTGGCATAGACAAAGATCGCGCCCGACGCCTCGAATATCCGGGGGATTTCAATCCGCAACTCTTCGCGCAGCTTGTAGTCAAGGTTGGCCAGCGGTTCGTCCAGCAACACCAGCCCCGCGCCCTTGACCAAGGCGCGCGCCAGGGCGCAGCGCTGTTGCTGGCCGCCCGACAGTTCCAGCGGCTTGCGGCCCAGCATCGGCGTCAGCTTCAGCATATCGGCGGTTTCGCGGACCGCACGGTCCACCTCGGCCGCCGATTTGCCCATCAGGCGCATTGGCGAGGCGATGTTTTCATAGACGCTCATCGCCGGGTAATTGATGAATTGCTGGTAGACCATGGCAACCTGCCGGTCCTGCACCCGAACGCCGGTCACATCCTGACCCTGCCACAGGATGCGGCCCGCCGAGGGTTTGTCGAGGCCCGCCATCAGCCGCATCAGGCTGGTCTTTCCCGACAGCGTCGGGCCCAGCAGCACGTTCATCGTGCCATTCTTCAGCATCAGGCTGGTCGGCTGGATATGCACCCGCCCGCCGACCGACCGTGACACGCCTTGCATTTCCAGCGCCATCCCCGCCCCCTATTCCGCCGCCGGGCTAAGCGCCCGCGACGCAGCACCGGCCATGAAGCCGTCCAGCGCCGTGATCTGATCTTGCGGCATCCGCAGCCCCAGCTTTGACCGCCGCCACACCACATCGGCGGCCACAACGGCGTATTCCCGGCTCATCAGCCAGCGTACCTCGGCCTCGGTCAGGGTGGCACCGAAATCGCGGCCAAGCGCCGCCGGTGTTGTCGCATCGCCCAGGATATTGAACGCGTCGGTGCCGTAGGCGCGGATCAGCCGACCCGCCCAATAGGGCGTCAGGAACGGATATTGCCCGGCCAGTCTCGCCGTCAGCGCGGCCACCCCGTCATGCGGGAAATCCCCCCCCGGCAGCGCCACGCGGGCGGTCCAGGCGGGTTTGGCTTGCGGGAAGAACGGCGCCAGTTTCGCCAGCGCGGATTCGGCCAGACGGCGGTAGGTGGTGATCTTGCCGCCAAAGACATTCAGCAGCGGCGCACCTCCCGTATCAAGGCTGAGCACATAGTCGCGGGTGGCGGCGGTGGCCGATTTCGCACCGTCGTTATACAGCGGCCGGACGCCGGAATAGGCCCAGACCACATCGTCGCGGGTGACGGGTCTGGCGAAATACCGGCTGGCAAAGGCCAGGAGGTAATCCCGCTCCTCATCGGTGCAGACGGCGTCCTTCGGGGCGGCGGTGTGGTCCTTGTCGGTGGTGCCGATCAGGGTGAAATCCTGCTCGTAAGGGATCGCAAAGATGATCCGACCATCGGTGCCCTGAAAGAAATAGCAGCGGTCATGCTCGAACAGCTTTTTCGTGACGATGTGGCTGCCGCGCACCAGCCGCACACCTTCGGACGAATTGATCCGCGCGACGTTGCGGATGATATCCTCGACCCAGGGCCCGCCGGCGTTGACCAGGGCGCGGGCGCGGTGGGTTGCGCGGCCGTGCGGGCCATCGGTGGTGATCTGCCAAAGCTCGCCCTGCCGTTCCGCGGTGACCACCTTGGTGCGGGTCATGATCCTTGCCCCGCGCAGCGCCGCGTCGCGGGCGTTCAGTGCCACAAGCCGCGAATCCTCGACCCAGCAGTCGGAATATTCGAAAGCGCGGCGAAACTCCGGCTTCAGGGGTTTGCCGGCGGGATCGCGGGTCAGGTCCACCGAACGGGCGGCCGGCAGGATCTTGCGGCCCCCCATCCTGTCATACATCAACAGGCCCAGCCGGATCAGCCAGGCGGGGCGGCGGCCCCGTGCCCAGGGCATCACCCAGAGCAACAGGCGCGAGGTGGGGGTATCGCTCTCGAACCGCATGCCGGGCGACAGCGGCAACACAAACCGCATCGGCCAACTGATATGCGGCATGGCCACAAGCAGGGTTTCCCGTTCCTCCAGCGCCTCGCGGACAAGGCGGAATTCGAAATATTCAAGATAGCGCAGCCCGCCGTGAAACAGTTTGGTCGAGGCCGAAGAGGTGCCCTGCGCCAGATCGTCCTGTTCGGCCAGCACGACCGACAGACCGCGCCCGGTGGCATCGCGGGCAATGCCGCAGCCATTGATGCCGCCACCGATGATGAACAGGTCGGCCACCGCCGCCTGCGCCTGCTGGTCTGTCAAATTGGGTTCCTCCCCCGCCGATCTACCTGTGCCGATTGTCACGGTTCCGTCAACGGATTTCTTTCGTTTTGACGCGAAATTTGCCAAAACGAACATTGACGATCACACGACCGCCGGAAATGCCGCGGACGCCACGGGTTTTTCTGCAATCGCAAAAAGTCGCGGCAATTCGCAGATAAGGAAATTCGCTGACAGCCGCGGCAGGGCGTGCCACAAGACGATACGCGGCAAAACGAACGGAAAGGAAAGCTCGGTGGCCCTCAGCTTTCGTCAGAGCGAAATTCTGGAGCTGGCCCGCGCCGAGGGGCGGGTGGTGGTGGATGATCTGGCGCAGCGGTTCGACGTGACGCTGCAGACGATCCGCCGCGACCTTTCCGATCTGGCGGATGCGGGGCATCTGGACCGCGTGCATGGCGGCGCGGTGGTGCGCACCGGTGTCGCCAACATCGGGTATGAGGCGCGGCGGCGGATGAACGAGGCGGCAAAGGCGGCCATCGCACGGGCCTGTGCGGCGGCGATTCCCGACAATTGCAGCCTGATCCTGAACCTTGGCACCACAACCGAGGCGGTGGCCCGGGAACTGCTCAGCCATCGCAACATCACGGTTGTCACCAACAACATGAACGTCGCCAACATTCTGGTGGCCAATCCGGGCTGCGAGATTGTGGTGGCGGGGGGCGCGCTGCGCCGCACCGACGGCGGCCTGGTGGGCGAGTTGACGACGCAGTTCTTCGAGCAGTTCAAGGTTGATTGCGCGGTGATCGGGGCTTCGGCACTGGACCGCGACGGCGATCTTCTGGACTTCGATCTGGCCGAGGTAAGGGTATCAAAGGCGATCATCGGCCAATCGCGCGAGGTGCATCTGGTGTGCGATCATTCCAAGCTCGGCCGGTCGGCCCCGGCGCGGCTGGCGTCGCTGTCCGAAATCACCCGGCTGTTCACCGACCGGCCCCTGCCCGCCGATCTTGCCCGCAAATGCGAAGGCTGGGGAACCATGGTGCAGGTGGCCGACGTCTAGCTGGCGGCACGGAACCGGCGAGAGGGCGGCGTCCCGCGCAGCCAATGTGCAGGGTTCGGCTGCAGACCGGGTCGAGGCTTCTGATGCTTTGATTTATAAGGGTCTGGTGGAGCAGAGGACCGCCATTCCGCCATGGCATCCCGTAACACGCCGTCAAAACCTCTTGGCTATATCCATTTAAAACGTAAGGATATTTGCGTAACCGCGTTGCACGCCATTGCATCCCTTTGCCTCCAGTGCTATCCTTTTAGGCGGGTAGGATGGAGGCTATGTTTTGCCACGCGTTGCCAAGGAACTCGGGCCGCTGGACGTGAAGCGGGCAACGCACGGCGGGGGCAAGGGCAACACCATGCTGCCAGTCGGCGGCGTTGCCGGTCTTTACATGCAAATCACTCCCAAGGGCGGCAAGACCTGGATACTGCGCGCGGCGATGGCCGGGCGGAGGGCAGAAATTGGCCTTGGCGGGTTTCCGACTGTGACCCTCGCCCAAGCCCGCGACAAGGCACGGGAAGCGCGGGACAAGATCGAGCGTGGAGTTGACCCTATGGCCGAACGAAAGGCCGCACGCGCGGCCTTGGCCGCCGCTGCCCGCAAGGGTCTGACGTTCTCGGAAGCGGCGAACCTCTACCTTGACGCAAAGCTGGACGCCTACCGCAACGAAAAGCACCGTTACCAGTGGCGCGCGACCCTTGAGCAACTCTCCTTCCCGGTTCTAGGAAAGACGCCCGTTTCAGCGATAACGGTTCAGGACGTGCTGCAAGTCCTGCATCCGATCTGGACCGACCGCACCGAGACCGCTTCCCGACTGCGGGGGCGGATCGAGGCGGTTCTCTCTTGGGCTACGGTTTCGGGACATAGGGCAGGAGACAATCCCGCGCGTTGGGCCGGCAACCTAAAGGAACTACTGCCCGCGCCTTCCAAGGTCAAAGTGAAAGGCAATCAGCCCGCCCTAAGCCTTGACGATGCCCCTCGCTGGTTTTCTGCCATTCGCCAGCGCGAGGGCTTCGGCCCAAGGGCCTTGGAGTTTGCAGCTTTGACCGCCTCCCGATCTGGGGAAGTCCGGGGTGCAGTGTGGTCAGAGTTTGACCTCGACCGCGCCATCTGGGTTGTCCCTGGTGAGCGCATGAAAATGGGTAAGGAACACCGGGTTCCGCTGACTGCCCCCGCGCTGGCGCTTCTCAAAACTCTACCGAAGTTGGACGGCTCCGATCTGGTCTTTCCGTCCAGCAAAGGCGGGCAACTGTCGGACATGACGCTATCTGCGACCATGCGGCGCTTGCATGAGGCCGACATTGCAGCGGATGGTCCGGGCTTCCTGGATCGCGTGAGCAAGCGCCCAGCCGTACCCCATGGACTACGCAGCACCTTCCGGGATTGGGCGGCAGAGCGGACACAATATCCCGGCGATATGGCCGAAGTAGCGTTGGCCCATCGGATCAACAATGTCGTGGAAGCCGCATACCGGCGCGGCGACATGATCGAAAAGCGGCGGCGGATGATGGCGGATTGGTCTGACTTCCTGTCAGGCTGGGCGCTGGGCGGCAACTTGGTGAGGATCGGCTGATGCGCTACTTCAAAGAAATTGACGTTTCGCGCTTTTGCTACCTCAATGAGGCGGTGGCGTGGGTCGTCCAAGGTATCGTGCCGAGCTTTGCACCGGACGACAATGGAGATGAGATTCGAGGCAGCCTGAAGGCGGCGCTAAACGATTATTCGCTCTCTCCAGACCCGCTTAGGCCCGATGAGCTTAAGCACTTCGGTGTGGAACTGAACTATGATGAATATCTTGACGCACTTTACCCGAATCTCCCCGTCCTAGAGGTTGTGGGCAGCCCGCTTCCCATTCCGACGGAGATAATAGAAAAATGGCGGGCCGAGAGAGATGTCGCAGATCGAAAGAACAAGGACATAATTTCGAGAGCGCTATTCCGATATGAGCATGAGGTCCAGCGGGCCAAATCTAAGATTGTCGCAGCTCTAATCCAAGGGCACATCGAGATGACCGGCTATTGGTTCGAAGAGAACAAATTCATATACGATATGGAGATATATCCCGAAGCGGAGAAGGTTCCGCCCCAGATCATCTCACCTGCATCATTGGATTGGGATGAGCATAAAATGCACACACATCCCTTTAACGGGCGCTCAACGGGAGCGTACCACTTAATCACCCTGGAAACGAATGCCGTACTGCACCTTTTCACTCCCCCTTCCGGAGAGCTACTTTCTGCCCGAGTGTTCAACGGTAACGCGACGACCGAGGGCACTAAGGAAGAAGAAGCAGATATCGAAGCTAAACCTGTCAGGCGGCCAAGAGGCCGCCCATTGAAGACGGACTGGCTACGTGAGGGGATGCGCTCATGGTATCAGACCCAATGCAGGTTGGGGAAGCTAGGTACCGGCAAACTCGAGGCCGATCTTGCAGCGGCTAGGGCTTGGGCTCAGAACGCTGGCAGTCCAGTGAGCAGGACCACCGTACAAAACTATTTGAGTGATTTAGTCCGGGGCGACTAGGCCAGCCGAAAATTCCGAAGCGACTATTCGGCTTTTTTTGGCAAGATTAACTGGCCCGTTTTGTGTTTTGTGGCAAGAATACGCTGCGCAATGTTCATCCCAGCGCAACACGCAAAGGGATGCTCTACCATGGCTAAACCCGTATCACCTGATCCTGCCCGCAATGCTTACGCCGCGGATACCGACCTTGCTGCCCACTTCCGGGTGAGCCGGGCGACGATCTGGCGCTGGGCCAGTGAAAGGCAATTCCCTGCCCCCGTGAAGCTCTCGCCGCAAATCACGCGCTGGCGCTGGGCTGACGTGCAAACCTGGGAAGCAGCCCAGATGCAGGCCGCATAAGGAAAACCGCCACCCACGGGGGGCGGCGGCTGTAGTTAGTTGGGAACATAGTACCCAAATATAGCCCGTGACCGCCCTGTCCGCAACCATTGAGGCAGGCAGAATGTCTGAGAAGTCAAAAAACTGGGGCCTAGAGGCCTACACCGTCGAAGACAGCGAGGGCGCTACTCGCGACATCACGCTGATGGGCCGCGACCGCTGGGCGCTTGAAATGCTTATCAAGGCGGGCCCACGCGGAATTACGGCAATCGAAATGAACGGGCCACGGTTGCATGCCTATATCTTCGACTTGCGGCACGAGCATGGGCTAAATATCATTCGGGAGGATGAACCCCACGGGGGCGACTTCCCCGGCCACCACGGGCGCTATTTCCTTTTGTCCAATGTGACCCGGAAGCCAGCCGAGGGGATTGCCGCTTGAACGCATCCCAACCCATTGCAGAGGCTGCCGCCGTCGCCCCGACCGGGCGAAGCTTCCCCACGGGCCGTGGGAAAGAATTCACGCATTCGCTCGCCAAACGGGACGGGACGCCCAACCGCCAGCAGTTCGCCGGGCAGCCCTATCCGACTGTCACCGGCGCAGATATCGCCCGCATGGTCGAGAACCCGCCCAGCGCCGTGCCCAAGGATCAAGCACAGTGGTTTATCCCTAGCACCTATGCGGAACACGACGCGCGGTCGCATGAGGCCCAAGAGGCGCGCGGTAGCTTCCTTTGGCTTACCTTGGACGTGGACGGCAACAACCTCGCCCTGATTGACGTTGCGAAGGCGATAGGCGCAGTCCTGGGGCCATGCCGATACCTGATCTATTCCACGTCATCCGCCACTCCGGACAACCGCAAATGGCGCGCCCTGGTGCCCCTGAAGGAACCTCTTCTGGGGGCTGACTTCAAAGATACGCAACGGGCCTTCTTTGACCTGCTTTTGAAGGCGTCTTCTGGGACGCTGATTGCCGATCGGGCGCTAGAGCGCACAGGGCAGCCGGTCTATCTGCCAAACCCGCTTTCGGGCTTCTATGACAAGGCGGTCAAACGTGATGCTCCGCAGCTAGACCTAGTTTCCTCGCACCCTGTCATCCTGCGCCGAGAGGAAAGCCGCGCCAAAAGGGCTGAGGCGGAGATGTCGGCAGTGGCCCGGCGCAGGCAGTTGGAAGCCGAGAGGGCAGCGCGGCCCTTTGGCGAGGCGGATAGCCCTATCGAGGCATTCAACGCGCGCCACGCGGTTGCCGATCTGCTAGAGCGCTACGGCTATGTGCGCGCGGGCCGCAGCGACGACTGGCGCAGCCCTTACCAATCCAGCGGAAGCTATGCGACCCGCGACATGGGCGAGTATTGGGTGAGCCTGTCCGGCAGCGATGCAAGCGCCGGGCTAGGCCATGAAACCCGATCAGGCGCGCGGCACGGCGACGCTTTCGACCTTTATTGCCACTTCGACCATGGCGGCAAAACGGGCGAAGCGGCGAAGGTGTACTGGGGAGAGATGCATCCACCTTTGTCCTTGTCGGGAAATGCCAAATGCCCCGCCGTTGTTCCGATGGCGCTGGAGTATGACCCAGGCCCTGATCCGACTGAAAAACAAACGGTGGAAAACCTTCCAGCCAGCAAAATAAAGGCTGAAAACCCAGTTGAATTCGTGCTTGGCAGGGGAGGAAAGCCCGCCTGGTGCGCCGAAAATGCCTGCCTAACCTTGGAGCGGCACCCCGATTGGGCCGGGGTATTGGCCCATGACGAATTTGCCGTCTTGGACCTGCTCATGAAGCCGATCCCCGGAACTACCGTTCCGCATTCCCGCTTCAAGCCGCGCGAGCTGCAGGAGCATGACGTGACCGCCGCGCTGCGTTGGTTCAACCGCAACAGGTTTCCTGACGCGACCCGCAACGTCCTACAGGACGCCATGCAGATGGTAGCACGTCAGTCGATCATTTCCCCCTTGAGGCACTACCTGGAAGCGCTCAAATGGGACGGGACGCCCCGGATCGAGGATTGGCTTCAGGTCTACTGCGAAGCGCCCAGCGCTGGGCTGACGCGCCGCTTTGGCCGCAAGTGGCTCATCGCCGCCGTGGCGCGCGCCCTGAGGCCCGGCTGCAAGGCTGACAACGCGCTGGTGTTGGAAGGAGCGCAGGGCATAGGCAAGTCCTCCGCGCTAAAGGCACTTGCCGGCGAGGAATGGTTCTTCGACGGCCTGCGCGACATGCACGGCAAGGACGCCAGCGCATCTCTCAAGGGCAAGTGGATTGTCGAGCTACCCGAGCTTTCCGCGCTTCGCCGGTCCGATGTCGAAGCGGTCAAAGCGTTCCTAAGCCGCACAGAGGAACGGTATCGCCCGCCCTATGGGCGCGGCGAAGTGATTGAGCGGCGGCGGTGCATCTTCGCAGGCACCACGAACCGGGATGATTATCTTGCGGATGACACAGGCGGGCGGCGCTTCTGGCCGGTTCGGGTCGGGCAGGTTGACGTGAAGGCCCTGAAACGCGACCGCGACCAGATCTGGGCCGAGGCAGTCGAGGCGCTTAATTCCGGCGAGTCTTGGTGGCTCTCTGGCGAAGAAGAGGCGGGCGCAGCGGCTATTGTCGCAGACCGGCAGGCGGAAGACCTTTGGTCGGGAAAGGTTCTTTCGGTTGCGGCTGGACTGCCCGAAGTGAGCGCTTCTCAAATCCTGACACTGATGGATATTCCTCTGGAACGGGGCGGGAAGTCCGAGGCGATGCGGATTGGCGGTATCCTGACCCGCGCGGGCTGGCGCAAGGACGGCAAGTTCAAGAAGGGCGCTTACAAAGACCTGTCACGGTATGTCCCGCCGCCATCGCCGGGGGGCGGGGCATGAGCGCGCGGAACCTCACTCCCCGCAAGCGGAACCCACGGGCGGAATCCCCTTTGAAATCCCTTGCCAAAATCAACATTGCGGAACCTGCGGAACCTTTTCCCACGCATTTTGCCGAAACCGGTAACTATATGACAAAAAACAGAAAATCAGTTATAGGTAGGTTCCGCTGGTTCCGCTGGAATGCGTTCCTACAGAATGTGTGGGAAAAGGTTCCGCAGGTTCCGCTCCGCCCCCCCGCGATGGCAGGGAAAGGCGGTGCCGCATGACCCTCAACCGCGCCCAGCGCCGCGCCCTGAAACGCAAGGCTGCCGCCAACGCCGCTCTGATGGCGGCCTGTTGCTTCGATTTCCTGAGGGATGGGATGAAGCCGATAACGCAACCGGAGGCGGTTGCCGCGCTCACGCGCGCCTTTCGACGTCTGATCGAGGCAGACGGCAAGCCTGTTGTCATGCCGGTATCCGAGGCCGAGGCGCTGGGCTTCCCGGAGCGGCAGGCCGATCATCTGCCCGGCGGGGTCACTTGGCTTGCGGTCGGTTTGGACGTGCAGGGGCGGGGCAGCTACGCCCTGCATACCGCCCAATCGGATGACCGCCCAATGGCCCACGAGGTCGCCCGCAGTCTGGCCCTGGCCCGGCTGAACGAGGTCTGCGCCTTCGCGGGCTTTCCACCGCCGCTCAAGTCGAAAAGCAGTGTCGCATGATGCTTGTCACGATCCGCCCTGGACCGGTCCGTCACTGCGACGGCATCGAACTTGCCGTCGTGCATTTGTCACCTTCCGCCTCCCTCACTCTCGGTGCGCGGCTTTCTCGCGGCGTTTTCCCGCTCCTCATTTTCATCGAAAGGCAAAAGCCATGACCAACTCTGAACCCGCCGTCTTGGACGACGCAGAAATGGACGGCCTGAAATCATGGCCCCCTCATGCCATCGCACGCGACCTGCCGAGAGCGGGGCTTAGCTGGACAGACGAAGGTGTCCTAAACATCAAGGCAGAAGGACGGTGGGGCCGCATTTACAAGGGCGCTGGCAACCTAAAAGTTGCCAACGGACTGCTTGCCCATGTCGCCTGCCTGGGTTCTCAGAAGAAAAAAATGGACGAAGACGCAGCCAACTTCGCCTTGGCGTTCATTGATTCAATGCAGCCGCGGGATGCAGCGGAGGCGCTGCTTCTCACCCAGATGGCTTCGATTCACATGTCCATGATGATGCTTGCCCGACGGTTGAACCACGTCGAGACCATCCCCCAACAGGACGCCGCCGAGCGGGCACTGAATAAGCTCACGCGCAGCTATGCCGTCCAGATGGACACGTTGAAACGCTACCGGTCGAAAGGGCAGCAAGTTGTCAGGGTGGAGCGGGTGACAGTGGAGAACGGCGCGCAAGCGGTCGTCGGGAACGTGACCCACAGGGGGGGCGCAGGATGAAAGCTGACGACAACCCCATGAGCAAGGCCCACGCAGCCCCCAGATGCACGGCAACCTCCAAGCGGACGGGCGAGCGGTGCAAAGGCCCGGCCGTCACCGGATGGAACGTCTGTCGCAGTCACGGCGCGGGCGGCGGGCATCCGGCTGGAAAGGATCATCCCACCTGGCGGCACGGTCTCCGGTCGCGGGAGTGGATCGAGGCAAGGGCGGAGATCAACGAGATGGTGCGGGAGGCCAAGGAGATCGAGCGCATGCTTTGCGGCAGAGAGATGTGAAGTATGCGCCCCCACTTCTTGTCAACTTCAACGGGCTATTGATTGCTTGGGTCGTCCGTGCCCAAACGCCGGAGCGAGTTGATTGGACTGAGACCCGCAACCTCGCTACCGAAGGGGGGAGCAATCGCCCGCCGCATTATGATTGCCACGGCCAAAGAGGCCGAGGCCAAGAAGGCGGGAAATTCTGGGCGAAGGTTGCTAACAAGACTATTGTGCCGCATGAGATAACGCTCCTACCGGGCAAGAACAGTGGCACCGACAAGGAAAGGTGATAATGTTTAAATCTAGGATTATCAGAGGTCCTCCGGCGGTGCTTCAAACGACTTTCAGGTCGATCAAGTGTCTTGCCACTTTGGCCCTATTGACTGGAGTCACCTTGGCTGCCGCTCCGGCACTGAGCTGGGAGACTGTGAACCAGCCAGACCCCTTGGATGACCGTGTGACCTCCTACGTCTTCATGCGGTCCGATAGCACATCTGCCTGCTCCGACCAACGCCCCGCCATGGTGCTGATTTGTAGTGAAACTTTGCCGTCTTCGCTTATGCTGGCAGAAGCCTGTGAGCCTTTGACGGATGCAGATAAGCCTTTTGCTCCGTTTGAGGTGACCATTCGAGTGGACACTTCACCAGCAGTTAAAGTGACCATGCAAAGAAACCTTTTTGTCCCAGATTTTATCGGAGACGGTGCCGTTGGAAGATCGGCCAGGGATGCACCGACGCCAGAGTTTGGAGACCTGATTCAGGACTACCTTGATAGCCAAAAGATGGCCGTTCGTTACATTACCGCCGAGGGGCGCGTAGAAACGCTTGTCTTTTCAACAGCAGGGATGAGGGAAGCTGTCCTGTCATCTGGGAGTGTTTGCGGGGCTGAAATGTTCCAATAACTTTTGCCAACAGGGGTCGAGATATCCTGAAAACAGGAACAGATCAGGCACAATCGACCTGATGTAGCAGGTAGAAGCAGGCTTGGAAGCATGCGGGCTCTAATGAACGCGGCATGGCATGCGCCGACCCTCTGGTGGTGTCCATTGTCAAGCCCGCCTCCCAAGAACTTGGGGTTTTCAACAATGACGGATAGCCGCGCCCAACGCTGGGCCTTCTGAGAATGATCCGAGAATGGCAGCTTATCGACACCAAGATTTGTGGCTAACCTCCCCGTCAAGGAGCAAGACGTTTTGCTCCGAGCGAATTCGCATAGAGAGGGGTATAGGATGAAGCAATTGGTGACCCTTGGTGTAGGTTTGTCACTCGCCGCACTCTTGACCACCCCCATTGCCGCAGAATCGGTCAATGTGAAGTATCAAGGGCCTGTCTCGCTCGAAACCTTCGACTGCGCCCCGATCAAGGCATCCAGCTTGGTAAAGCGACTTTGCTACGACGAAGCGCGTTCTTACTTGGTGGTCGACCTCGACGGCACCTACTACCACTACTGCGCTGTCGACCCGGCAACAGTTAAGGCATGGCGGTCGGCTCCCTCACTGGGGCGCTTCTACAACGCCAATATCAAGGGCGGTGAGTTCGATTGCAGGGACCATGGGGTGCCGGGATGAGACGGCGCTCAAGCGCCGCGGTGCGGATTGACCGGCCCGAAGACTGCAGAAGGCAAGGCCCGGATCGCTGATGCTCAGCAGGTGCGCTGGGCACGCTGGCGGGCGGACGAAGGCGAACCTTTTTCATGAAGGAAAGACAACCTTAAACAGAACATTCAGGAGAGAGACCGCCGTCCGTTGCGATCCGACGCCGCCCGCGAGGCTGGAGTTCCCAAGAATCAACGTGTGCAGGCCGTCGGCATGGCAGCGCGCCGCGCAGGGCAATCTGTCCGAAACAAGGTCGGCGGGACAGATGCGAACCGGGCGATAATCGAAGCACTGCTAATGCGGCCCAACGCTCTAGCAAGCCTCACCCCGGCTGCGTCCCCGGTGGCGAACGCTCTTGCGGCCGATTACTCAAAGGGCCGGTGACCAGTCAGTTGTCAGGTGGGATAGTCGATCAATGGGTTAACCCGCCTGTGGCCCCTAAAGTAGGCGAATTTAGGCAGCGTTAAATCAAGGGGAAATCATGCCCGAGCCAGATCCACACGGCATCGAAGAAGGTGAAAACTGGCCCCGTGGCGTCTTGGTCTATCATTGGCTTTGCGGAAACAAGCGGCACCGCAATGCCCGTGCTGCACGTATCCTGCGCAATGCGCGGTGGGGCGAATGGTCGTGTCTTGAATGCGGGGAACCCGTGCCTTTCACCCGACGAGCGGATGCAGTCTTTTGCGGTGAAGCCTGCCGCAAGAAAGCCCAAAGGCGACGGCGGAAATGGAAGGCCATGGGATGAGGCGCTATCGCCAGGGACCTGGACCTTCCGGGGGTGAACTCAAAGCCGCCCGCAAGGCCAGTGGGCTTGCCCAGTCCGCGCTGGGCGAAAGGGCAGGGATAAGCAGGCACGCCGGCAGCTATTGGAGTGCCGCCCAAGCGTCGATCCGAGGGGCTGGGCGGTGCAGCGCATGGCCGGGGCGGAGCCAAGGCTTCACGCCCTCTTGCAAGATTGGTGCGCCAATACGCGCGGGCGCGGGATGGGTCTTATCCCGAAACAGCTTCTGCAAGATTATTTCCCTTCTAATGCGCGCGCGCGGGATGGGTCTTATCGACATAGCGCCCTTGATACCTTGTTAGAGGCGGCTATCACTCATGAGCTTTCCAGAATGCAGGAAAAGGAAGCCCTGCGCCGCGCGCGGCTTCGCGTGATCTGCGAGGCCAAGACAACTCGGAAAGGCACCCCTTGCCGGAACAAGAGCGAACCGGGGCGCAAACGATGCAAGTTTCATGGCGGCAAATCGACGGGCCCAAAGTCGGTGGAGGGGCGCGAGCGGATTGCCGAGGCACAGAGGATGCGCTGGGCGCGATGGCGAGCGTTTACTGGCTGAGCACCTGGTTTCAGGCCTATTCAAGCGATTTGATTAGCTCCGACAGAGAATTGTGGCCGTTAATGCTATCGACCGTGAAGAAATTGAGCGGAGTCAGGACAGACCACTCACGTTGTTGCGCGCAGGAAGACGGATCGAAAAACGGAACGAACAGGCCCTTCAAGTTTTCGATTACTGCATCTTTGAACTCGATCTTTGTCAAAACGGCTGGTGCGCCCGGATTGCCGCGTGCTGCCAGCTGCGTCTGGCGGGCATCGACGATCAGGACGGCAAGCGTCCGGCCGGGCAATACCTTGATCTGATATAGCACGCCGGTTGCGTCATAATTCTCTTTAGTGAAATCCTGCAACCTTACCGTATCAGGCACAAAAAGTTTGCCGTCCTCATGGCAGAAGTTGCTGTAGATATAGGCAGTGTCGTTCACTGATAAGTCAGCTACGTAAACTGCGTCTCCCTTGACGTCACCGAAAGTGACGTCAACGGACACTTCGCCGCGTGCTGGGGTTAGCGAAGCAAACACTAGGTAAAGGGGCAGTAAAGTCTTCATGGTACACTTCTCCGTTGGGATACTCGAATGTACCCTTTTGGACTCAAGCAAACAACCAACAGTAGGAATGGGCCACACAGAACGCATGTGGTAGCCGCGCAGTTTCGCGAAGACCAGGTCAGTGGGCGATTTTCTCCCCTGTCCATGGAGTTTCAAGAAGAAGCGAAGCGCGCTGCTCCAAGGCTTGAGGCGCTTTGGACGTCAGTTTATAGGGGCGAATGGCGGAGCTACGGCGGTGGTCTGGAGCCTGCAAAGAGGCCGCCACGAAGCGGTGTCAGGACGCCGCTTCCGCTCTTGGAGGCGTTCGGTCTGCACTGAGTGTCGCAAGTCCAGGGTCGTTAACCCCTTCCTAACTTTTCGGCGCGAACTTAAGGGTAGTTGGCCTGTCAGAGGGGGCGACGTAGTGCATCCAAGCGAACTAAAGAACCGTGCGCTTGTGGCGGCAGCCATCGCGCACGCGAGCGGATTCCATGCAACTGCCGAGGCCTTCCTTCTATTGGCCCACGATTGCTTGGACGAAGCAACCGAACTTGACGGGGAAGCCCCTGTACATTTCTTGGCTTCTCTACTCGAAGAACCCTAAGGTTGAGGTGCGAATGATCGGTCTAATGTTTTGCGCCAGCCTGTCTGCTGTCGATGGAGACACCGTTAAATGCGACGGGCAAAATCTCCGCGACATGGGCGACGGTGCCCCTTTCGTGTCTGGTTACGACACGCCTGAAATCGGCAGCAACGCCGAATGCTCTCGCGAAAATGCGCTGGGGAAGCGCGCCAAGCAGCGAATGGCACAGCTCCTGATGACGCCAGGCTTGACGATTGAAGACAGCGGGCAAATCGACCGCTTCGACCGGCCCTTAGTGTCAGTGCGCCTCGCCGATGGCAGAACTATTGGAAGCGTGCTGATGGCAGAAGGCCTAGCGGTCGAATGGCGACCCGGCTCGAGAATCGACTGGTGTTAACGATTGAACGCAACTGAACGATTCTCAAGCCCACCAAACGAACAAGGGGGCAGCTTAGCTACCCCCTTGCACCTGTGTCCCTTTCGGGAAGCGGTCACGGTTTCCCGCGCCGTATCTGAGTGAAGATATTGTCCTTCGACCTATGAAAGTCAACCTTCAACCGAGCGAGGGACCGGAATGTTTCCACGCGCAAGCGTCAGAATCGCAGCAAAGTCTGCGTCCGAGATGCGAGGGATCTGCCTTTCGGGTGGGATAAGCCTGCTAACAGCTACCGTCATAACGTGAGAACAAACTGCCCAAGCAATCTTCTCCCCTGGCAAGGGGGAGTTGAAGGCATGGGCCTGTCGATTGTCTGGTTGAGCTTTCGATGTGAGGGGTATGACAATAACGACCCCATGCAGAGTGGCCTTCGAAGAAAGGATAACCACCGGGCGCCGCTTCCAAAATTCGGGCAGTTGTGCATCCCTTGGCAGGTCGCACCAGTAAACTTGGCGAGGCTTTGGTGCAGATTTGACTTTCGGCTGAACCCTTGGCGGTAGCTCTTCTTCTGTCAATCAATCGCTCCCAAATCGATCGCCACTCCGGGGCCAACGGCGGCATGGCCGCTCTCGAGGAATTGGATACCACGCGCCTCGAGGGTAAGCCGAACGAGCTGGATCGTCGAAGCCTTTCCCTCTCCTCTATCTAGTTTGTTCAGGGTGTTACGGTGCAAGCCCGTTGCCTGCGCCAGTTCCGGGTTGCTGATGCCCAGCGCGGCCTTCGCCATTTTAAACTGATCTGCGGTCATCGCACGCCTTTCTGTGCTGATAGCACAAATTTAGTGTTTACAGCATATGCTGTAAGCTCTAAATATATGCTATCAGCACAACCGAGCAACGGCAATGACCTTTAACCGCACTCACATCATGCAAGAAGCCTGGACCATCGCCCGCCGCTTCGCCGGCAATCCCGAAACCTGGGGCCAGCGCCTTTCCCGCGCCCTCAAGCACGTATGGTGGGCTGCGAAGGAAGCGGCCCGGTGTGCGGCTGAAGCTGCTCGCCGGTTTGCGCAACAAGCAGCGGTTTTCGCCGGTCGCTCTGCGGCTTCGATACGGGCCAAGGTCGAGGAAATTGAAAACACCGACCGGCTGGGCTTTGAGGGGATTGAGTGCCTTTCCGCCGCGCGCCGCGCGCTGGCCGACGCGGTTGCACGGGAAGCGGAGGCCGAGGCCGAGGACTTCGCCGCCAAGCGCTCGCTGATTGCCGCCGCTCAGGGCCGGTTCTGTGTGGTCACGTTTATCAAGGCCGATGGCACCCGCCGCGTCATGCGGGTTCAACCTGCCGCCCTGAAATTTCACGTCAAGGGCGACGCCACGACCGAAGCTGGCCGGAAGGCTGCTGCAGCCCGCGCCCAGCGCCACCCAAACCTTCTGCCCGTGTGGGATACTGAGGCAAAGGCTCCCCGGTTGGTCAACCTCGCCACCGTTCTGTCTATCAAAGTGGACGGGGCGACCCTTAGCTTTACCCCGGCGCGCTGATCGGCCCGCAACTTTCCCTGAAAGCAAACGAAGGAAACTTGATATAATTAACCGGATCGCCTCCACCCTCTCCCGCCGCAACCTGCTCATCGGCCTCGCAGCCGGCGCGACAGCGGCAAGCGTGGCTGAAGCCAGCGCCGCGCCCAACGAAAACCCCGAACTCGTTGCGATGGCCGATGCCCTGCCTGCCGTGCTGGCCGAGTATGTCGCTGCCCGCGACAACGTAAAGGCAATCGTTGCCGAATGGTCGCCGAAGTGGCCGGTGCCATCCGCAGACATCATCCGCTTTGCCGAAGGGTGCAAAGAGTATCGCGGGATCGACGGAAGCGGGTTGGAAATGGCTCTTTACCCGACCCGCATCAAGATGATGCCCCGTCTCGGCACGGCAGAATATTTCGAGGTAAGCGCTGCGCATCATGGAAGCGAGGCAAAACGGTGTGCAGCTTTCAAAAGAGAGCGGAGGATGTTGTCCAATCTTCGGGCAGCAGAGCAGGAGCGTGCGCTGATCAAGCCTGCCCGCATATACTGGTCCGAGGTTGACCGCATAACGGCGGCTTCTGGGATTGAGGCCGCACAGGCTCGAGCGGGTGCTGCGCAAGACGCACTTAAGGCTGCGGTTGACCGGATCATGAGAGCCGATGACCGGACAATCACGGGCGCTGTTATCAAAGCGCCGGCACTCCACGCTTGGACAGAAGTCGAACTGTTCTATCGTACTCTCAACGACCGTGGTCCCGCTTGGGCGGAACAGCTTGCCGCGCCCATCGTCAAGCACGCGTCCTAAGACCCATGTTTCCAAGATGATGGATAGCCCCGCCCACCGCGGGGGCTTTTTGGTTTTCGCGCGTTAGGCTTCACCCGCCGGACAACGGCGAAGCTTTCACCCCTCGGCGCAACACCCGCCGCCCCTCAAGCTCCATGCCCCTCGGACATTCATTTTTTCCCCCAGACAATCATGTCTGGATCGGCCGCCGTTCCTTTGATCCCCGACACTTCGTCGTCCGCGAAAAAAACGATTATCTCGTCCCCACGGATTATCAGGCGCCGCACCGCCACGCCCTCACGGGTCAGTTGTGCCACTAAGCGTGCTGCGCGAATTTCAACTGACAGGGCCATGCGAGCAGGATGCACACACCCCGCAGACCCGCAAGGGTCGCATCGCGCGGCGAGCCACTTGGCTTTCGCCTTCCGGATTGTGATTGGGCGGTCGCGCCCAGCGCACCTTTCTTTTCCGTTATCGGGAAAACCCAACAGGCATGTATTGCCTCAAGACTGCCGCAGCATTGCCCGAATCGGCCTGCACCGTGAACCACGAGCGAACTTGAGGGACCACAGATGAAATTGCTTTCAATCCTTGCCACCGCCCTAGCGCTGGCCGCGCCACCCGTTTTGGCCCACGGCGGGGGGTGCAGGAAAAGCTCGCCGCTGGGTCAGTGCTGCCACATGCAGACGAGCACTGATATCGTCCATTGTCACTGATACGGGCGGAGCAAATACTATGAAAAAGACTTACGCTGTGTTTTCTGCGGTCCTCTTAGCCGCTTGCCTTCCAGCCGAGCCCTACACGTCCGCTTGGCGCGAAGGCGCGACGGCGGCTCAAGCGGACTCTGCACAGACAGATTGTTTGATCGAGGCTGCGAACAGAGTCCCACAGTCCGTTCAGACTTATTCCACGCCGGTCTATCGAACGCCCTCTAACGTCCAGTGTTCGTCATACGGCAATTACGTGAACTGCCAAGAATATGGCGGTCAGGTCTACGGCGGTGACATACAGAGCTATGATGCGAACGCAGAGCTTCGTCTGCGTGCGACGCAACAATGCCTCGGTAAGAAAGGTTTCGGCATCGCGACGATTCCAGCCTGCACCGCTGAACAAGCCAAACAAGGCGTCGTGAGCTTCCGGTCTGGGCGCCTGCCTGCAGCTTCTAACGTCCTCTGCGCGGTCGATGGCGGTTATGTCTTAAAGTAGCTCGGAGCAATCCCATGACTGACCGGCCATTTACCTCCGCCGCGCTCGCCGAGCGCTGGGGATGCTCTGCCGAGACGGTTAGGCGGCTTCTTAAGGCAGGACGCTTGCGCGGCTTTCGAGTGGGACGCAAGTTTCGCATACCGGCATCGGCGGTAGTGGATTTCGAGCGGGGGGATACACATGCACGCCCCTCAAGGGGCGACCAATCGTCACCTGAAGCGAGCCTGATGGCTCACTTCGGTGTCGCATTGGTGCACTCGCCAGAAAGGAAAACTCGCGGTGACGCGGCGAGCTAGCTTCACCGCAGCAGAGATTGTTTGCTTTGGCCGGGCAGCTGATAAATTTGACAAGCATCGACTTAAACAGTGGCTTTGGGTGAAAGACGCTTAGGGCGCGAATTCAGAAAAGCCGGTAGAGCGCCACCACCCTCGAAACCGGCGAACGCCGTGTTCGATTCAAGAGAGAGCATCATGGCGCCGAATTTTTCTGGTTCTGGTGACCTAAAGAGAATCGAAGCGCAGGGTTCCCAGCGCGCCCACGACCGGGACCGTGAAGTAACGCGCCGACAGTTTTCTCTCGCGATGGACCTTGCTGCAGTGCAAATTGAGGCTGCTGAGAAACAGATATTAGTCGCTGTGTGGTGGTTACGCGTGACGGCGATTTCCGTCACCGTGGTCGCGGTCGTAGTATTGATTGCGCTCGCCTCCCTAGTTTGGTTTGAGCTGTGACGTCGCAAGCGCAAGAGGTTGCCCTAGTTTGCTAGATGCTTGGCTCGTTCAGTTTCTGTAACCCGGCGGCGTGCCTCTGACCCCAAGGAGAAGCGTCAAGCATTTTGGATTAGGCGGGCTCTTAGGCGGGTACCGGACCAAGACCGCCATTTTCTACAATACTATCAAGGGTCATTGGTGGAGCAGAGGGGGATCGAACCCCTGACCTCGTCATTGCGAACGACGCGCTCTCCCAACTGAGCTACTGCCCCAAGGCAGGGCGATGTGTCGCCGATGCGGCAGGAATTGTCAAGAAACGGGCGGACGCCGGTCAGGCGGCGGGTTGGCTCGGCTGCCCCTTGCACATGCCGGTTTGCCGCTGTCGGGCAAGAACCACAGGCCGCCCCAGCCCGGCTGCTGCCAGGATCGGCTTACAGAAGATCCTCTTCCTCACCGGCCACATCGACGCCCATGGCATCGAGGCCGGCCTCAAGGTTTTCAGCCAGATGCGGCATGCCCATCAGGTAACTGGCGGTCGGTGTCGTCGCCTCGGCCACTGCGGTCGCCACCGCTTCGTCGAAATCCTCAGGCTCGAAAGCGCCGCGCCCGACCCAGGCCAGTGCTGTCAGCTGCGACTTTTCCTCGTCGTTCATGGCGTCGATGAAGGCGTGCAATTCACCCCGGCCCACATCCATCTCGCGCGCAAGATAGATCACCTGGACGACTTTGCTGGGGCTGATCTCAAGCATCTGCGGTCTTTCGTTGCCTGTCATGCCATGGTCGCGCAGGATCGGCTTTGGCGCAAGGGTGATCAGGCCAGCGCCCACACCGCCAGCCCGTGCGCCACCGCCCCCGCCAAGGTGGCCGCAACGACGGACCGGCGGGCGGCGAAAACCGCGATCACCGCCAGCGTGCCGAGGATCAGCGGCACCAGTCCGGACGGGATGGTCGTCAGCGCCGGCAGGATCGAGGCCACGAACAGCGTGCCGATGGCAGCAGGGCCGGTCGCGGCAAGAAACCGCGCCGCCGCGCCATTCGGCGCCAAATCGGCCGGTTTCATCCGAACCGGCAGCACCCGGAAGGCCCAGTTCGCCGCCCCGGCCAGCAGCGCCACGGTCAGCAGGTCGGGGTTCATCGACGCAGCACGCCCGCCAGCGCCCCCGCCACCATGCCCGTCAGGATGCCGGCCGTCGAACTGACGGCCAGCGTCATTGCCACGGTCACAACGGCGGCCACCGCGATGACGGGCACTTGCGCTTTCGTCAGGATCGACAGCAGCAGCGCCAGAAACAGCGCCGGCAGCATGAAGCCGAAGGCAGCGCCGACTGCCGGATAGGCCGCCAGCGCGCCGCCCCCGGCAAAAGCGCCCAGCGCCGTACCCGCCAGCCAGCTGGCATAGGCGCCGAGGCCCAGCCCGAACATGTGGCTTTCGGAAAACCGCTGCCCCCGCGCCAGTGCGCCCAGCGCCTGGCCGAACACCTCGTCCGTCAGGCCAAAGGCCCAGGCCCAGGCGTGGCGCGTACTGGCCGCGCTGCCCGCCTGTTTCATCAGCGCCGGGCCGTACAGGACATGGCGCAAGTTCATCGCGATCAGCGTGAAGGCCGACACCAGCACCGGCGCGCCGGAGGTCAGCAGCGCCAGCGCCAGAAACTGCGATGCGCCCGCATAGATGATCAGCGACAAGGCAAACGCCTCGACCGGGGCAAAGCCCGCGCGCGTGGCAGCGACGCCGAAGGAAAAGGCGATCGGGCCATAACCCAGCATGATCGGCAGGGCAGCGGCAAGGCCGGTGGCAAAACTGGGGTTGCGGTCGGTCATGCAATGCAGGGCTAGCGCGGCATCCGGCCCGCGTCAACGGCGGCGGATCAGCCGCCAGCGATCCGGCCAGGCGGGATGCCACCGCCGGGGTGCCCGGGCAGACGGCTGAGGGGTCAAGGTCTGGCGATACCACCGCTTCGCTGCGCCACGGCGGACTAAGCGATTGCGCAGCGAACTCTTGCGGCGTTTTTTTGCGGCGGGCCGGGGAACGGCCCGCCGCGATCCGTTAACCTGCCAGCATCATCTGATAGCTGGCGGGCACATAGCGGAACCCGTCGCCCGCAGGCTCGACATAGCCGAGCGCGGGGAACGGCATGTGATAGCCGATGAAGGGGGTCTTGTCGGCGGCGAGCATGCCGAACACTGCCTTGCGGGTGGCGGCGGCGGCGGCCTTGTCGGCGTCGAACTGTACCTCCCAGTCCGGCTTGGCCAGCGACCAGATGTAATGGTTCGCGGTGTCGGCGGTGATTGCCAGCGACTTGCCTTCGCTTTCCAGCATGTAGATCATGTGCCCAGGCGTATGGCCCGCCGCCATCATCGCGGTGATGCCCGAGGTGACGCTGCCCATGTCATCCACATAGGTGATCTGATCGTTCAACGGGGCCACCTGCGCGGTGAAGGCGTCGTTGGGGCTGGCCTTCCAGTAGTTGTGCTCAGCTGCGCCGGTGACATAGCGGGCGTTGGCAAAGGTTGCCCCGCCCGGCCCCTGCAGCCCGCCGATATGGTCAGGGTGCATGTGGGTCAGCACCACGGTATCGACCTGATCGGGTGTGATCCCGGCAGCGGCCAGTGCGGCAACGATGCCTTCGGGTGCCAGGCCGGTATCGAACAGCACCAGTTCCGCGCCGGTGTTCACCAGCGTCGGGGTGAAGAAGAACTGCACCTTGTCGGTCGGAAGGAAGGCTGCGGCAGAGGCTGCGGCGAAATCTTCGGCGCTGGCGTTCAGCCCAAAGATTTCCTGCGGCTTGTCCGCCGTGCTGGTGCCGACCAGGAGGGTGGTGATTTCAAAGCCGCCGAGGGCGAACCGGTTGAAAAGCGGGCTGGAGGCGCCCTGTTTCTCCGCCTTGGCAGCGGCGGGGGCCGCGCCAAGCACGGGCAAAAGTGGCAGGGCGGCGCCTGCGAATATCGCCTGGCGGCGCGAAAGGAACGGCGAAGTCATCGGGAAACCTCCAATATTACCAACGAGGCGGTAGGTAGCACCCGGGGCCATGCCCGCCCAGTCACGCGCCCGTGACCCGCACCGCACCAGCGCACAGGCGCTGTGCGGCTATTCCCACCAGGGGTCGATGGCGGCAATTTCCGCGTCCGACCAGCCGAAATGATGCGCCAGTTCGTGGATCAGGACATGGGTGACCAGATCGCCGATCGACACGTCGCCGCGTTCGGCCCATTCGTCCAGGATCGGGCGACGGAACAGCCAGATCGTGTCAGGGCCGGTGGGCTGATCGCTGACCGACTTTTCGGTCAGGGGGATACCGTCGTACAGCCCGGTCAGTTCAAAGGCATCGGTCAGATCGAGCGATTCCAGCAGCGCATCGGCGGCAAAATCCTCGATCCGCAGGCGGACGTGGCTCGCCCGTTCGCGAAACGGATCGGGCAGGATCGACACCGCCTGATGCGCCAGGTGCTCGATCAGGGCTAGCGATGGGGCGATGATGTCGGGGGCAGGATCGGTCATGCGCCATAGGTAGGGGTTGCGGGCGGCAGAGAAAAGACGCGAAAGAAAGATGGCAACCCGGCACTGCAAGTCGTTCCTGCGGAAGGGCGGGGCACGCGGGGCCGGGCGTATCTTGGGAACCGCCCGCCGGCCTGCCCGCAAACTGGACAAAGGCCAACCCATGTGACAAGGAAGGGCGCTTCCGAAGGAGCCTGCCCGATGACCGTGATCACCCGTTTCGCCCCCTCGCCCACCGGCTGGATCCATGTGGGCAACCTGCGCACCGCGTTGATGAATTACCTGATTGCGCGCAAGGCCGGCGGGCAGTTCATCCTGCGGCTGGACGATACCGATCAGGATCGGTCGAAAGAGGAATATGCCGACGGGATCAAGCAGGATCTGGCCTGGCTGGGCCTGCACTGGGACCGGGTCGAACGGCAGTCGCTGCGGATGGACCGCTACCGCGAGGCGGCGGATCAGTTGCGCGCGGCGGGGCGGTTCTACGAATGTTTCGAGACGCCGGTGGAACTGGACCTGAAGCGCAAGAAACTGCTGAACATGGGGCGGCCACCGGTCTATGACCGGGCATCGCTGAAACTGACCGAGGCCGAGCGGGCCGCCGCCCGCGCCGAGGGGCGCGAGGGGTACTGGCGGTTCCTGCTGGACCAGAGCCGGATCGAATGGCCGGATGGTATCCTCGGGCCGATCTCGATCGATGCGGCCTCGGTGTCTGACCCGGTGCTGATCCGGGCGGACGGGCAGGTGCTGTATACCTTTGCCTCGTCGGTCGATGACATCGATATGGGTGTCAGTTTCATCGTGCGCGGGGCGGATCATGTGACCAATACCGCGACGCAGATCCAGATCATGCAGGCGATGGGTGGGGTGCCGCCCTCGTTCGCGCATCATTCGCTGTTGACCGGTGCGAAGGGTGAGGAGTTGTCGAAGCGGCTGGGCACGCTGAGCTTGCGCGACCTGCGGGCGCAGGGGGTGGAGCCGATGGCATTGCTGAGCCTGATGGCGCGGCTTGGGTCGTCAAAACCGGTCGAACTGATCGGGTCGATGGAGGAACTGGTCGAGACATTCGATATCAGCGCCTTCGGGTCTGCGCCGACGAAATTTGATGCGGAAGATCTGATGCCGCTGACCCGGCATCATGTGCAGGGGCTGGCCTTCGCTGCGGTGCAGGACCGGATCGCCGCACTCGGCGTTCCTGCAGCGCAGGCCGAGGAATTCTGGGCCGTGGCCAAGGGCAATATCACCGTCCTGGCCGATATGGCGGAATGGTGGGCCCTGTTCCGTGACGGGGCGGAGCCGGTGGTGGATGAGGCGGACCGGGAGTTTGTGGCCCGGGCGCTGGCGCTGTTGCCGCCGCAGCCCTGGACCCAGGCGACATGGGGCGAATGGACGGCAGCGGTGAAGGACGCGACCGGGCGCAAGGGCCGCGACCTGTTCCGCCCCTTGCGCCGGGCGCTGACCGGCCGCGATGCGGGGCCGGAGATGGCGGATGTGATGCCGCTGTTGCGGAAGATGCCGAAGGGGTGACCGGCAAGTGGCGGGGGGCCAGCCC
>JAYSYZ010000317.1:0-17629 GCA_043727195.1 Paracoccaceae bacterium
TGCCGCTGGTGCTGCCGGAAATGATCGTGGCAATGGCGCTTCTGGTCGTTCTTCTGTCGCTGGGCATCCAATTGTCGCTGTTCACCATCATTCTGGGCCAGGTGCTGGTCTGCACCCCCTTTGCGGTGGCGATCCTGACCTCGGCCTTCCAGTCGCTGGACCGGTCGCTGGAAGAGGCGGCGCAGGATCTGGGCGAGACGGCGCTTGGCACCTTTCGGCTGATCGTGCTGCCGCTGGTGATGCCGGGGATCCTGGCCTCGTTCCTGATCTGCTTCACGATTTCCTTCGATGAATTCATCATCTCGAACTTCCTCGGCTCGGGCAAACCGATCCTGTCGGTGTATATCTTCGGCCAGTTCCGCTTTCCGGCCAAGGTGCCGTCGATGTTGGCTCTGGGGACAGTGCTGGTGCTGTTTTCGATCATCCTGCTTGGCGTGGCCGAGTACTTTCGCCGCCGTGGCAATGCCAGGGCGGGCATCAAAGATACCGGAGGCTTCCTGTGACGTCTGAAAAACCAGCGATGATCGAATTTCGCGACGTCCATAAATACTACGGCGATTATCACGCACTGCGGGGGATCAACGGCACGATCCGCGAGGGCGAGTTCTTCTCGCTGCTGGGGCCGTCTGGTTGCGGCAAGACCACCCTGCTGCGGACGATTGCGGGGTTCGAGGATATCTCGTCCGGCGTGATCATGATCGACAGCAAGAACATGGCCGGTGTGCCCGCGAATGTGCGGCCGACGAACATGGTGTTCCAAAGCTATGCGATCTTTCCGCACATGTCGGTGGCCGAAAACGTCGGCTTTGGTCTGCGCAAGGACCCCCGCACCAAGGACGAAAAGGCGAGGGCCGTTGCCGAAGCGCTGGAGATGGTGGGCCTGAAAGGCTATGGCGCGCGCGCGGCGCATGCGCTGTCGGGCGGGCAGCGCCAGCGGGTGGCGCTGGCGCGGGCGCTGATCCTGAAGCCCAAGGTGCTGCTTCTGGACGAACCGCTCAGCGCCCTGGACAAGAAGTTGCGCGAACACATGCAGGTGGAACTGATCAAGCTGCAGCGTCAGGTCGGCATCACCTTCATTCTGGTGACCCATGATCAGGAAGAGGCGCTGGTCATGTCGGACCGCATCGCCGTGATGTTCGAGGGCGAGATTGCGCAACTGGCCGATCCCGAAACCCTGTACCGGCGGCCGAATTCCAGAAAAGTGGCGGATTTCATCGGCACGATGAACTTCATTCCCTGCAAGATCATAACGGAATCGGGCGACCGGGTGGAGGTTGATGCCAAAGGGCTCGGCCCGGTGGTGCTGGACATCGCACAGGCCCCGCCGACGCGCGGCGACATGCCAGTGGTGGGCCTGCGGCCCGAAACGCTTACCCTGCTGTATGACGATCAGAAGGCCACCGAACGCGAGACGGAAGGCGTGATCGACGAGGTGATCTATTTTGGCGACATGACCTATTATGACGTCTATCTTGGCGGCACCGATGTCGAGGTGCGGCTGTCGATGCGCAACGTGCCGGGGCGCCCGGTGCTGGACGTGGGCACCAAGGTGCGGGTGGCCTGGTCACCGAGTGCGCTGGTGCTGTTCCGGTAACCCGGGCGCTTACCCGTCGGCGGGCAACAGCCCCAGCCCGCGCAGATAGATGCCGATCCCTGCCTCCAGCAGGTCTTCGGGCGGAAACGGGGCGTTCTGGCCGGTGCCACGGGTGAACAGTTCCACCACACCATGGCTCAGCGCCCAGACATGTGACGACACCATGATCGCCGGCGGGCGGCGGGCGGCGGGCAGGTGTTGCGACAATTGTTCGGCGGCCTGTTCGAGGACGGCGCGCGCCTTGGCCGCGACCACCGCCAGTTCGGGATGGTTGGCTGGCGTCAGGCCGCTTTCGAACATCGCCTGATAATGGCCGGGATATTTGCGGGCAAAGGCAAGGTAGGCGCGGCCCGTCGCCTCGAACGCCGCCAGCGCGGTGGGCTGGCCGTTGTTGTAGGCAAACTCCATCAGTGCTGCAAAGATGTCGTAACCCTGCCGCGCCACCTCGGCCAAAAGGTCATCCCGGCCAGCGAAATGGCGGTAGACGGCGGCGGGGGTGACATCTGCGGCCTTGGCGGTCTCGGTAAGGGTAAAACCCTGCGGGCCCTTTTCCGCAATCAGCGTCAGCGCCGCCTCGACCAGTGCCTGCCGCAGATTTCCGTGATGGTAGCCGCGTTTCACCTCAGTCCTTCGGGCGAAGCGAGGGTCCGCCGCAGATCGACTTGTCGATCTTGCCGATCACCTCCGCGTCCTTGCCGGTGTAGTCCACCGCAAGAAGCAGGCTCTGGATCGCAGCGATGCGGGCGCGTTTCTTGTCGTCCGACAGGATCACCGTCCAGGGCGCATGCCGGAAGCTGGTCAGTTTCATCGTCTCGTCGATGGCGGCGGAATAGTCATCCCATTTCGGCAGACCGTCGACGTCGATCGACGACAGCTTCCATTGCTTGAGCGGATCGCATTCGCGGGCAAGAAAACGGCGCAGTTGTTCGGCGCGGCCCACCTCCAGCCACAGTTTGATCAGGACGATGCCTTCCTCGACCAGCATCCGTTCAAAATCCGGCAGTTGCCGGAAAAACCTCGCGCGGTCCTCGGGTTTGCAAAAGCCGAAGACATGCTCGATCATCGCGCGGTTGTACCAGCTGCGATCAAACAGAGCCATTTCACCCTTGGCGGGCAACCAGTCGACATAGCGCTGGAAATACCACTGCGCGGCCTCGCGGTCCGAAGGTTTCGACAAGGCCACCACAGCGGCCACGCGGGGGTTCATGTTTTCGCGCATCGCAGCGATGGCGCCACCTTTTCCTGCGGCGTCCCGGCCCTCGAACACCACAACCATGCGCTTGCCGGTGGCCTTTACATCGGCCTGCAGGCGGGCAAGCTGGATTTGCAGACCCTCCATGTGGCTGTCGTAATCCTTGCCCTTCATCTCTGCCCGGTAGGGGTAGGTTTTGGTCAGGATATCGTCCTTGCCAGCCTTCTCGATGGCTTTGCGGATCGCTGCAGGCGCGCCTTCGCGGAAATAGCGGCTGATTGCACCGTCAAAGGGCAGGTCCATGGGTATCCTCCGGTTTTGCGGCCAGTATGGCGATTGCCGGCGTCAGCGCAATGCGGCCCGCTTGATGGCAGCAATCACCGCCTCGGCATGGCTGTGATGCGGCATGTGACCCGCGCCGGGGATCACCGTCAGGGCGGCACCGGGCAACAGCAGCGCCAGCGGAGCGGAATGGATGGCCAGCGGCACGATGGTGTCGGCATCGCCGTGGACCAGTTCCACCGGCAGGGTCAGGCTGCCGTAGCGGGCCTGCATCTGCACCAGTTCGGCCCGCAGCGCGTTCACCTGCGCCATGTTGGTGGCAAGCGTGTCACGGCGCAAGGTAAGGTCAGTTCCGATCCACGCATCATAGCCGGGCGGCACAGGATCGGGGGCGAATACGGCCGAGGTCGCCGAGGCAACATAGGACTGCGGCACAAAGGCCGAGGCGAGCGGCACGATCAGCGCGCGCCCCACCGGGTTCGAGGTCAGGCGATACCAGATATCCAGCGTGCCGGGCCATGGCAGCGAGGGCGCAGAGACGAGGATCAGCGCCTTCGGTCCGCCCTCAAGCGCCCAGGCCAGCGCGACAGAGCCGCCGTAACTCTGGCCCAGCACGATGGGGTTGACCGCACCCAGCTGGGCGGCGGCGGCCTTGATGACGCGGGCCTGCGCGGCCAGGCTGACGTCGGGGATCGGGTCGGAATGGCCAAGGCCGGGGCGATCCACGGCGATGACGCGGTAATCCGGTGCCAGCCGGTCCACCAGCGCAAAGGTAAAGTCGCGCAGGCTGCCGCTGGCGCCGTGGATCAGCACCAGATCGGGGCCGGTGCCTTTGATGACATAATGGATTCGGTGGCCATCCACGGTGACGAAGCCGCCTTCCGGCGGGAAAGCCGCATCCGCCGCCGCCTCGCGCGCGGCGGCGCGCCACAGGGTAAGGGCGGCCAGCACCCCTACAAGAAGCAGGGCGCTAGTGACCAATTTCGGCAGGGTCATAGGGCGTTGACTGATATATCTCGTTGATCCAGTTGCCATATAGAAGATGGGCGTGGCTTCTCCACCGGTTCAGCGGCGGCATCGCGGGATTGTCATCCGGGTAATAGTTCGCCGGCACATTGATCGGCGTGCCAGCGGCCACGTCACGATCATATTCCTGCTTCAGCGTGTCACTGTCGTATTCGAAATGGTTGAAGATATACAGCGCGCGGTGGGCAGCGTCCTCGACCAGACAGGGGCCAACTTCATCCGACCCCAGTAGCGTGCGCAGATCAGGGGCGGCAGCAATCTCCGTGTCACGCATTTCGGTCCAGCGGCTGACCGGAATGACGAAATCGTCGGAAAAGCCGCGCAGGTACGGCGAGGTGGGGGCAAGACTGCGGTGGCGGAAGCAGCCGAACGCCTTGGCGGGCAGCATGTGTTTCCGGACGCCGTGGAAATGGTTGATCATCGCCATGCCGCCCCAGCAGACACCGAAAGTGGATTGCACATTGGTCTGCGTCCAGTCCATCACCTCGGTCAGTTCGTCCCAATAGCTGACCTCGTCGAAGGGCAGATGTTCGATCGGCGCACCGGTGATGATCAGGCCGTCGAATTTCTCGGCCTTCACCTTCTGGAAGGGGCGGTAGAAGGCGGCCATATGCGCGGCGGCGGTGGTTTTCGTCTGATGTTCCGACATGCGGATCAGATGCAGGTCGATCTGCAGGGGCGTGGCGCCGATCAGCCGGGCAAACTGGTTTTCGGTCTGGATCTTCTTCGGCATCAGGTTCAGCAGGCCGATCTTCAGCGGCCGGATGTCCTGCCGCGCCGCGCGTTCCGGCGACATGACCATGACGCCTTCGTTGCGCAGAACGTCATAGGCGGGCAGCGTTGCTGGCAGGGTGATCGGCATCGGGCGCGTCCTTGGGAAAGCGGGATGTAGCGGGGTCAGCCGCGCTGATCAATGGCGAGGGCGATCATGGCATCGAAATCCGCCGGGCTACGAACCTGTGCTACGGCTTCGGCGGTGACAGTAATGCCGCGGCGCGCCATCGCCAGATACCGCGGCTGTCGGTGGGCCAGCGCGCGGGCATAGGTCCAGCGCACGAATTGATCCGGATCGCAGGTTTCTTCCGTTACAGAATGGGTTGCGCGATATTCCTTCCATGCGACATGAAGAAAGTCGGGCTGATAATACATCGGCTTTGGCGCGCGATCAAAGCGGCGGATCAGTTCGGCGGTGTGATCGTCAGACCCTTTTATCCAGACCAGCAGCAGGGTTTCCGTCAACTGCCGCATCACCTTGTCGTCGGGGTCGTCGGGATCAACCACCTCGCAGATCGAGCCGGAGGTGTCGCAGACAAAGTTGCGATAGCTGTAGATGTCCTCGGCACGCTCGATGAACCGGGCGGTATCCAGCATGGCAGCAACCTCTGCCTGCCGGTGCTGATCCTGCCGTTTCATGTATTCCGCGAAGGGCAGGCCGCCTTTCGCCGGATCGCCAGGCTTGCCGAGGTAGGTCGACAGCGGTGCTAAGTTGTTGAATGTGATGTTCGAGGCGATGTAGACTGAATCCGTCATCAAAAGCTCGCGCAGCAGCGGCACTTTCATCGCCTCGCGCTTGAAGTTGTCGGCGATGAATTCGTTCATGTAGCGGGTGCCGATCCGGTAATCGACCGAATAGTGGAACCAGCCTTTGCGGTCGGTGCCCTGATCGCGCAGCATGTGGGCCAGATATGTCTTGCCAAGGCCGGACATGCCGAAAAGCAGCACGCGCTTGCGCGTGGCCGCGAGGTAATCCTTGCCCGTCTGGTAGATCATCGCGTCACCCCTTCGGCCCCTGTTACCGCCGGGATATTGGTTTCACAACGAAAAACCCCGCCCGGATGAAGGGCGGGGTCCGGGCCGTGGCACAGGATCAGAACGACCAGCCGACCTTGACGCCGACGCCGACCGCTTCGTTGTCGGTAAAACGACCAAGTGCCGGAGACGGGGTGACCGCATTTCCCAGATCGACATAGCGGATGCCTGCCGTGACCTTCATGTTGTCGCGGGTGTAGATCGCTGCAAGACCCACAGAGACAAACCCGTCAGTCGGGGACAGGGTGCTTTGCACGTTACCCTGATCTTCCTCATAGCCAAGGCTCACCGCGCCCGACCAGCTGTCGTTGAACTTGCGCGCCACACCAAGGGTGTAGGTTACCCGGTCTTCAACATAGGAAATCAGCGGCACGGCGGGGGGCACGACCACCCGCGTGTCGGTCCAGTCCACCCAGCGGATCTGACCGAAGATCAGCGTATTGGCGGCGATACCGGTCTGGAAATCAAGATTGACCGCCTGGCCGGGATTGATGGTTCCCACGGTGCCGAGCGAGCTGTCGAGGGCGTGGTCGCTGCCCGAAAAGTAGGTCAGCGCCACCCGCAGCGCAATGTCCGGTCGCTCATACGCGACGCCGGCCAGATAGGCGACATCGGCATCGGCGCTGAAGGTTTGCGCCGCAACACCCGAGGTCGGCACGAAAACACGGCCATCAATGGTCACATAACTCAGACCTGCATGGGCGGAAAAACCGCCCTCGAACTTGTAGCGCCCGATCACGTTGATCGCGCTGCTCGTCAGTTCGGCATACCCCCCGCCCAGCGATGCCGGATATTGCACGTGCGCGCCATAGGGTTGATCGATCTGGACACCAAGCGACAGCTTGTCTGAAAGGTCGCGCTTGTAGGCCGCCGAAACCTGGAAATAGCTCGGCGCGATATCGCCGGCGGCGGCGGGCGGCACTGCCGGCACGTTAGATACCGACGGGCTGACAATTCCAAAGCTGAGTTCGGCATAAGTTCCCGTCTCGAACATGAAGCTGATGCCTTGCCCTGACCGGTCAAGTGCGCCCGCGTCCGCACTCGAGGCCACCGCTGCCAATGCGGCCGCCACTGTTGTAACTCGTTTCATTGTCCTCATCCCCGGATCTGAGATTTCCCTTTGGCAAAGAGGCTATGCCCCGCTGGAAAACCGGTCAATCAATGACGCGGCGTCACAGAATTGTGATTTCAGCTTTGTGGCAAGGCTGCCCGATTCTCGGCGCGGATGTTGATCCAGTTGCCAAGGAAGATCACGCCCGCGCCAAGGAACAGCGTCGCCTCCACCGGCTCGGCATAAAACGCGGCACCGATGGCGGCGATGATCGGCAGGCGGGCAAAGTCGATGGGCACGACAAGGCTGGCAGGCGCCAGCGACAGGGCCGAGGTCAGGCACAGATGCGCAGTCACCCCGGCCACCGCGATAAGGCCAAGCCAGGGCAGGGTGGCAGGCGTCGGCAGGCTGACCTTCCCGTCGGCCAGCATGGCGACGGTGCCGAATCCGGTCTGCATCAGGGTCAGCCAGAACAGGATCGACACGATCGCCTCGCCGCGCGTCAGCGCCTTGGTCATCAGGGTGGTGGCGGCAAAGAAAAAGGCGGCCGCAATGGCGGCAGCCACGCCGGGATCAAGCTGCGCAAAATCCGGGCGGGCGACGATCAGGATTCCGGCGAAGCCGAGCGTGGCGGCGATCATACGGGGCCGGGTCAGCCGTTCGCCCAGAACCAGCGGCGACAGAAGGATGACCCAGATGGGCGAGGTAAATTCCAGCGCGAAAACCTGCGCCAGCGGGATCACCGTGATCGCCCAGAACCACAACGACTGGCCGGTGAAGTGAAAGACGTTGCGCATCAGGTGACTGGGCAGCCGGTCGGCGCGCACCCGGCCAAGCTGGCCCGCCACCAGTGCCACACCCAGCACGATCACAAAGCCGATGCCCGACCGGAAGGCGAGGATTTCAAACGTGTCATGGATGCCGCTGATCTGCCGGGTTGCCACCGCCATGGCCGTGAACGCAGCAATCGCGCCGGTCATCCACAAGGCGGCGGCGAGGGGGCGGTAGGTCTGGACCATCGCGTCAGACTTGCCCTGCGCGGCCGGAATGTCCAGCCGTGCCGGATCAGCCGGCGGCGGTGGCGATCAGGCGATCCTGCCCAGAAAGCTATTCCGCATCCTGACCGGGGCCGCTGTCGGAAAGCTGAAAATCCCGCGCAATGTGGGCCGTGGCCGCAAACCATGCGCTGGTGCGGGTGCGGGCCTGGTGCGCCTTGAACGCGGCCCGGTCGGTGAAGGTTTCGTCGAGGTGCCAGATCAGCGGATCGGCTGACCGGGTGACGTTGAAGGTCAGGCAGCCCGCCTCGGCGCGGGAGAGGCGGATGTGGCTGGGCAACAGGGCTGCGACGAGGGCCGCATCCTCAGCCGTGGCGCAAATGAGCTGGCCGGTGACATGGATCACTCCAGTTCGATCGTGCCCGGCGGTTTCGAGGTGCAGTCGTAGAACACCCGGTTAACCCCCTGAACTTCGTTGATGATCCGGGTTGCGGTTTCGCCAAGGAATTCATGCGTAAACGGATAGTAATCCGCAGTCATGCCATCGACGCTGGTCACCGCCCGCAGCGCCAAGGCGAAGTCATAGGTGCGCCCGTCGCCCATCACTCCCACCGTCTTCATCGGCAGGATGGCGGCGAAGGCCTGCCAGATCGCGTCGTAAAGCCCGTGCTTCCTGATCTGGTCGATGTACACGGCATCGGCGCGGCGCAGGATATCCAGCTTTTCGGTGGTAATCTCGCCGGGGCAGCGTATCGCCAGCCCCGGGCCGGGGAAGGGGTGGCGGGCGATGAAAGCCTCGGGCAAGCCCAGTTCACGGCCCAGCGCGCGGACCTCGTCCTTGAACAGTTCGCGCAGGGGCTCCACCAGCTTCAGCCCCATCTTTTCGGGCAGGCCGCCGACATTGTGGTGCGATTTGATGGTGACCGACGGGCCACCGGAAAAGCTTACGCTTTCGATGACATCGGGGTAAAGGGTGCCTTGTGCCAGAAAATGAGCCCCGCCCACGGCATGCGCATGTTTCTGGAACACGTCGATGAACAGCCGCCCGATGGTCTTGCGCTTGACCTCGGGGTCCGACACCCCCTCCAGCGCGCCAAGGAACAGGGCGGATTCGTCGGCGTGGATCAGCGGGATATTGTAGGTGTCGCGGAACATGGTGACGACCTGTTCCGCCTCGCCCAGCCGCAACAGCCCGTGGTCGACAAAAACGCAGGTCAACTGGTCGCCGATCGCCTCGTGGATCAGCACGGCTGCAACTGACGAATCAACCCCGCCCGACAGGCCGCAGATCACCTTGGCATCGCCGACTTGGGCGCGGATCTTGGCGATGGCTTTCTCGCGGTAGGCGCCCATTGTCCAGTCGCCCTTGAACCCCGCCAGTTTGACGAAGTTGGCATAGAGTTGCGCGCCTTTCGGGGTGTGGTGCACCTCGGGGTGGAACTGCACTGCGTAGAAATGCCGCGAGGGGTCGGCGGTGATGGCAAAGGGCGCGTTGGGAGAGGTGCCGTAGACGGCAAAACCGGGCGCGATTTCAGACACATGGTCGCCGTGACTCATCCATACCTGTTCGCGTGCCAGTGCGCCATCTTCGGGCGGAAACCAGCCCGCGAGGATAGGGTGCGTCAGGTCGGTGGGCGACACATAGGCGCGGCCAAACTCGGCGGTGCCGTGGCCGCGTTCCACCTTGCCGCCAAGGCAATGCATCATCACCTGCTGGCCATAGCAGATGCCAAGGATCGGCACGCCAAGGCCGAAAGCACCAATCGGCGGCATCGGCGCGCCATCGGCAAACACCGACGCGGGGCCACCTGAAAAGATGATCGCCTTAGGCGCATAGGCGTGCAGAAACGCATCATCCACCCGGTTGAACGGATGAATCTCGCAATAGACATTCAGCTCCCGCAGGCGGCGCGCGATCAGTTGCGTCACTTGCGATCCGAAGTCGATGATCAACAGGCGGTCATGGGCGGCTTGGGTCATGTGCCCGCGTAGCTTTTGAACCGGCAAACCGCAAGGGGGGCTGTTTGCGACAGTTCCCGCATGTCGGTTTTAGAGCGCAAGCGGCGGTTTCAAGGGACGCTGCGCTGCGGATTGGCGGCATAACGGGCCGAAAGAGACCGCGCATGGGCGCGAGCCGGAGGATAAGCGATGAACGAAGTGGCAGGACGCCGGGCACGCGGCGGCGGCGGGTCGGTGCGGCGGGCAGAGCGGACGGCGGTGTCACTGGAAACGGCGCGCTTCATTACCCGCAACATCCCCAACTTCGAGATTCTGAACGAAGAAGCGCTGCAGATCATCGAGTGGAACGCCGACACCGTTCTGGAAGAGATCGGGGTCAATTTCGTTGAAAATCCGGCGGCGCTTGACCTGTGGCGCGCAGCGGGCGCCGATGTGCGGGGCGAACGGGTGCATATCCCGCGCGGGCTGGCGCGCAAGCTGTGTGGCACCGCGCCGTCCGCTTTCACCCAGCACGCCCGCAATCCCGAGCGGAATGTCGAGGTCGGTGGCCGCAATCTGGTGCTGGCTCCGGTCTACGGCCCGCCCTTCGTCCGCGATGCCGCAGGCGGGCGGCGCTATGCCACCATCGCCGATTTCCAGAACTTCGTGAAGCTGGGCTACATGTCGAAATGGCTGCACCATTCCGGCGGCACGGTCTGCGAACCGACGGATGTGCCGGTGAACAAGCGGCATCTCGACATGCTTCTGGCGCATATGGTGCTGTCGGACAAACCCTACATGGGGTCGGTCACCGAACCCAGCCGGGCCGAGGATTCGGTGGCAATGTCGAAGATTCTGTTCGGTGATGATTTCGTCGACCAGAACACGGTGATGACAAGCCTGATCAATATCAACAGCCCGCTGACCTTTGACGGCATCATGATGGGCGCGCTGGAGGTTTATGCGAAGGCCAATCAGGCCGCGATCATCAGCCCCTTCATCGTCGGTGGTGCCATGGCCCCGGTGACGGTGGCGGGCACCCTGACGCAGGTTCTGGCCGAGGTGCTGGCAGGCGTGGCCTACAGCCAGCTGGTGCGCTCCGGCGCGCCGGTGATCTTCGGCGCGTTCGTGACCAGCATCGACATGAACTCAGGTGCGCCGACCTTTGGCACGCCCGAAGCGGCGCATATTACTTATGGCGCGGGGCAACTGGCGCGGCGGATGAACCTGCCCTACCGGTCGGGCGGCTCTTTCTGCGGCTCAAAACTGCCCGACGCGCAGGCGGCTTACGAGACGGCGAACAGCCTGAACATGGCGCTGCTGGCGGGGGTGAACTTCATGCTTCACGCCTGCGGCTGGCTGGAGGGGGGCCTCGTGTCGTCTTACGAAAAGTTCGTGATGGATGCCGATCAGCTGGGCACGCTGCACCATCTGGCGCAGGGTGTGATGATGGACACCAACGGGCAGGCGATGGACGCGCTGCGCGAAGTGGGGCCGGGGGGGCACTTCCTTGGCTGCGAGCACACGCAGGCAAACTTCAAGTCGGCGTTCTGGCGGTCGGATCTGTTCGACTACAAACCGTTCGAGACCTGGGCCGAAGAAGGCGCGCGCGACACTCAGACGCTGGCGGCCGAAAGGGTGAAAAAGCAGCTTGGCGATTACCAGCAGCCGAACCTTGACGAAGGCATCCATGAGGCGCTGACCGCCTTTGTGGCCAAGCGCAAAGAGGGAATGCCCGACGCTTTCGTCTGACCGCAACACATCAACAAGGGGCGGCTGACCGCCCCTTGGCCCCGTGGTGCGCATCACGCCGCGCGCACCCGGCGCAACAGTTGCGCCTCGGCCAGAAGCGCGATCAGCACGTCGATGTGGCGCGCAATCGAATAGCCCGCATCCCCGGCAAGCCGCGTCTCTTCCAGATGTTCCTCGACCGACAGCAACGTCTCGACCGTCTTTTCGGGCGATGCACTGCCCTTGACCAGGCGGCGCAGATCGCGGTCGCGCCGGTAATCGCCCAAGCCAAAGCGGGCCGCACGCATCAACAGCCGGGGCCGGCGCAGGTTGGCAAGGATCAAGCGAAAATCAGACATGTGGATCACTCCGTTGCTGGAAGAGTGCACCATGGCAGAAGTCAACCGGGCGTTGCGTCTTGCCTGATTTCAGCGAACGCAGGTTACCGAAAAGTTTAGGAAATTCGGACAATTGTTAGCACAGACCGAGAACTTAACGATCAGGTAACCAATTCCACCCAAGGTTGCGGCTGTCCAAGGCTGGACTCATGGCACCCTGCAGGTGGACAACAACGGGACGAATGCCTTGCCGGAATTGACCGCTGCAACCCTGCCGGATTGGCTTCCCACTGCGGTGCGGCTTTACCTCGATCATACCGAAGACGGTACATCCTTGCGGGCTCTGGCCCGGCGCGAGGGGCTGCATGCCTCGACGATCATGCGCCAGGTCCGCCGCTATGAAAACCGCCGCCATGACCCCCTGATGGACGAGGCGCTGGCAGCAATCTCGCGCCTCGTTTCGCAACCGACCCCTGACCCAGCCCGAAAGGAAGACCCTCCCATGTCCGCGCATCTGCGTTCCCCGTCCCCTGCCGTTGATGAACAGGCGCTCGTCCGCGAGGGCCGCCGCATCCTGCGCCGCCTTGCCGAACCGGGGGCGGTCATGGCGATTGCGCCGGAAATGGACAAGGCCGTCGTCCTGCGCGAATTTCCCGATGGCCGCAATCTGCGCACCGGGGTACTGGACCGGTCGGTGGCGCAGGCTTTCACGCTGAAGGACTGGATTTCCTGCCGCAAGACGGGGCGCGTCTCGACCTATGAGATCACCGCCGCCGGGCGCGCAGCCCTGAAGCGGATGATCGACGAAGAGGACCGCCGCCATCAGGGCATGGCCGAGGCCGCAACCCCCTTTGGCGACCAGCACCGCGTCTGGGGCGAGCGCGCGGTGCTGGATGACGCCGGGCCGCGCCGGGTACGCTACAACATGGCCGAAAGCCCGATCGGCGTGCTGGGGCGGCGGCGCGACAAGGACGGCAAGCCGTTTCTGGAGGCGGACCTGGTCGAGGCCGGTGAACGCCTGCGCGAGGATTTCGAACTGGCGCAGATGGGCCCGCGCGTTGCGCAGAACTGGGACAGGTTCCTGACCGGCGGCGACCGCGGCGCATTCCAGCCCGACAGCGGTGTCGGCGAAGGCCCCGGCCTGGCGCGGTCGCGGGTGGCTGTGGCGCTGCGCGACCTCGGGCCGGGGCTGGGCGATGTGGCGCTGCGCTGCTGCTGTTTTCTGGAAGGGCTGGAGGTTGCGGAAAAGCGCATGGGCTGGGCCGCACGGTCGGGCAAGATCGTGCTGCGGATCGCGCTGCAGCGGTTGCGGCGGCATTACGATGAGACCTACGGCCGCTCTGGCCCGCTGATCGGATGACGAAGGGGGGCAATCTGCCCCCCTTTGAAGATTGTCTGTCACAAGCAGGCCGCAGGCATCCGCCTGCGGCCTTTGCGGTGTTACTCCGCCGCCTGCAGCATTCCGTTCAGCGCCGCCCGCGCCAGGCGGATACCGTTGCCATAGGCCGGGCTGATCCGGTCGTAATGCACCAGCACGCGGTCGATGATGTCATCCGCCACCCCGTGCATCGCGGCGGCGGTGTTGCTGTAAAGCCGCCCCTGCTGTTCAGCAGTCATCAGATCGTGCAGCGCACGCGGCTGGATGTAGTCATCGTTGCCGATCCGGTGGTTGTACCGCGCCGCATCGCCACTGATCCGCAGCGGCGGTTCCTTGACGCTGGGGTCTTCCTTTGGCGCGGTGGCGATGCTGTTCGGCTCGTAATAGGCGTCCGGCGTGCCGGTTCTGATCCCGTAAGAATTCATCGAACCCGCCTGGTGATAGTGGTTCACCGGGCATTTCGGCTGGTTCACCGGCAGGTGTTCGTAATGCGTGCCCAACCGGTACCGGTGCGCGTCGGCATAGGCGAAGACGCGCGCCTGCAACACCTTGTCGGGGCTGAAGCCGATGCCCGGCACGATGTTCGAGGGGCTGAAGGCGGCCTGCTCGATCTCGGCAAAGTAGTTTTCGGCATTGCGGTTCAGTTCCATCACGCCGACATCGATCAGCGGGTAATCGGCATGCGGCCAGACCTTGGTCAAATCGAAGGGGTTGAACGGGGTGTTTTCGGCATCCAGTTCCGGCATGATCTGGATTTTCACGTCCCAGCGCGGGAAATTGCCGGTCTCGATCGCGCCGAACAGCCGCTCCTGATAGCCTTCGCGGGTCTGGGCGATGACGGCATTGCCCTCGGCATTGGTAAAGAAATCATGGCCTTGCCGGGTCTTGAAGTGGAACTTGACCCAGTGCCGTTCGCCCGCGTCATTCCACAGGCTGAAGGTGTGGCTGCCAAAGCCGTCCATATGCATCGGGCTTTGCGGCAGGCCGCGGTCTGACATCAGGATCGTCACCTGATGCAGGGCTTCGGGCGACAGGCTCCAGTAATCCCACATCGCCGTGGCCGAACGCAGGTTGGTTTTCGGGTGCCGCTTTTGGGTGTGAATGAAATCGGGGAACTTGTAGGGGTCGCGCAGAAAGAACACCGGTGTGTTGTTGCCCACCATGTCCCAGTTGCCCTCGGCGGTATAGAACTTCACCGAAAATCCGCGCACATCGCGTTCGTGGTCGGCGGCGCCCGTCTCACCGGCGACGGTGGAAAAGCGGCTGATGATCGGGGTCGAGGTGCCGGGTTTGAAGACGGCCGCCCGGGTGTATTTCGTGATGTCATGCGTGACGGTAAATGTTCCGTAGGCGCCCCACCCCTTCGCATGCACGACCCGCTCCGGAATCCGCTCCCGGTTCTGGTGCGCCAGTTTTTCCAGCAGCTGATAGTCCTGTATCAGCAGCGGGCCGCGTTCGCCTGCGGTCAGCGAATTCTGGTTGTCGGCAATCGGCGCGCCGGCCGTGGTTGTCAGTCGTGTCATCGGATGTCCCTCCTGATTCACATCGGCTGGACTATGCCGCAAAGTTGGAATAAATCTAAATCGGAATTTCTGCTTGGATCGATCAGATAATCTAATGGCAATCACCCTCAGGCAACTCACCTATTTCGTCGCCCTGGCCGAGGAGCAAAGCTTTTCCCGTGCCGCCGAACGGGTACATGTCACCCAGCCCGCCCTGTCGATGCAGATCCGCGATCTGGAGGCCGCCCTCCGCACCGTCCTGATCGAGCGGTTGCCCCGCGAGGCGCGGCTGACCCCGGCAGGGCGCGATCTTCTGGTGCGCGCGGCACGCGTTCTGGCCGAGGTCGGCGAGATCGAGGCGCTGAGCCGCACGCGCGGCCCCGCCGGCCGGCTGCAGATCGGCGTGATCCCGACCGTTGCCCCCTATCTGCTGCCTGCGGTGCTGGCACGGCTGCGCGCCGAACAGATCGCCCGCGACCTCAGGGTACGCGAGGCCCGCACCGACCGCCTGCTGGACGAGCTGGACGCCGGGCTGCTGGACGCCATCGTCATCGCCACGCCGCCGAACCGGGATGATCTGGTGTCGCTGCCGCTGTTTCGTGACTGTTTCGTGCTGGCCGGATCGGCCGCGCAGATCGCTCGTCTGGACGAGACAGAGGGCCTGCGTCCCGTGACGCTTGATCCCGAACAGCTCTTGCTGCTGGACGAGGGGCACTGCCTTGCCGATCAGGCGCTGGAGGTGTGCCGTCTGACCCGACGCCAGACCCGGATCGACCTTGGTGCCAGTTCGTTGTCCACGCTGGTGGGGCTGGTGGCCGAAGGGTTCGGGCTGACCTTCCTGCCCGAGATTGCGGTCAGTCACGAAGGCAAGGCCGCGCCCGGCATGCATCTGATGCGGTTCGCCGATCCCGAGCCGATGCGGGAGATTGCGCTGGTGCGCCGGTCGCGCACCGATGGCGCGGGGTGGTTTGCCGATCTGGCTGGTCACCTGCAGGAAGCCGGCGAGGCGCTGCTGGCCACTGCGCGGGCCGCCGTCAGGCCAACGCCGCGATAACGCTGGCAGCCTGCAATTGCCGGCGAGCATGATGCGTCGCAGGTTGTCCATGACAGCTATCGCCGCGACGCATGATCCGCGCCAGCCCTGCCAGAGGATCGACCCATTGCAGCCGGCTGCGGCATCCCTGCCTGGTTGCGGGCGTTGCCATGGGCCGCCAAGCTGTTTATGTCATATGCTGAATTGCGTCAGGGGGAACCGCCGGTGCGAGATCTGAGGCTGCCCGAAACCCGCCACCCCGAAAAGGCGCACCGCGCCGACAATGCCCAACCGAAAAAGCCGGACTGGATCAGGGTCCGGGCCCCCACGTCCGAAGGCTACAAGCGCACCCACGACATTCTGCGCGAGAAAAAGCTGGTGACGGTCTGCGAAGAGGCAGGCTGCCCCAATGTCGGCGAATGCTGGTCGCAGGGCCACGCCACGATGATGATCATGGGCGAAATCTGTACCCGCGGCTGTACCTTTTGCAACGTGGCCACCGGCAAGCCGCAGACCCTTGACGCGTTCGAGCCGGGCCGCGTGGCACATGCGGTGGCCGAACTGGGGCTGAACCACGTGGTGGTCACCAGCGTCGACCGTGACGATCTGGCAGACGGTGGCGCGGATCATTTCGCCCAGACCATCCGCGCCATCCGTCACCGTGCACCGGGCACCACGATCGAAGTGCTGATCCCGGATTTCCTGAAATGCGCTCCGGCGGCGCTGGAAGCCGTGGTTGCCGCAGGCCCTGACGTGCTGAACCACAACCTTGAAACCGTTCCCGGCCTCTACCCCGAGGTTCGCCCCGGCGCGCGGTATTTCCACAGCCTGCGCCTGCTTCAGCGGGTGAAAGAGCTGGACCCCGCGATGTTCACCAAATCGGGCATCATGGTGGGCCTCGGCGAAGACCGCCAGTCGGTGCTGCAGGTGATGGATGACATGCGCGCGGCAGATGTCGATTTCCTGACGGTGGGCCAGTATCTGCAGCCCACCCCGAAACACCACCGGGTAGACCGGTTCGTGACCCCGGATGAATTCAAGGCCTATGAAACTGCGGCCTATGGCAAGGGGTTCCTGATGGTCTCTGCCACACCGCTGACCCGGTCATCCTATCATGCGGGCGAAGATTTCGCGCGACTGCGCGCCGCACGTCTGGCGCGGCTCGGCCGGGGCTGATCCCGCCCGAGCGGCAGTCAGAAGCGAAAGCCCACGGCGGCGTCAAAGATCGTATCGCTGCCGCTCTGATCCGAATCGATGGCACCAATCCGGGCGTAACCGCCTGATCCGAAACCGTATTCTCCGCTCACCCCCACCAGCGTCACACTGAGCGGCGTCTCGACGTCCACGATCTGAACACCCAGCACCAGCGCGTCGGTCACCTGATAGTCACCGAACAGCTTGACGGTCCGGCCATCAAACGGTGCGCCGGAACTGCTGATATCCGATATCGCCGCGCCCAGCGAAAAGCGGTCGAAATCGTGCGTCGCCGCCAGCATCAGCGTGGTGATTTCGCCCGAACCGAACTTGATGACCTCGGCCCCGCCCTGGATCAGCGTGGCCCCAAGCTGGTAGCTTGCGGCGGCCTGCATGATGTCGGCATCTTCGCCCTCGACCTGGCTGTAATACACCCCGTAGGTCAAGTTGCCGCTGGTCCCGATGAAGCTGACGCCATAGGCGTTGATGTCCGCCTGCTTGACCAGGAACGCGGCCAGCGGCCCGGTAAACTGCTCGATCTGCAGGTCGAAAAAGGAACTGCCACC
>JAYSYZ010000318.1:0-6204 GCA_043727195.1 Paracoccaceae bacterium
ATAAACGGCAAGCCCGACGCTGGCCAAAACTCGATCACGGGCGAATACCCGGCACTTTACGCCCACATGACCCGCCTGGTGGAAAGCGGCACCTCCGAGGTTGACCTAGCGCCGATGCTGCATGTCGCTGACGCGATGACGCTGGGTCGGCGGCTGCAAACCGAAGCGTTCCATTTCTGACCTGGCAGACAACCGGCTGCAAGCAATGCGCAGGCGGGACGGATTGAACGGCCATGGGCACCCATGGCGGGATCGCCGGGTCATTCTGCAACGACACCCGGCGGGCCCGCCGCTGCCATGGCCGAGCGGGCGTAAGACTTTTTCAATCTCGGCAAAATAGGCTGATCCACAAGCCCGGCGCTGGTCTGAACAACTCAGGGCCGGCACCCCCTCTCTGTGTGGAAGTTGTCAACGCTGTGTCCCATGCCGGTTTTCGCGGATTTTTCCGCGCCATCGTTCTGTGTCGGGTATTTACCGCCCAGGCCGCTGCCGCAGAGACGCAATCCCTGCCCTTTCCCCAAGGCTTTGTCGGGACGCGCGGGTCAAACAATGGGCAGGCGAATGACATCCAGAACTTCGCCACTCTGGGCATCTCGAAGGCCCACTTCATCTGACGGTGATGGTGCTGGATACCGACGATTCGATTGACGAGGTTTTTGCCACCCATGTCGAAGACATCGTACAGATCGTCGAAGAGATCGAAGTCAACCATTTGCAAGCCCCACTCGCGTCCCTGCAAGGCATGACAGTGTCGGCGCGCGACCGCTTCATCGCCACAGAACGGATGCGCCTCAGTTGCGAGAATCGCCTGGGAAAGACTGATCACTGAACGCATGATGCTGGGTATTTCGTTGGTGGCAGCTTTGCGCAATCAGGGATCGACACCGAGGCGACCGGGCTCTGGCCGGAACCTCCTGGCCAGTGCATCCCCCCCGACGCTGCAGTTGCGAAATCGCCTGCGCTTCACCGCGGCGCGGCCGCGCATGGGTGCAGGTCATCGCCGCTGACCGTCACTGCGCAGGCTGGGCCCGCAACTTGTCGCGAAGGCTGGCGATCGTCGTGTGCAGGCGCGTCATTTCGGCCGCATCCATACCCAGAACGCTGACAAGGCAGGCAGTCACCTCACTGGCAGGGGCCTGCAACGCCCGTCCCGCATCCGTCAGCACGATCCGCACCTGACGTTCGTCACCGTTGTCGCGGGTACGCGTCAGCAACCCTTGTCCTTCCAGCCGCTTCAGCAGCGGTGTCAGCGTGTTGGATTCCAGCTGCACCACCTGCCCCAATTCCTTGACCGTGCGGTCATCGCCCTCCCACAGGGTCATCATCACCAGAAACTGCGGGTACGTCAGACCCAGCGGTTCCAGCTTCGGGCGGTAAAACTGGTTGAAGGCATGTCCTGCCGAATAGATCGAAAAACACAGCAGGGCGTCCACACCCGATGGCGGTATGCCCACAGTCTTGTCCAACGCATCCTCCATCAGCCATTTGTAACCAATGGGCGTATATCCTACACGCCTCAATCGCAAGCGCTTGACAGATTGCGGCCCATGGGTCATCTAAATCGTGTCCGATTAAATCGTATACGATTTTGTTTTTCCCTCCCCGAAACCGACAAAGAGCGCAACCCGCCATGACCCGCCTGCAAACTCTACTTCCGATGACCCGCCGTCAGGCCGTTCTGACCGGCGGCGCGCTTGCCGCATCCGTTGCCTTTGCGCGGGCGGCATTTCCCCAAGATCAAGGAGACCTCAAGATGACGACCTTCACCACAACCGACGGTACCGAGCTTTTCTACAAGGACTGGGGCACCGGCCAGCCCATCGTGTTTTCTCACGGCTGGCCGCTGACCGCCGATGCCTGGGATGCACAGATGCTGTTTTTCGGGATGAACGGCTACCGGGTCATCGCCCATGATCGCCGCGGCCATGGCCGGTCCGCCCAGCCTTGGGATGGCAACAACATGGATCAGTATGCCGATGACCTGGCACAGCTGATCGACTCGCTTGACCTGCGCGACATGATCATGATCGGCCATTCCACCGGTGGCGGCGAAGTGGCACATTACATCGGCCGGCACGGATCGGCCCGCGTGGCCAAGGTCGTGCTGGTCGGCGCGGTGCCGCCGCTGATGCTGCAAACACCCACCAACCCCGAAGGCACGCCGATGGCGGTATTTGACGGCATCCGGGCCGGCACTGCGTTGAACCGTTCGCAGTTCTTTCAGGATCTTACGATACCCTTCTACGGCTTCAACCGCGAAGGCGCTGCCGTCAACAAGGGCCTGACTGACAGCTTCTGGCTGCAAGGCATGACCGGCGGGATCAAGGGTCACTACGATTGCATCAAGGAGTTTTCCGAGGTGGACTACACCGAGGATCTGAAAAAGATCGATCGCCCGACCATGATCATCCACGGGTCGGACGACCAGATCGTGCCGATTGCCGCTTCGGCCGATAAGGCCGCAAAGATCGTCAAGGGCGCGGTGCTGAACATTTTCGAGGGCGGCTCGCACGGGTTGGCGCAGATTCAGGCAGAAAAGTTCAACGCCGACGTGCTGGCGTTCATCAAAGGCTGAAATCGAATGGTTGGGGCGCGGGTCTGATCCGTGCCCCGATCAGCGGCGGGCAGCGATGTCCCTCGCGATCTCGTCTATCCGTCGACAGATGATGTGGCTTAACGGCAACCGGATCAGAGCGTAAAGGTGCCGCTGTCCGCGCCGTCCCAATAGGTCATCCGTTGCGCTGTCACCTGCAGCATTACCAAACCAGCCGTCTCCACCCCTTCGGTGAACCAGCGATCAAGCCCGGCATTCCAACGCGCCGCGAATGCCCGCTTGTCCGTCTCGATCGTGGCGGCACCCTGGACGAAAATGAACACCGGCGGCCGGCCGAACAACCCCGGTCGCCCCTGGAACGTCAGGCCCACCTCAGGGTTCGCCGCAATATCCTTGCACATCCGCGAATTTGCCCAGGTAAAGTAATATGAAGTGCCGTCGAACTCGACCTCGCCATTGTTGCTCATCGGGCGCGAGGCGACGTCACCCAACGGCGTGATGGTGGAAAGCATCGCAAAGTCGATGCCGCTCAGGGCATCAATCAGGTCCGCGTGGGTCAGCTTTGACATATCTTCACCAGTTATGTTCAGGAAAATCGGGGTGCATGCACCCATCTGCACGCGTCAATAAGCGACGGGCTCGTAGATGACAGGCTCGTAGACGGTGAGCGATTCCTCGTTTCCAACACAATTCTGCGTTTCGGCTTGCCAGGACGACGCCCGATGACTGGTGAAACTGACCGCCAGCAAACCGATCAGCACCATCGAGGCGACAAGGACTTCCATCGGCATAGCATATCTCCTGTGGTCAAATGCGGCGTCTTGAACTCAGGCAAGCAACGCGTGGCTTGGACATCGGGTTCCGACATTCTACCCTCGACGGCGGCCGCAACCTGCGCCATTATCAAGACGGTAAGCGAATAACAGCCGAAACACGGCTGCCGCCCCGGGGGTCGGAAACATGATGCTGACAGCCTTCCAGTCGCTCGATTGGCACAAGATGTTCGTCGGAGATGCCCCGCCCGCCTTCCTGATCGAAATCGCAATCCGGACCTGCATCATCTATGCATATTCGCTGCTGTTGATCCGCTGGATCGGGGGGCGAGGCATCGGGCAGATGTCGGTGGTGGAGTTTCTGCTCGTCGTCGCTCTTGGTTCGGCGGTGGGTGACGCGATGTTCTATCCCGATGTACCGCTGATCCATGCCATGCTGGTGATCACGCTGGTCGTCGGCATCAACAAACTGATCGATATCGGGATGTGCACCAGCCCGCGGATCCGGCGCATCTTTGGTGGCCGCACCGTCGCGGTGGTGGAACATGGCCGCATCAATCTGGAGGCGCTCCGCTCGCTCAAAGTCAGCCGCGAGGAGCTGTTCGAAGGCTTGCGCGACAAGGGCATCCGCAACCTCGGGCGGATCGAAGCCGCATTCCTTGAATCGGGGGGGCATTTCAGCGTGTTCCGGCACGAAGGTCGCGTTGCGGGTCTGCCCATCCTGCCGGCGGTCACCCCCGGCAGCGCGGCGAACAGCTATGATCGCCTCTGTGCGGCCTGCGCAGCCCAAGTGCCAGTACCGGCACCCGCTTGTTCACACTGCGGCGGCCAGGATTTCGTTGTGGCTGTGGTCGATACTGACGACATCCGCTGACGCGCGCGCCGTCAGCACGCGATTGACGGCAGGTCAAAGGCCCGCAACAGCGGGCCGCGCAGGCCGCCAAAGGCCCGCCCGGCGCGGCGGGCCAGCATGGCATTGGTCACCAGAACGGTGCCTGCCTCGGTGCGACGAAACCAGCGGGCGTCCTCGGCCGCATCGACGCCCACTTCCAGATCGGCCGGCACTGACGTTCCCGGTGCGATAATCGCGCGTTCCAGCCGCGCCCCCGGCATGATCCACGCTCCGGGCAGGGCGGCACTCTGGGTCCGGCTCAGCCCCTCGGCTGCCAGGCTGCCGACCATATCGGGCTGCATTCCGGCAAGACGGAACGGCGCTCCCGGCAGCACCGGCACATGGCATGGCACGCCATTGGAAAACTCCAGCAGGGTCTGCCGCAGACTGTCCAGCGTGCCAACATCGCGCCAGTAGGGCGCAGGCTGGCCCGGCAAGGCAGGCAGCGGATATGCCATGGCCAAACCGGCCGCTACGGCAACCGGCAGAATGTCCCGCCCGAAATCGAGCTTTGCCCCGCTGGTCGTCACCATGTTGCGCAGCCAGGCCCAGTCGAACACCAGCACACCCATGCTGACCACCGCCTGCCCCGCTTGGTCAGGGTCTTCGGCCGGTCGGGAAAACCGGTCATCATGGTCGATGATCTTGCCGCCCGGGGCTGCCGGGACCACCTGATAATCCCGCGCCTGATCGACTGGCAGCCTGTGCACCGCCAGCGTAACCATCGCGCCAGACTCACGGTGCGCGGCAATCAGCGCGGAATAATCCATCTGGTAGATCTGATCGCCCGGCAGAACCAACACCTCGTCCGGTGCCGCCGCATCGATCAGCGCCAGATTGGCCGCGACAGCATCGGCGCTGCCGCGATATCCGCCCGCACCCCGCACCGCAGAGCCATTTCGGATCAGCAACTCCGCCCCTGGAAACAACGGTGCCCAACGCCGTTCCAGATGCGCCTCTAGCGTTTCCGCGTGGCATTGCGTTGCCGCAATCATCCGTGGCAGACCTGATCGCACCGCGTTGGCCATGGCAAAATCCACGATCCGTAGCGGTCCCTTGTGCGTCGCAAACAGCGGCAGGGCGGGTTTGCACATCCGGGCAGTCAGTTCGTGCAGACGGCTGCTGTCGGCCCCGGCCAACAGCACTGTCATCGTCCTGGACAGCGCGGCGCGCGGTAGCGCAGGGGACAGATCCATCATCTTCGCCTCCATTCATGCAACGGGAACTCAACGCCGGGCCCAAGGTTCCCTGCCGACACCCTCTGAGTCACCTGAGCCACGCGATTCATTGCCGCGAAAAAAGCAACAGCGCCCCGATGATGCCATCGGGGCGCTGGACAGCGGTGTCGCCTCTGATCATCCACCGTCAAACGGGGGGACGACCCCGCAATGCACGCGCAATCATCGCCACGACAAACAGCACGATGAAAATAAAGAACAGAATCTGCGCGATGCCGGCAGAAGTTCCGGCGATACCGCCAAAGCCTAGTGCTGCGGCGATCAACGCGATCACGAGAAAAGTCACGGCCCAGCCCAACATGGGAATCTCCTTTGTCCAGAGGTAAGTGTCAGTCGGTCTTGCGATAACGGATCAACGCCATTCGACCGGTTCGGTTCCACTGAGACCGCAAAACGCAAACGGCGCGGCCGAAGCCGCGCCGATTTCACATTTCTCCAAGGTTCAGGCCGTCGTCGGAAAACGGACGGTCGCCTTGACCCCGACATCGGGCTGATGCTGCGGATCCAGATTGGCCCGGATAATCTCGAAACCGAATTTCAGGGTCGAGATCGACGAGGCCCAGATATCGGCAACCTCCGGGTCGAACCGCAAAAGGGCCAACCGCGGATCGTCACGCCCACCTTCGAACCAGGCGGAAACCACCGGGTTCCACAACTCATCCAGTTTTGCTTCATCATGCAATTGATAAAGCTTGCCCCGAAGACTGAGATGCGCATCGTGATCGTCCGATATCACGACATATTCGG
>JAYSYZ010000319.1:0-6181 GCA_043727195.1 Paracoccaceae bacterium
TTTGTGCTGGCGCCCACAGTCAATGCCTTGGCCGTCTCAGACACGCTTTCTTGGCGTGAGGCTGCGATGGCCGACCTTTTGTCCGTGGCGGTGCATGCAACGCGGCGTGCTGGCAATCTTGCGGTCCAGGCCGTGCCGGTAACGGGCGGTGTTGCCATCGGGCAGCTGGCGGCGCTGGTCACGTGGATGTTCGGGGCGGGCCGGGTGGTGCTGAGTGACATTCTTCCCCGCCCGCGCCAGTTTGCGCTCGACCGGGCAGCAGACAGCACCCTCGATGCACTATGCCCCGATTTCGCTACCGAAGCCAAAGCGCTGGCCCCGGGTGGATTTGATGTGGTGATCGAGGCGGCCGGCTCCGCTGCCGCCCTTGGCCAAGCGCTCACCGTGGTCCGCCGTGGCGGCACGATCATGCAGGTCGGCACGTTGCCCGCCAGCGTCACCCTACCGTTGAATCTGATCATGGCGCGCGAGTTGAACCTGCTCGGCTCGTTACGCTTCGCCAACGTGTTTTCGACCGCTGTAGACTGACGTGATCAACGGCCTGACGTCGATCCGCGCTGACGCCATCTCGCTGGCGGGACTCGGCACCGCCATGCAGACCGCGATCTACGCCCAGGCGGGCATAAAGGTGCCGCTCGCGCCATGATGCGCCATTTCACCAGTAGTTTACCTGGCGACACTCCGACTTGCCTAAAGGTCGTCCGGGGGAGTCGAATTTCCGGTTTTGCCTCACTTCGTGCGCCGCGCCATTCTGGGCGGCATGACCCTGCAGGATGCTTATCTGAAACATGGGAGATGCGCAAAAGATGATGGAGCGGCTGTGCACCCATCCCAATGTGGGTGCGGTTTTGCTGGTCAGTCTGGGGTGCGAAAGCTTCAACCGTCATCAAGTTGAAGACGTGGTCAAGGCGACCGGGCGTCCGGTGAAGGTTCTGGTGATCCAGAACTCCGGCGGCACTAGGTCAACGATTGCGGCAGGGCGGGCTTGGGTCGTCGAACAGGTGGCGGAGTTGGCAACCGCGCTAACCGTGCCGATGGCGGTATCCGAACTGATCGTTGGCACGGTTTGCGGTGGATCTGACGGGACCTCGGGCATCACCGGTAATCCGGCATCAGGGCTTGCCTTTGACAAGCTTATCGCCGCTGGCGCAACGTGCATATTCGAAGAAACGGGTGAGTTGATAGGTTGCAAGGCGATCCTGCAATCGCGTGCGGCCACCCCTGCCCTTGCCATTGAACTGCGCGCCTCGGTAGAAAAGGCCGCGCGCTATTATGCGACGCTGGGCTATGGCAGCTTTGCCAGTGGCAATGCCGACGGTGGACTGACCACAATCGAGGAGAAATCCTTGGGGACCTATATGAAATCGGGGCAATCGACGACTGTCGGCTTGATCAAGCCGGGTGACATCCCGCAAAAAGCCGGCTGTATCTGATGGATGTCATGCCAGACGGCGAGGTCCGTTTTGGCTTTCCCAAAATCTCGGACAATGCCGAGATCGTCGAGATGATGGCAAGCGGGGCCCATTGCACCTCGTTTGTCACCGGGCGCGGGTCGGTGGTGGGATCAGCCTTGGCCCCGGTAATCAAGATTGCCGCCAATCCGCAGGGGCGGCCACGCTAGAGGAGGTGGGGCAGGAAATCTATGATCTGGTGATCAACCTTGCCTCGGGTGCGCGCAGCAAATCCGAAGACATGGGGCATCAAGAGTTTATCCTGACCTACAAGAGTTTCGAACCGATCGGCCCCGCCTGTCTGCCGGTATGACCGTCACTGCAACCAAAAGGTAAGTTAAAAATGGGACGACTGTCCGGCAAACACGCCCTTGTAACCGCTGCAGGCCAAGGCATTGGCCGCGCCACCGCGCTGGCGATGGCACGCGAAGGGGCCAAGGTATTGGCAACTGATGTGAACGAGGCGGCGCTGGCAACACTTGCCGATGAGGGGATCGAAATCCGGATGCTGAACGTTCGCGACGCTGCGTCAATCGCGGCAGCCGTGGCCGCGGCTGGCCCCTTGGACGCCCTGTTCAACTGCGCAGGCTTTGTGGCGGCAGGCACGATTCTGGACTGCGACGAAGATCAGTGGGCCTTCTCGATTGATCTGAACATGACCGCGATGTACCGCATGTGCCGCGCGTTTTTGCCGGGGATGATTGCGGGCGGCGGCGGGTCGATCATCAACATGGCCTCGGTTGCGGGGTCGATCATCGCGGCCCCCAACCGCTTTGTTTATGGGGCGACCAAGGCCGGCGTCATCGGCCTGACCAAATCCATTGCGGCCGATTTTGTGACCAAGGGCATCCGCTGCAACGCCATCTGCCCCGGCACGGTGGAAAGCCCATCGCTGGACCAGCGCCTGCGCGATACCGGCGATTACGCCGCCGCCCATGCGGCCTTTATCACCCGACAACCCATTGGGCGGATTGGTAAACCAGAAGAAATTGCCAAATTGGTGGTCTATCTGGCCAGCGATGAAAGCGCCTATACCACCGGCGTCGCGCATGTCATCGACGGCGGCTGGGCTAATATCTGAGGACGAAATCGAAACTTCTGCGACATGGCCTCTCGGGCGCCGAAAAACCCGGCATTTTGCACTGCGACGACACGATCCGGGATCTTACCGGGCTGGTGCCCGATATCGGCGGCCCTGTTTTGTCGGATGCAGGCCTGGCCATGCTGCGAAGGGTTGATGCAAGTGCGCTGCCCGCCCTGCCGCCCGGCACCCGTCTTGGCCCATGTGTCGCTGGCACAGGCAAGTTCATCGGCATCGGTCTGAACTATTCCGACCATGCCGCCGAAACCGGTGCCATAGTGCCGCCTGAGCCGATCATCTTCATGAAGGCCACCCCGGCGATCTGCGGTGCGAACGATGATTTGATCATCCCGCGCGGCTCGGAAAAGACTGACTGGGAGGTCGAACTCGGCGTGGTTATCGGCCGGGTCGCGCGCCATGTGACCGAGGCCGAAGCATTGTCATATGTCGCGGGCTATTGCGTGATAAACGACGCTTCCGAGCGCGCCTTCCAGATCGAACGCGGCGACCAATGGACGAAAGGCAAAAGTGCTGACACCTTCGCCCGATCGGCGCCTGGCTGGTGACCCGCGACGAGGTACCCGATCCGCAGAACCTGGCGCTGTGGCTCGAAGTCGATGGCCACCGATTCCAGAACGGCTCGACCCGCACGATGGTGTTTGGGGTGGCGCATCTTATCAGCTACATCAGCCAGTTCATGAGCCTGCATCCCGGCGATATCATCTCGACCGGCACCCCGCCCGGCGTGGGGCTGGGCCAGAAGCCGCCGCGCTGTCTGCGACCTAGGCAGGTCATGCGGCTGGCGATCGAATGACTGGGAGAGCAGCGGCAGAACGTCGTTGAATACGCCAGCGCTCGAAATTGACGCTCGATGGTGATCTGCTCAACCGCCTGCGCGCTGTGGTCGGCAGCCGTTCCAGAAGTGCCGCAACCGCCTCGGCTTCGTCGATGCCAGCTTGCTTCTGGTCCGATTTGGAATTCTGTCGCCAGCGCAGACTTCAGGTTCTGGGCGATGCCAATGTAATCGACGATCAGGCCTGTGGGCTTGTCGCGGAACACTCGGTTCACCCGAGCAATGGCCTGCATCAGCCCGTGGGCGCTCGCGCCGGACGGCCTTTGGATCGACACCAACGAGGTCGCAGACCCGGCGCTGCGAGATTTTGTGGTCCCGCATCGCCTTCAGTGCTGCTTCCCGCCGCTGAGCTGGTGTCGTCAGCGCTTTCCCAGAAGGTCTTTCAGCACCACCATGTCCAACATCGTATCCGCCACCCGCCGCTTGAGCTATGCGTTCTCGTCCTCAAGCTGTTTCAGGCGCCGGGCATTCGACACCTCCATATCCGGTCTCCTTGATGGCGAGTATTGCTCTCAAAAGACCGAAATGAAACCGGGACAGGTCCGTGCAGGCGCCGCGCCGCTTCGCTGGGTCGGTCTGGGCATCCACTCGGAATCAACATGCGCGGCATCGATCTCGCCGTTCGGCAGGCTTGTCATCCAGCCCGTGGCAATGGTGCCTTGCGCACCGCCGCCTCGAGGACGCTGCGATGCGACCCATACGTCGGCGAGAACCGCCCATGCTGTCCCTGACTACCTTTGATTTTCTTGAAAGAACGCTGCCTGACCCAGCGACGCGAAGCAAAGGGCCTGCGCGTTTCAGGGTGTAAGAAGCCGCGTCAGCATATGGCGGACATGTTCCTGGCCGCCGAAAAAGATTGCCAATATGCGGACCCGCTGTTCCGCTTCGTCCACTTCGAACCAGTAGATCGCCCGATCGATCGTTAGATGTCGCAGACCTGGCAGCAGATCATCGTGACGCTCCCCACGATATGGCGCCGCACACAGCCGGTCGGCCTCCTGCCGGATCTCGTGGATGCGGGCCTCGCAATGATCCAGTGCCGCTTCGGCGCTTTCGCCGAAGCTTCGGTAGCTTTCGAACAGGTGGTCGAAGATCAGGGCAAAATCACGCTCGGCTTCTGCCGAAAACTCAATTCTGAACCGCATGTGCGCGGCGCTTCTCAGTGATCATGCGCGCGATGGTCTTGTCCATCTGGGCGCCGCTGACAAACGCACCGGCGGCGCGCTGGTCCAGCAGCGCTTTCAGCGCTGTCCGTTGCAGATCGTCGTCTTGCATACGCTGCCGAAGCAGGTCGATCCCCTGTTGCAGCACCGCGCTGACGCTCGAATAGCGCCCGGCTTCGACCAGTTCCTTGGCGAAACTGTGCTGTTCGTCTGTCAGCGAGATCGAGGATTTCACCGTCAAAAGGACACTCCTTTTGACGTAAAGTAATACCAAGTAGCACCCGCGTCAACCGCCCCGATTGGTGGTTGGGCGACGCCATGACGCACTGGAAAAGGTGCGGATGGGCGATGCTGCGATCCTGCTGATTTCGCCCGAGCAGTTGCGCTCGCCGTCCATTCGCACGGTCCTGCAACAACGCGAGGTTGGGCTTTGGGTGCTGGACGAGGCGCATTGCGTGTCGAAATGGGGCCATGATTTCCGCCCCGATTACCGCTATGTCAGCCGCTTCATCAAGGCATTCTCGGGCGATCACATGCCCCCGGTCCTGTGCCTGACCGCCACGGCCAAACCCGAGGTGGTGCGGGACATCCGCGACCATTTCCAAAGCCGCCTCGGGGTCGATCTGATGCTGCTGGATGGCGGGGCGGTGCGCACCAATCTGTCCTTCGCCGTGCTGCCCACGCAAAAGGCGACCAAGCTGACCGATATCCTGACCGCGATCGAGGCCAACCTGCCGCCCGAAGGGGCATCCGGCGCTGTGGTCTATTGCGCCATGCGCGGGACGACAGAAAAGGTGGCGGAGCTCCTGAAAGGGCAGGGGCTGGCCGCCGACTTCTTCCACGCCGGGTTTACATCCGAGCGCAAGCGCGAGGTTCAGGAGGCGTTTCGCATAGGCGACCTGCGGGTGATCGCCGCGACCAACGCCTTTGGCATGGGCATAGACAACCCCGATTGTCAATCGGCGTGCAAAGCTGACCCCCTATCGGCACGCAAAATTGACCCCCCTTTGCGCCGTCGAGATCAGGGCCTGAGCCGACGGAACTGATGACAGAGTGGAGGCGGGTCAGGCCCTGATCGGTGGTCAGGCGCGGTTTTTGAAGCGCCAGGACTCGTTGCCGGTCTCGATGATCTCGCAGTGATGGGTAAGGCGGTCGAGCAGGGCGGCCGTCATCTTCGCGTCGCCGAAGACGGTGGGCCATTCGCCGAAGGCGAGGTTGGTGGTGACGATGACCGAGGTGCGCTCGTAGAGGCGGCTGATCAGGTGGAACAGCAGTTGGCCGCCGGACTGGGCGAAGGGCAGATAGCCCAGTTCGTCGAGGATGACGAAGTCGAGGCGGGTCATGTAATCGGCCAGCCTTCCTTGTTTGCCACCACGGGTCTCGGTCTCGAGGCGGTTCACCAGATCGACGACGTTGTAGAAGCGGCCGCGGGTGCCGCTGCGGATCAATGCGCGGGCAATGCTGATCGCGAGGTGGGTCTTGCCGGTGCCGGTGCCGCCGATGAGGACTACGTTGCGCTGGTCGGCGACGAAGCTGCCGGTGGCCAGATCGCGCACCAGGCCCTCGTTGATCGGCGTGCCGGTGAAGTCGAACGCGTCGATGTCCTTGGCCAGCGGCAGCTTGGCGATAGTCA
>JAYSYZ010000320.1:0-17411 GCA_043727195.1 Paracoccaceae bacterium
CGGGGCCACGCTGTTCCTGTTGCCGGTGATGATCTTCACCATTCTCCTCCGCAAACACCTGTTGCGCGGGATCACCTTCGGAGCGGTGCGCAAATGACCAAAAGCTATCCCCCCCAGGTCGCGGCGTTCTTCGGGCTCACCGGCCAGACCATCCCGCTGATGCAGGCCCCCATCGGCTCGGCAGACACGGTGCGGCTTGCGGTGGCGGTCTCAAAGGCAGGCGGTCTTGGCGGGGTTGCGCTCACATGGTCGGACGCAGCCGAGGCCGAGGCCACCGTCCAATTGATGCGGGCCGCAGGAATAGGGAAGCGGTTCTACGGAAACTTCGTCCTGCACTTTCCCTGCGAAGGGTTCGAGGCCGCCCTCGATGCAGGCCTTCCGATCGTGACGATGTCTTTCGGCATCGACGCCGAAAGGGTGGCGCGGGCGCACCGCTCCGGGGCAGTCGTCGGCATCCAGGTCGGCAGCAGAGCGGGCGCGCGCCGCGCCCTCGATGCCGGCGCGGACTTCCTGATCGCCCAAAGCGTCGAGGCGGGCGGGCATGTGCAAAGCACGACCCCTGCAGCCGACCTCTTGCCCGCAGTTCTAGCCGAAGCGGGCGCGGTGCCGGTGATGGCCGCCGGCGGCATTTCGACGGGCAAAGGCGCGGCCGGCGCCATCGCCAAAGGGGCGTCCGGTGCGGTCATGGGCACCCGTTTTTTGGCCACCCATGAGTCCGCGTCGCACGATGCCTACAAGGCCGCCCTGGTTGCGGCCCGGAGCGGCGATACCGTGCTCACCAACTGCTTCGACATCAGCTGGCATTTTGCAATGCACCGGGTCCTGCGCAACGATACCCTCAATACGTGGGAGGCCGCGGGCTGCCCGCAGCCGCCGCACCGCCCAGGAGAGGGAGATATCGTGTTTCGGCGCGGCCACGAGGAATTCCCGCGCTACAGCGACACCCCGCCAATGTCAGGCGCAACGGGCGACCTGACCTCTGCCGTTCTCTATGCGGGAACGGGGGTGGGCGCGATCAGCACGCTCGAACCAGCGGCGGATCTGGTCTTCCGGCTGGATTCCCAGATCCGCGCGGCGCTGTCCCGTCGCCTGAGCACCAAAGGGGCACCGGAATGACCGCCTTCTTCACCGGCCTTTTCCGCTTGCGCCGTGGCCCGTGGGAAAATCTGGCCACCATCCTGATCGGCCTTGGCGTCGTGATGCTGATGCAGCCCTTCGCGCTGTGGCTGTTCACCTACAGCTTCATCGTCACCCTGACCGGCACCGTGATGTTCATCATCACCAGCCATTTCCCGGAATAATCATGGCCGAGATCGTCATCCGCAACCTGCGCAAGGAATTCGGTACGTTCACGGCGGTGAAGGGGTCGTCCTTCACCGTCCGGGACGGCGAGTTTTTCATGCTGCTTGGCCCGTCCGGCTGTGGCAAGACCACCACGTTGCGGATGATTGCCGGGCTGGAATTGCCCACCTCGGGCGAAATTCTGATCGATGGCGAGGATGTCTCGCAGCGCCCCGCGTCGCAGCGCGACATCGCGATGGTGTTCCAGATGTTCGCGCTGTACCCGCATATGAACGTCCGCAAAAACATAAGCTATCCGCTGGTCAGCCAGGGCATGCCAAAGGCGCAGGTCATCGCCAAGGTTGCCGAAGTGGCCCGCATCCTGGGCATCGAGGATATCCTGAACAAACCGGTTGGCGGCCTGTCGGGTGGCGACCGTCAGCGTGTGGCACTGGGCCGCGCCATCGTGCGCAACCCAAAGGCCTTCATGATGGACGAACCCCTCGGCGCGCTGGATGCCGAGTTCCGCGAGCACATGTCGGAAGAACTGCGCGCCCTGCATGACCGAATGAAGGCCACCACCGTGTACGTCACCCATGACCAGCTGGAGGCGATGCAGATGGGCGACAAGATCGTGGTGATGAACCACGGCGTCGTCGAACAGTTCGGCACCCCGCAGGACATCTACGACCACCCCGCCACCTTGTTTGTTGCAGATTTCATCGGCAGCCCGTCGATGAACTTTCTGCGGTTTGACGGCATGGTTGCCGCCGGGGCCACCTCGGTGCGACTGGGCGATACCGACATGGCGCTGCCGCAGGTGCAAGAAGCGGCGCAGGGCAAGCTTGTTCTCGGCGTGCGCCCCGAACATGTGGCGCTGACGGATGCCGGGTCTTACCGCGGCAGGGTGGAGGCGACAGAATACCTCGGAACCACCCAGATCGTCACCTTGTCCACGCCGCACGGCCAGATCAAGGCCCGCACTTCGGCGGCGGCGGTGGCCCGGGTCGGCGATATCGTGGGCCTGGCGCTGAATGCCCGCACGCTTTCGATTTTTGACCAAACCACAGGTCAGGCCTTGCGCACCGCTGCCAATGCGGGGGTTTATCATGGCTGAGGTCACGCTGTCCGGTCTGACGAAATCCTACGGCGCCACCAGGGCGCTGATCGACGTGACGATGACCATCCCCGATGGCGCGTTCGTCGTGCTTCTTGGCCCGACGGGTGCGGGCAAGACCACCACCCTGCGGCTGATTGCCGGCCTTGACCGCCCGGACACGGGTGACATTGCCATCGATGGCGCGTCCGTCTCGGGCGACACCCCGGCCCAACGCGATGTGGCGATGGTGTTCCAGCAATACTCGCTCTACCCCCACCTCAGCGTGCGCGACAACCTCGCCTTCCCGCTCCGCTCGCCGATCATCGCGATGCCGGAGGATCAGATCGCGGCCGAGGTGCAGAAGGTTGCAGAGGTTCTGCGCATCGCCCACAAGCTGGACAACAAGGCCACCAACCTCTCGGGCGGCGAGATGCAGCGCGTGTCCATCGGCCGCGCGCTAGTGCGTCAGCCGCGCATCTACCTGATGGATGAACCGCTCTCATCGCTCGATGCGAAACTGCGTGCCGACCTCCGGATCGAACTGAAGCGCATCCACGCCGAACTGGGCGCAACCTTCCTTTACGTGACCCACGACCAGATCGAGGCGATGACCATGGCCACCCATGTCGGCGTGCTGGACCATGGCCGCCTTGTGCAATACGGCTCTCCGCGCGAGATTTATGAAAACCCCGTCTCGGCCTACGTTGCGTCGCGCCTTGGCCAGCCGCGGATCAACCTCTTGCCCGCCACCGCCTTCGGGCCAGCGCCCGCGGGTGCCACCCAGATCGGCCTGCGCCCCGAGCATATCACCCAAGGCGAAGGCCAGCCCGCCACCGTCCGCCGGGTGGAACATCTGGGCGACCAGACCCGCCTGCATCTGAGCCTTGGCCCGCACGCCCTGATCACCCTGTCCGACGCCCACACCCCCCTGCGCCCCGGCGACAGCCTTGCCATCCAGCCCAAAAACCCGCTCTGGTTCGATGCCAGCGGCAACCGTATCTGAGGATCACCCCGATGAAACAGTTCATGAATTCCAAGGACGCACTGGTGACCGAGGCGATCGACGGCCTGTTGCGCACCTCGGGCGGCAAACTGGCGCGGCTCGACGGTTATCCACATATCAAGGTCGTGGTCCGCACCGATTGGGATCGCGGCAAGGTTGCCCTTGTCTCGGGCGGCGGCTCGGGCCATGAACCTTCGCATGCCGGGTTCGTGGGCCAAGGCATGCTGACGGCGGCGGTCTGCGGCGACGTCTTCGCCAGCCCGTCGGTCGATGCCGTGCTGGCGGGGATACTGGCGGTCACCGGCAAACCGGGCTGCCTGCTGATCGTGAAGAACTACACCGGCGACCGGCTGAACTTCGGCCTCGCGGCCGAGCGTGCCCGCGCCTTCGGCCTCAAGGTCTCCATGGTCATCGTCGATGACGACATCGCCCTGCCCGACCTGCCGCAGGCGCGTGGCGTCGCGGGCACCCTGTTCGTTCACAAGATCGCCGGAGCGATGGCCGAGGCCGGGGCGGACCTCGAGACCATCACCACCGCTGCCAATGCGGTGATCACGGGTGCCGTCTCCATCGGTATGAGCCTTGACACCTGCACCGTCCCCGGCAGCCCCAAGGAAGACCGCATCGCCGACGGCAAGGCGGAGCTTGGCCTTGGCATCCATGGCGAGGCCGGGATCGAGCAGGTCACCTTCACCGGCGCGAAATCGGCGATGGCGATGGTCGCTGACAAGCTGCTGCCGCACATGGGGCCTGGTGACCATGTGGTGCTTCTCAACAACCTGGGCGGCACCACACCGCTGGAGATGAGCATCCTTGCCGAAGAGCTTGCCCGCTCCCCCCTCGGGGGCCGGGTGAAATGGATGATCGGCCCCGCCGCGCTGATGACTTCGCTGGATATGCACGGCTTTTCCGTCTCGCTCTTGCCGGTGGATCACGCGCAGATGACCTCGCTCGCCGCGCCCGTCGCCCCGCATGCCTGGCCCGGCCTTGCACCCCTGGGCGCGGTTACCGTCAAACCCCTGCCCGATGGCCTTGCCCCGATCTTGGCCGTGCCCTCCGCCCACCCGGCCCGCCGCGCGCTGCTGGAGCGGTGCTGCAAGGCGCTGATCGCCTGCGAGGCCGATCTGAACCTGCTGGACGCGAAATCCGGCGACGGCGATACCGGAAGCACCCTCGCGGGGGCGGCCCGGGCGCTGCAGGCAGCGCTTGACCGCCTGCCGCTGGCCGATCCGACGCAGTTGTATCGCGCCATCGGGGTGGAACTGTCGCAGACCATGGGCGGTTCTTCCGGCGTGTTGCTCGCCATCTTCTTTGCCGCCGCAGGCGACGCGAGCGCCAGCGGCAAAAGCTGGATCGGGAGCTTGAGCGCCGGGCTGGACCGCGTGATGCAGGTCGGCGGCGCCGCCCCCGGCCACCGCACCATGATCGACGCCCTCGCCCCCGCATTGGCCGCCCTGCCGCAGGGAGTAGCGCAAGCCGCGTCAGCGGCCCGCGACGGCGCCAACGCCACCGCCGAGATGACCCGCGCCAAGGCGGGGAGGGCCACCTACCTCGCTGCCGACAAGCTCAAGGGCCATAACGATCCGGGCGCGGAGGGCGTGGCACGGTTGTTTGAGGATCTGGCGGGGGGGTGAGCCTTCGGTCTTTTGCCCGATTTGTCCGTCGACAAATCGGGCCGCGCCTGCCTGCCCCTTGGCAGGCGCGACAGACGCGCCCGCCCAGGCAGCCGCACCCCGACTTCCAACCGTCCGGTATGGCTGCACCCCCCTTGCCTTCCGGCTTGCGCGTCCACGCAATCGGGTCGGGCGACTGTCCATGGGACAGTCGCTTGTCCGACCCTCTGGCGCGCTTTGTGGGGTGCGCGCAGGACCGTACACCCCCTCACGGCATCACTTCGAACCGGTCCACATCCACCATCCCCATATCCGTAATCTTCAGATGCGGAATGACCGGCAGGCACAGGAAGGCCAGTTGCAGGAACGGCTCTTCCAGCGTCACCCCCAACCCGCGCGCCGCCGCACGTAACGCGACCAGCTTCTCCCGCACCTGTTCGAACGACAACAGGCTCATCAGCCCCGCCACCGGCAGCGCCAGTTCGGCCAGCACGCGGCCCCCGTGCACCACCACGAACCCGCCCTCGATCTGGGACAGGCGGTTTGCGGCCATGGCCATGTCGGCATAATCCGCCCCCACCACCGCGATGTTGTGGTGGTCATGGCACACCGTCGAGGCAATCGCCCCCCGCCTGAGCCCGAAGCCCTTCACGAACCCCGTCGCCCGGTTCCCGTTCACCCCATGCCGCTCGATCACCGCGATCTTGACCAGATCCCGCGCGACATCCGGCTGCTTGTCGCCATCCGCCGGGGCAATGTCGAACGTCAGATGTTCGGTGATGATCTTGCCCGGAATGATCCCGATCACCGGCGTCTCCACCCGGTTGCCGCCGCTGCGGAAATCCTCGGCCCGCACCACCGGCGCCTTCACCGACCCCCGCCCCACCGGCGCGGTCACCCCCCGGCCCGCAAAGGCCGCCGCGTCTGCCACCACCCCCCGCGCCAACACCAGGCTGGCATGGCACCCCTCCAGACTGTCGATCACCGCGATTTCGGCGCGCTTGCCCGGCGCGATCAGGCCCCGGTCCTTCAACCCGAACGCCTCTGCCGCGCTAAGCGACGCCGCCCGATATACCGCCAGCGGCGGCGCACGCAGTGCAATCGCGGTGCGGATCATGTGGTCGAGATGCCCATGTTCACCGATATCCAGCGGATTGCGGTCATCCGTGCAGAACGCCAGATACGGCGCAAACCGCTCGGTCAGCAGCCCGACCAGTGCCACCAGATCCTTCGACACCGAGCCTTCGCGGATCAGCACCCGCATGCCCTTGCGCAGCTTTTCCAGCCCCTCGTCATAGGTCGTCGCCTCATGCTCCGTCCGGATGCCCGCCGAGATATAGCCGTTCAGGTCCAGCCCCCGCAGCAAGGGCGCGTGGCCGTCGATGTGGCGGCCGGCAAAAGCCTCCAGCTTTGCCAGGCACCCGGGGTCTTTCGTCAGCACACCGGGATAGTTCATGAACTCCGCCAGCCCGATCACGCCGGGATGATCCATCAGCGCCACCAGATCCGCCGCCTCCAGCCGTGCGCCGGTGGTTTCCATATGGGTCGAGGGCACGCAGGACGACAGGTTCACCCGGATATCCATCAGCGTCTGCGCCGCACTTTCCAGAAAGTAGTGAATGCCCGGCAGCCCGCAGACATTGGCAATCTCGTGCGGATCGCAGATCGCCGTCGTCACCCCGCGCGGCGTGACGCAACGGTCAAACTCATGCGGTGTCACCAGCGACGATTCGATATGCAGATGCGTGTCGATGAAGCCCGGCACCAGTATCTTTCCCGACACATCCAGCACCCGCCGCCCGGAATACACGCCGAACACCCCCACGATGGTATCGCCGCAGATCGCCACATCGGTTTCCACCAGATCGCCGGTGATCAGGTCAAACACCCTGCCGCCTTTCAGCACCAGATCGGCGGGCACAACGCCACGCCCCTGATCAATGCGGTCGCCCAGCGTGCGGGTCATCCTGCACCTCCGTTGCGGTTGGGGGATCCGTCCGGCGCGATGCCGTTCACCGGATGATCGGCCAGGTAGGCCGCCGTTTCGCGCATCAGGCTGGCAACCTCGGCATCGTCGATCCCCAGCACCGCGAAATGCGTGGCGATATTCGTAAGGTAGTCCAGGCTTGATCCGAAAAATCCCGCGCCCGTCGCGATGTAACGCACCTGATCGGCGCGCGAGATATCACCGACAATCGCCGCAGACGTATGGTCGGCGGTGAAGGCCAGCGCCCTGACCTGCCCCGCGGCGGTGTCAGCGGTGACGAAAGCCGCATGATAAGCCGGCCCCGCCATTTCGCGCCGCCAGAGGATTTCAGTCTCATCCGCCACGTCGGCCGCAGCAATCCGGAACACCAGCCCGTCACAGCCCGCGCCATCATCCAGCGCCGCCAGCATTCCCGGCTGGTCGGCCGTGCCGCGCCCGCCGAAAGTATCCTTCAGGATGAAGCGGCGGGCGTGATCGGCCACATGCGCCCGGCGCAGTTCGGCAAAGCGAAAGGCCGGGTCCCACATCAAAGAGCCGTAGCCAAACACCCACAGATCGCCCTGCCAACCCGCCAGCGCCGCCCGGCGCAACCCCTCCCGTTTCGCCGCCGGGGTGAGAAACGCCTCGAGCGCCAGCTCTGGCCGGCTGGCGGCCAACGCCTGCGGATCAAACCCGCGCAAGGCCGACCGGTCCGGATCGGTGATCAGGCCGCGCAGATCCGGGTGGTGGGCAAAGGCATCGGAGGTCATGTCAAATCGCTGCACGGGTCTGGATTCCCGTCGTAGCAGACCATACCATCGCGGCCAGCGCAAAGCGCAACCATCGCGGCGCAAGGCGAAAGCAACCTTGATCCCGCTGTCGACGGATGATTGCACCGACGTCCGACGAAAGGCCAACCCCCATGCGCCCCCTCCGCGGTATCGCCTTCAAGCTTGGTTCGGTGCTGGTGTTCATCGTCATGGCCTCGCTGATCAAGGCCACGTCTGCGCATGTGCCGGCGGGACAGGCGGTGTTCTTCCGATCCTTGTTTGCGATCCCGGTGATCGTGGCCTGGCTGGTCTGGCGGCGCGAACTGGCCACCGGTCTGCGCGCGGCGGCACCGATGGGCCATGTCTGGCGCGGCATCGTCGGGACGCTGGCGATGGGACTCGGCTTTGCCGGGCTGGGCTATCTGCCGCTGCCCGAGGTGACGGCCATCAGCTATGCCGCACCGCTTCTGACCGTCATCTTCGCCGCGATGTTTCTGGGCGAGGAGGTGCGCATCTTTCGCATCTCAGCGGTCGTTCTGGGATTGGGCGGCGTGCTGATCGTTCTGGCCCCGCGCCTTAGCATCGTGTCGACCGATGCGGCCGGGGTGAGCGAAGCCTTCGGTGCCCTGCTGGTTCTCGGCGGGGCCGTCTTTGCGGCGCTGGCGCAGGTTTTCGTGCGCAAGCTGGTCGATACCGAAAAGACCGCCGCCATCGTGTTCTACTTTTCCCTCACCGCGACGGCCCTGTCGCTGATCACCCTGCCGTTCGGATGGGTCTGGCCCACGCCGACCGAAGCCGTCCTGCTGCTCAGCGCGGGGGTGCTGGGCGGCCTTGGACAGATCCTGCTCACCTCCAGCTACCGCGAGGCGGATGCCTCGCTGGTGGCACCGTTCGACTATGCCTCGATGCTGTTCGCGCTTGGCATCGGCTATTTCGTGTTCAGCGAAGTGCCGACCTGGACGATGCTGGGCGGTGCGGCGCTGATCGTTTTCGCAGGTATCCTGATCATCTGGCGCGAGCGGCATCTTGGTCTGGAACGCGCCCGCCAGCGCAAGGCGATGACGCCGCAAGGATGACTGCTGGAGATCTGCAAAAACCTTCGCAGGATCTTGCGCTCAGCCTTCCCGCGACGCGGCGTTCTGGTCGATCAGATAGCGCTGCGACAGGGGGATCGCCGCCGCACCCAGGGCCCGCGCCTCGGCCCCCACGGTGCCTTCGCGGATCACCGGCGGCGCGATGCCTGACAGGTCCAGCCGGTACAGCGCGGCCTCGGTCCGCCGCACCACCTCGGCGCGGATATCGGCGGGCATCCAGCCGTCGATCAGCACCGCTTCCATTTCCAGCAATGCCGCCGCACTCATCGTCGCACTGGCCAGACCATCCGCAGCGCTTGTCATCCAGGCGTCGAGGATATCCTCGCGCACGTTCCACCGGTCGGGGCGTTCCCAAAGCTGGTCGGAGTTCAGGCCAGCCGCCTCCATCGCATCGGCCAGCACCGCCATCGACGCCACGCTGAGCAACCGCCGCATCCGGCCGTCAGGACCGGGCACCGGCATCGGGCCAACGCCAGCGGCATTGCCAAGCCGGCCGGTGAAAAGTTGACCGTTCAGAACCAGCCCGCCGCCGATGAAATACCCGATGTAGAAATACAGAAAATTCGTCGGGCGTTCCCCGGTTCCGAACACCAGTTCCGCGCCACAGGCCGCCGTCGCGTCGTTCTGCACATAGACCGGCATCCCCGACAGTGCCGCCAGTTCGGCCTGCACGTCACGGTCGCGCCAGGCATCCATCTCCGCCTGCGGCGCGCCAATGTAGTGCACCCAGTTCCACAACTGGAACGGCATCGCCACGCCCATGCCGCCGATCCGGTCACGCTGCGATGCGGGCAGCATGGCGATCAGGGCGGGCAAGGCTTCGGTCACGAAAGCCACCACCGCCCCGGGTGTGGGATAGCGGTAAACCCGCCGCCGTGCCCCGCGCACCCGGCCCAGAAAATCCACCAGCGCCAGATCCGCCGACCGCCGGCCGATCTTGAGCCCAAAGAAGAACGCCCCTTCCGGCGCCAGCGACATCGGCACCGACGGCTGGCCGATCCGGCCGCGCACCGGCTCGCCGCGCAGCAAAAGGCCGTCCTGTTCAAGGCTGCGCATGATCACCGAAACCGTCTGCGCCGAAAGCCCGGTGATCCGGGCGATATCCGATTTCGCCAGCGCCCCGTGCTGGCGGACAAGGCCCAGCACCAGCCGTTCATTATGCGCCCGCATGCCCGATTGGTTGGACCCCCGCTGCGCCCCGGCATCGGCCAGGGGCCGTTGCTCCGCCGCGGTTTCCACCAGATTTTTCACCACTACCCCCTGCGATCCGGTGCAGAGTGCGAAGGAAAGTGGCAGTCTGTCAATAATAAATCAGAGTGATTTAATTATCTTGACGCGCAACAGGGAATCAGGTCATGGTCTTTCTGCCGCAACGCTTTCAGCCGAGTGCGTCGGAATCACAACCGGGCAGCAAGCCCGTCACTTTGGGAGGAATACCAATGAAATTGACCACCAGAATTCTGCTGGGCGCTGGCGCCATGGCACTGATGGCCGGCACCGCGTCGGCTGCTGAACTGGCTTGCCTGATCACCAAGAACAACACCAACGCTTTCTTCGTGAAGATGAAAGAGGGCGCCGAAGCTGCCGCCACCGCCGCTGGTCTGGATTTTCAGGCTTATGCCGGCGAAAAGGACGGCGACGCTGCTCCGCAGATCACCGCCATCGAAAACTGCATGGCCGCTGGCGCCAAAGGTATCCTGATCACCCCGTCGAACGACAGCGTCGGGCCGGCACTGAAGGAAGCCCGCGCTGCTGGCATCCTGGTGATCGCGCTCGACACGCCGCTGGCTGATGCCGAAGCGCAGGATATCACCTTCGCGACCGACAACTTCGAAGCGGGTCTGCTGATCGGCAAGTGGGCTGCTGCCACGATGGGCGAAGGTGCCGCCACCGCCAAGATCGCGATGCTGGACATCAACAAGGACAACATTTCGGTCGACGTGCAGCGCGATACCGGCTTCCTCGTCGGCTTCGGCATCGAAGTGCCTGACCTGACCGTGATGGGTTCGGAAACCGATCCGCGCGTGATCGGCCACGAGACCTCGGACGCCAACCCCGAGGGCGGTCTGCGCGCGATGGAAACCTTGCTGGCCAAGGACCCCGACATCAACGTGGTCTACACGATCAACGAGCCGGCCGCCGAAGGTGCCTATCAGGCGCTGAAGAACGCCGGCAAGGAAGGTCAGGCGATCATCGTTTCGGTCGATGGCGGCTGCCCGGGCGTGGCTTCGGTCAAGTCAGGCGTCATTGGCGCCACCTCGCAGCAATATCCGCTGAAGATGGCCTCGCTCGGCATCGAGGCGATTGCCGCCTTCGCCAAGGACGGCACCAAGCCGACCGTGACCGAGGGCCTGTCGTTCTACAACACCGGCGTGAACCTGGTGACCGACAAGCCCGCCGAGGGCGTGCCGTCCATCGACAGCACCAAGGGCACCGAGCTCTGCTGGGGCTAATCAGCCCCTGCGAATGACTTGATTAGTGGAAGGGCGGCTTTAAAGTCGCCCTTCTTCACAGGCGAAACCGGCTTTGGATTTTGCCGCGGATGTCTCAAGGGGGGAGATACCATAGCGATGAGCGCAGAAGACGCACCAACCAAAACAATTTCGGATTTCGAAGCCACGTTGACCAAGGCGGATACCGCCGTCGCCAGCTTCGAGAAGGATGACAAAACTTTCGTCCACGTCCTGCGGAATTTCCTGCGTCGCAATCCGACGATGATTCCCGCGCTGGTTCTCATCGTTTCGATCCTCGCCTTTGGCCTCGTGGCTCCCCGGTTTCTGGGCATGGGCGCGTTGTCCACCGTGCTGAAGCAGGTGACGGTCACCGGCTTTGTCGCCCTTGCTCAAACTCTGGTCATCCTGACGGCGGGCATCGACCTGTCGGTTGGCGCCATTCTGGTGGTCAGTTCGCTGATCATGGGCAACCTTGCGGTCGTCACGGGCCTGCCGGTGCTGCTGGCGGTGCTGATCGGCATGTTTTTCGGCGGCCTGATGGGCATGTTGAACGGCGTGCTGGTCACCATCATGCGACTGCCACCTTTCATCGTGACGCTGGGCACGCTGTCGATCTTTGAGGCGCTGAAGCTGTGGTATTCGCAATCCGAATCCATCCGCAACGTCGACATCGAGGCGAATGCACCGGGGCTCTTGTGGTTTGGTCAGGGTTTCAACGTCGGTGGTGCCAGCATAAGCTATGGCGGGGTCACCCTGATCCTGTTGGCCGCCGTGCTGTGGTATGTGCTGAACCACACCCCATGGGGCCGCCATGTCCACGCGATCGGTGATGACCCCGATGCCGCCATGCTGTCGGGTATCCGGGTGAACCGCACGCTGATTTCCGTCTATACCGTTACGGGCCTGATCTGCGGCTTTGCAGCGTGGATCGCGGTTGGCCGCGTCGGCTCGATCTCGCCCGTCGCGTTTGACACGGTCAACCTTGCCTCGATCACCGCCGTGGTGATCGGCGGCACATCGCTGTTCGGCGGGCGCGGGTCGATCATCGGCTCCGTCCTCGGGGCCATGATCGTGGGCGTCTTCATCACCGGCCTGTCGCTGGCGGGGGTCGATGACTACTGGCAGAAATTTGCCGCTGGATGCCTTGTCATCATCGCCGTCGCACTTGACCAATGGCTCCGGAGGGCTTCGCAATGACCGCTACACCCATCCTGCAGTGCAAGGGGCTGATGAAGCGCTACGGCACTGTCGTCGCGATGAGCGGTTGCGATTTCGAACTGATGCCGGGCGAGATCCTTGCCGTCATCGGCGACAACGGCGCGGGCAAGTCGACGATGATCAAGGCGCTGTCGGGGGCGGTGATCCCCGACCACGGCGAAATCCTTCTCGACGGCAAGCCGGTTCATTTTCGCAGCCCCGAAGACGCCCGCGCGCTGGGCATCGAGACGGTCTACCAGAATCTGGCGATGTCGCCCGCGCTGTCGATCGCGGACAACATGTTCCTCGGGCGCGAATGGCGCATGCCGGGGATCATGGGCAGCGTGTTCCGCAAGATGGACCGCGCGCGGATGGAGAAATTCGCCCGTGACAAGCTCAGCGAACTTGGCCTGATGACCATTCAGGATATCAGCCAACCGGTGGAAACCCTGTCAGGCGGTCAACGCCAGGGCGTGGCCGTGGCGCGCGCCGCTGCCTTTGGTTCCAAGGTGGTGATTCTTGATGAACCGACGGCGGCCCTGGGGGTCAAGGAAAGCCGCCGGGTGCTGGAACTGATCCGTGATGTGCGCGCACGCGGCATTCCGATCATCCTGATCAGCCACAACATGCCGCATGTGTTCGAGGTGGCAGACCGCATCCACATCCACCGGCTGGGTCGGCGGCTGGCCGTGATCAACCCCAAGGACTACAGCATGTCGGACGCCGTCGCCTTCATGACGGGCGCCAAGCTGCCCGAGGGTCTGGCCGAAGCCGTCTGACGCTGCCTGACGGACGATATATGGCCGCCCGCCCGCGCCCCGTTGGTCCGGGCGGGGGCGTCTGCCGCAAGTTTGGCGAATTGCGCGATCCACACCCCCGTCGCAGGCGCAGGTCCAACTGTCTGCGGGCTGACCGCCTGATCCTCCCGGCTGATCGCTTTGTCAAAAATTATCGCCGCAGCGCGCCCAGCCCTTGCCACCCGCGCCACGCCCGACCATCCTCGCCCGTGGCAACGCCGCCGCGCGGGGGCTCGATGCCCTTCGAGGCGGCCCCCCGTCGCCGGTCTTGCATATCCGGTCCCGAACCCATGAACTACCACGCCCACTTCACACATCCCGTTCAACCCGCCGCGACGCAAAACTGACGCACAGAACGCCATCGCCCGCCGAGGAAGCCGCCATAATGTCACTCGCCCTGATTGCGGCACTGCCTTTCCTTGGCGCGCTTCTTCCCGGGCTGATGATCCGCGCCGGTCGTAACGCCTGCGCGCTGGCTGCCGGTTTTGTGACCGCCATCGCGCTTGTGCTTCTGGCCCTGCAAGCCCCCGCCGTGCTGCGGGGCGAGGTGATCCGCAGCCGCATCGACTGGCTGCCATCGCTCGGCCTTGATGCGAATTTCTTTCTTGACGGGCTTGGCCTCATGTTCGCCGGTCTGATCCTTGGCATGGGCCTTCTGATCATTCTCTATGCCCGCTTCTATCTGGCAAAGACCGACCCGATGGGGCAGTTCTTTACCAGCCTCATGCTGTTTCAGGGCGCGATGGTGGGCATCGTGCTGTCCGACAACATCCTGCTGCTGCTGATCTTCTGGGAACTGACCAGCCTCTCCTCCTTCCTGCTGATCGGCTATTGGAGGCATCTGCCCGAAGGCCGTCAGGGTGCCCGCATGGCCCTGGCCGTCACCGGGGCCGGGGGGCTGGCGCTGATCGCCGGGATGCTGATCCTGGGCGGGATCGTCGGCAGCTATGATCTGACGGTGATCCTTGCAAACAAGGCACTGATCCAGTCTTCCGACCTTTACCTGCCCGCGCTGATCCTGATCCTTGTGGGTGCCTTCACCAAATCGGCGCAGTTCCCGTTTCACTTCTGGCTGCCCCAAGCCATGGCCGCGCCGACGCCGGTGTCGGCTTATCTGCATTCGGCCACCATGGTGAAGGCGGGGGTATTCCTGATGGCGCGGCTCTGGCCGGTGCTGGCGGGCACGCCGGAATGGTTCTGGATCGTTGCCACCACCGGTCTTGTCACCATGGTGATGGCCGCCGGGATCGCGCTGTTCAGGGATGATCTGAAGGCGCTTCTGGCCTATTCCACCGTCAGCCACCTTGGGCTGATCACCATGCTGCTGGGTTTCGGCACCAAGGCCGCTGCCACTGTTGCCGTGTTCCACATCGTCAATCACGCCACTTTCAAGGCCGCACTTTTCATGGTTGCGGGCATCGTCGACCACGCGGCACATACCCGTGATCTGCGGTGCCTCGGCGGATTGCGCCGCCTGATGCCCGTCACCTTCAGCATCGCCCTGCTGGCATCGCTGTCGATGGCCGGCATCCCGCCGCTGAACGGTTTTCTGTCGAAGGAGATGATGCTGGAGCAGGCCGCGCAGACCGTCTGGATTGCCCCCTGGGCAATGGGCGCGCTTGCCACCATCGGCGCGCTTCTCTCCGCCGCCTACAGCTTTCGCTTGCTTGCGCAGGGCTTTCTTGGCCCGGTGCGCCCGGATTATCCGGCAAGCCCGCAGGACCCCGGCTTCGGCCTTTGGGCCGCGCCTGCGGCGCTTGCCCTTCTCGTCGTGATCATCGGCGTCATGCCGATGGCTGCCGCTGCCTGGCTGGTCGATGCCGCCGCCTCGGCCGTCACCGGCGGGGTGGTCACCGCAAGGATCACCCACTGGCACGGGCTGGATGCCCCCGCGCTGTGGATGTCGCTGATCGCCATCGGCGGCGGCCTTGTCCTGCTTGGCCTTTACCCCCGCCTGCTGACACTGTCGGCCGCGTTCCCGCGCCTTGACGCCAAGCGCATCTTCGACGGTCTGGTCGAACCCCTCGCCACCGCCGCCCGCGGCCTGACCGATACCTTGCACAACGGCGCGCTGACCCGCGCCATCGCCATCGCCACGCTTGGCATCACCGCCGCAGGGGTCTGGGCGTTTACCGGCGGCAGCCACCTTGCGGGCAGCCGCGCCCTGTTGCCCATCGACCTTGTGCCGATGATCGGCTGGGCCGTGCTGATGGTGGCCGCCCTTGCCACGCTTATCCTGCACCGTGATCGCGTGCTGGCCCTGATCCTGACCGGCATCGTCGGTTTGATCATCGCCATCGCATTCGCCTACTTTTCCGCCCCTGACCTTGCGCTCACCCAGATCGCGGTCGAGGTGGTGACGATCCTGCTGATGCTGCTGGCGCTGAACTTCCTGCCGAAAACCACGCCCGTGGAAAGCACCACCTCCCGCCGCCTGCGCGATGCGGCGATTGCGGGTCTCGCAGGCACCGGCATCGGCACGCTGATCTATGCCCTGATGACCCGGCAGCCCGCGTTCGACCCGATTTCGGCCTTCCACCTGGCGCAGTCCAAACCCGGCGCGGGTGGCACCAACGCGGTCAACACCATCATCGTCGATTTCCGCGGCTATGATACCTATGGCGAGATCATCGTCCTTGGCATTGCCGCCCTGATCATCTTCGCGCTGTCCGAGGCGCTGATGCGCAGCCCCGCCGTGAACCGACGGCTGCAGGTGATCGGCCCCGGCCCCAAGGATGCAGGCGACCGCCACCCGATGATGCTGGCCGTGGGCACAAGGGTTCTCTTGCCGATGGCGATGCTGGTCGGCGTCTACATTTATCTGCGCGGCCACAACCTGCCCGGCGGCGGCTTTGTGGCGGGCCTGGTCTTTGCCATCGGCTACCTGATGCAATTCATGGCCTCCGGCTATCGCTGGAGCCACGCGCGCCAGCGTTATGACCATCACGTGCTGATCGGCTGGGGGGTGCTTGTCGCGTCACTGGCGGGCGTCGGCGCATGGGCCGTGGGCCTGCCGTTCCTGACCTCGGGATACGAGTACATCACCCTCTGGCCGTTGGAGCCGTTCGAGATTGCCACCGCCGCCATCTTCGATCTGGGCGTGTTCCTCTGCGTTCTGGGCGCGGTGATGCTGTCGTTGGCCTCGCTGTCGCGCCTTGCATTGCGGGCGGGGGAAACCATGAACCCCACCGCCTTCGACATCGACCCAAGCCGGGGGCCGCGCTGATGGAACTGCTTGTCGCCAGCTCCATAGGGGTGCTGACAGCGGTCGGCATCTATCTGATGCTGCGACTGCGCACGTTTACGGTCATCCTTGGCCTGACCTTCCTCAGCTACGCCGTCAACGTCTTCATCTTCGCTGCCGGGCGTCTGGCCGTGAACCTGCCCCCGATCATCAGGGATGGCGCGGCTTATGCCGATCCGCTGCCGCAGGCATTGGTGCTGACCGCCATCGTCATCTCTTTCGGAATGACGGCGGTGATCGTGATCATGTCACTCGGCGGGTATCTGGAGGCCGGACACGACAAGGTCGACATGACCGGGGACGATGACAAGTGAGCCACTGGATCATCGCCCCCGTCGTTCTGCCAGCCCTACTTGCCGCCCTGATGGTGATCGCGCTCCGCCGCGATCTGCGGCTGCAGCGCATCGCCTCGGTTGCGGGCATCATCGCCCTGAACGCGATTGCCGCAGTCCTGTTGTGGTCTGCGACCACCAACGGGCCCGAGGCGTATTTCCTGGGAAACTGGCCCGCCCCGTTCGGCATCATCCTTGTCCTCGACCGGCTGTCAGCCCTGATGCTGATGCTACTGACCGGCCTTGCCCTGCCGATCATCGTCTATGCCATCGGCTCCGGCTGGGACGGGCGCGGCGCGCATTTTCATCCGCTTCTGCAGTTCCTGCTGATGGGGATTGCCGGCGCATTCCTGACCGGCGACGCCTTCAACCTGTTCGTGTTCTTCGAGGTGCTGCTGATCGCCTCGTACGGTCTGATGATCCACGGTGGCGGCCAGGCACGCATCCGCGCGGGCATCCAGTATATCGCCTTCAACCTTGTCGGCTCGTCCTTGTTCCTGATCGCGCTGGCCACCGTCTATTCGGTGACCGGCACGCTTAACATGGCGGACCTGGCGGTCAA
>JAYSYZ010000321.1:0-17356 GCA_043727195.1 Paracoccaceae bacterium
CGGCCCGGGCGAGGAATTCGTCTACGAGTTCGATGCCAAGCCATTCGGCTGCCATCTTTACCACTGCCACGCCTTGCCGCTGAAGCGGCACATGCACAAAGGAATGTACGGCCTGTTCGTGATCGACCCGGACCCCGCACGTCAGTCCGATCCGTCGCTTTCGGCCGTTGCCGCCTCGCGTGTGTTCGGCAGTCCCGCGAATGCCCGCTGGCAGGAGCTGGCAATGGTGATGAACGCCTTCGACACCAACTTTGACGGCGGCAACGAGGTTTATGCCTGCAACACGGTCGGCCAAGCCTACATGAACGTGCCGATCCGCATCGACAAGACCCGGCCGGTGCGGGTCTATCTGGTCAACGTGACCGAGTTCGACCCGATCAACTCGTTCCACCTGCACGCAAATTTCTTTGACTACTACGACACCGGCACGCAGCTGACGCCGACGCTGCGCACCGTCGATCTGATCATGCAGTGCCAGGCGCAGTGCGGCATTCTCGAGTTCAGCTTTGCCGACCATGAGGACGGGATGTACATGTTCCACGCCCACCAGTCCGAGTTCACCGAGCTTGGCTGGGTCGGCATGTTCGACGTTCGGGGGCCAGAGGCATGAGCGACCAAAGCCAGCCTGCCCGCCCTGCCGCGATTCGCCTTCTGATGGTGCTTCTGCCGCTGGCCGCCATTCTGGGGTCTTTCTTCTGGATCGCCTCGCTCGATCCGCTGCGCAGCTTCAACAACGGCGCGCCGCCGGTCGAATCCCTGACAGTAGAGCGGACCGTTCTCGACCAGACTGGCATCCAAATTCTGGTGCGGGCAGGCGGGTCAGAGGCGATGCAGATCGCGCAAGTGGCCGTCGATGACGCCTACTGGGCCTTCATGCAGAATCCGCCGGGGCCGATTGCGCGCGGCAGTGCCGTGTGGGTGCAGATCCCCTACCCCTGGGTTCTGGGCGAGGCGCATCATGTGGCGCTGGTGTCGAACACCGGCACCGTGTTCGGGCACGAGATCGCCGTCGCGGTGCCGACGCCGCAGGCGACGGTGGGACAGTTCCGCCTGCAGGCGCTGGTGGGGGCGCTGGTCGGGTTGCTGCCGGTGGCACTCGGTCTGATGTTCTACCCGGCGATGCGCGGCTTTGGCACCGCTGGCATGAACTTCGTGCTCGCGCTGACGGTGGGCATGCTGGCCTTTCTGCTGCTGGACATGCTGGCCGAGGCCACCGAACTGGCGGCCCAGGCGGCGGTGATGTTCCAGGGCGCTGCCATGGTCTGGCTATCGGCGCTTGCCAGCTTCCTGCTTTTGATGGCCATCGGGCGCTGGCGTGGGCGACCCGAGGGGCTGGCACTGGCCTTCTACATCGCGCTCGGCATCGGGCTGCACAACTTCGGCGAGGGGCTGGCCATCGGCGGCGCGTTCGCCGCCGGTGCGGCGGGGTTGGGGACATTCCTCGTCCTCGGCTTCGCACTTCACAACGTGACCGAAGGCATCGGCATCGCCGCTCCGATGCTGCGCATCCACCCGCCGCTGTGGAGCTTTGCCGCGCTGACGCTGCTGGCGGGTGGTCCGGCTGTGCTGGGCATCTGGGTTGGCAGCCTTGCCTACGCGCCACAATGGTCGGCCCTGGCACTTGCGGTCGGTGCCGGTGCCATCCTGCAGGTGATGGTCGAGGTTACGGCCTATCTGCAGCGTCAGAACAGCGACCGGCAGGCGATCCTGTTCTCTCCGGCCGTCCTCGGTGGCTTCCTTGGGGGTATTGCCTTCATGTACGTGACAGCGGCGCTGATCAAAGTATGACTCATCCGGCTGCAGCGGCAAACTCGGCCACTTTCCCCTGCGCCGGATCGAATAGGTTCCGGCGCTGTAAAGACCGTCCAGGCATATTGTAACACCATAGCGCATCGCCGTACCGTCAGCCTGAATGTGATCTAGATACCCTGCATTCTAGTCAGAAGACACCGATGATCTGTTTGACGGCATCGTCGCTGTCCCAGGCGAAAGGACCTTGGAGCCGTCCGATCTCACGAGTTTGACGGTCAATAAGAAGCGTTGTCGGCAACCCGACAAAGGCAAGGGCAAGCTGAACCCGAAGTGGCTCGGCCCAATAAAGTGGCAGATTGGCCAGACCGATCTCGTCATAGAACCGTCGGCCCCGGTCAATCCCAGCGTCATCGATGCACAGGGGCAGCACCGCGAAATCCGCGCCGCCAATCCGCTTTTCGAGTCTGTCAAGCATTGGCATCTCTTCCCGACAGGGCGGGCACCACGTCGCCCAGATGTTCAGAAGGATCACCCGTCCGGCGAAGTCATCGAGAACCCGGGTTGTCCCTGCCTCATCCAGGATCGGGGGTGAAAGCAGCGGCTGCGGGTCCCGAAGCCGAAAGGGTGGCCGTGCCGCCGCCGACGTTGCAAGGCAGGGCATGGCAAGGCCCGCGAGGACCGCCCGGCGGCAGATCTGGTTGCGCATGGTGTGTTCCCCGCAAAAAGGCCCGGACCCGCAGACTGGCTGCGGGTCCGGGCGCGCGTCAGGCTGAAACCGCAAACTCGGTCATCATGCCGGTCGAAAGGTGCGCCATGTGGTGACAATGCAGCATCCAGCGCGCTGCCTCGCCCGCGTCCACGGCAACTGTGACCATTCCCATCGGCGGCACATGCACTGTGTCACGCACCGCACCCGCGATCCGGTCCATCCCGACGCCGACCACCTGGAAGGCATGACCATGAAGGTGCATCGGATGCGCCATCATCGACATGTTGTGAAACATGATCTCGACCCGATCGCCGGACTTCGCCGTCACCGGCACATGAGTACCCCAGGTCTTGCCGTTGATTGTCCAGACATAGGGCATCATCGAGCCGCCCAGCATAAGCATCGGCTGCGATGCGGGCACTCTTTCGGGCAACGAAGTGATTGCGCGCAGGGCAGCCTCCTGCAAAAGATCGCCGCTGAAAGCGGGATGGTCGGCCTCCGACATGTCTGCGACCTTTGTCACTGTCGCTCCCGGCGTGGCGAGGATCAGACCCGTCCTCTCCCTGGCACCCTCGCGCAGGGCGAGAACCGGAAACGCCCCACCCTCCCCCGGCAAATCGAGTTCGATGTCGAGCCGCTGGCCCATTGCGACACCAAAGCGACTGCCAGGCAGGGGCTGCACCGGCTCGCCGTCCACCGCAACCAGCCGTCCGGTAAGCGCACCCGTATCGATCCAGAACACGGTCGCAGCGGCCGCGTTGATCACACGGACCAGAACCCGACCGCCCTTGTCCACCTGCACGACGTCCGGGTCGTCAAGCGTCCGGTCGTTGGCGAGATAGGCATCGAAGTTGTAGTCGTTGAGGTCCATTGCCATGCCCGGCATCGACATCATGTCGCCCTGCCCCATGGCGCCCATGTCCATCGCGCCCGCGTCGGCTTGCCCCGTCTGGCCATGATCCATCCCCGCCGTCGATGCGCCGCCGGAAATCTCGGCCAGCACCTCGGCGGGCGACTTGAACGAGAAGTCATGCAGGAACAGCGTCACCTCCTGACGATCTGCCGTAGCATCCTCGGGCCGCCGCACGATCAGCGGAGCGGCGAGGAGCATCATCTCATGCGCCGGGATGTGGGCATGCATCCAGTGGGTGCCAGGTCGCGCCACAAAGTCGTAGGCCCGGGATTCGCCGGGCTGCAGCATTGGCATCGGCAGGTCAGGAACACCATCCTGCGCATTGGGCGGGATCTGTCCGTGCCAGTGAATGATGGTCGGCTCGGCCAGCGTGTTCTTCAGATCGACCGCAAAGGCCTCACCGGGGTCGAGGACAAGCCCGGAGCGGCCAGTGCCGTCCATGAGCCCCCAGACGGTTGCGGCCCGGCCTTTGATGTCGAGCGTCCGGGTTGTGGCCGTCAAGGACATCCGAGCGGATTGGGCCCGCGCAGGGGCAGGCAGGGACAGTGATACGGCCGTGGCCGCGGAAGCGGCCAAAAAGCCGCGACGAGAAAGGGATAGCATGCGAGTTCTCCTGAATCGCTAGGTGATTGGGACGAGCGATCCCCGGCTCAGGCCGGAACCGCAGGGTCAGATCACCGCGAACTTGGGAGGGCGCCCCGGGGGCGGAATGGCCAGCGAAGCGACCAGAAAGTCGATGCCGAGTTCCACATCGATGCCACTCGCCACCACGTCGGTGCCACGGTTCGGTGCGGGCAAGGCCGCAGCGGCGAAAAGGCAATGCTGTTGACACAGCAGCCGTTGCGCATCGTTGTCAGAACCGACGGTCGCCGGCGTATGTGCAAGATGGCCCACCATCGCCATCATCTGCGCATGGTCGACCTGAGTCTGCTCACGCCCTTCACCCAAGGCAAGCGCTGGCAAGACGGCCGCCAAAACGTAAGCGGCAAGGATCAGGACACGCATGCTAAAGGTCGAAACCATAATTTGAAAGGTATCAGGATGGGTTGTTGCCGTCACTTAACAGTTTGGTGTCCGTGCCCGGCATTGGTCCTTCTTGCCTGCGCCACCGCTAATCGCCGAATTCACTGGAAACTGCGTCCGGCGAGCAGAACCCCTGCGAAAACGCGGGACAATCAACTGATGACAAGGCCTCTCGCCGCCTTTATGGCAGCGCTAAATTTGGCAGCTGCCGGAGCCGAACCGATCCGGCCACCGAATGAGGCCGTTGCGGCCGCGTGCCATGAGCACGAGGTGCACCTGATGAGCATGACGCGTCGCACCATTCTCACCGCGGATCCAGCGAGTGCGAAGCCAACGAAGGTCTTCCCGTTGGTCTCGGCCACAGCCAGCCGTGCACCAGCTATCTGGCAGCCCGACCTCTCTTCGGGATAGCGGAGCACCGCCATAAGCTGTAGCCGATGGTGGTCGCCGGATTCCGCGAAATTATCAAGGCAGACCGGACTCGGTTGACAACCACGCCTCTTCCAGCGCGGCCCGGGGGCTTACGCCGTCCAGCGGTCTGATCGCGTCATCCAGGCGTCGCGCAGCGTGATAGGCCGTAGCCGCCATCACCCCGGGCGCAGTGCCATAGGCGAGCCGATAACGCGCCATGAAACTGTCCATCCCAGCGTCGCCGTCCCATCCCGTTGGCAGGACATCTTGCAACAAGACAATGCTGTCCGACTGATACGCCCGCGCAGCCGCGCTGGCTGCTGGCTCGGGACCAAGGACCACCACCACATCAGCGGGCTCGCCGGGTGTGCCGATCAGGCCCTCGACCAGACGTGCTGCATCTCGCGGAAGCGGAAGAACTTGCACATCAACTCCGCCCAGATGCCCGTCAGAGGTTTCGTTCGGATGCCCATCCCGCTCGTCCGCCGCCAGCAGGAAACCGCGGACAGCTTCTGCAAGGTCCGTTTTACGGTCTTCGCTGACGACCAGTAGTGCGGCCGTGAACGAATGCGCCGAAGCGATCTCTGACATCACCAGCCACAACGCGGCCACCAGGACGGAACTCCTGAACGTGGTCAGGACGCTTTGCGAGACGGCGAAGCAGGGTCGAAGACGGGCCGAAAGATGGCACTTCAAAAGGGAGATCATTCTGCGGCCCTCGCGGCAGACACCCTTTGGCCAGCTGAGCCGTTTCGACGAAGCCGGGTATCAACTCGTTGCCGGCGACAAATGAGGGCGCGCCGTTGAAGCCGACCGCTTCGGCCAGACGCATCCCCGAACGCGCGATTCCAGCGGTGCATCGGGCTCCATTGCGCACGAACCGCAGCAAAGCCCAGCACAAGCCCAATTGCCAGCAACGCCACGAGCATGTGGCGGAACAGCGTCTTGCGGACAAGCTGTCGGGGCGCCCACGAACCAAGTGTTGTTGTCATTGCGGTCCTCTTGGCACCGATATTTCAGTATCAACCGCCGCCGCAGGGGTTGGCCTGTCATCGCGGAAGGCGCGCCATGTCCGCAGGGCGGCGAGGCCCATGACGACGACCCCGCCTGCCGCGAGCAAAGGCCGGACCGGGTCGAACGATGCGAGCAGGGCCGGACCGCCGAAGATCAGCATCAGCACCTTGTTGCAGGTCGGACAGGCGATCCCGAGGAAGCTCGCAAAGCCGCCCGTACCCGATGTGCGCAGTCCGCATCGGGGGACCCATAGGGCGGCCGTCACTCCGGCGAGCAACGCCGTCAGGACCGTCGCCCCAAACTCCCATGGTCCGACCGGGGCCATGCGGACAAACAAAGGGTTCGCCCAGACTGCTGCCACAGTGCCCAGGACCACAAACAGCGCCAGGCCGACGGCGGTGCCGCGAAGCCCCCTGCGCAGGGCGTCGTCGTTCGTTGCGTGAATTCTCGTCGCATTACTTGGCATCGAATTCGATCTCCGCGAAATCTTCGCCGAAGCCGACATTGACCACCCAGCGACCGGCCATCGGCAATTTGAGGTTGGCCCGCCAAATGCCGGACTCGACCAGCTTAAGCGGTGGATCGAGCCCGTCCATGTGCATCTCGACCATCGCGAAGTTGACGTCCGGGCGCATTGCGGCCTTCTCGACCACATCAGCGTCGGGCATGAACTGGATCTGGAGTCGAACATCGAGGTCTCCAAGAGCAAATATCTGGACGTCGAGACGACCGTCCGAAAGTATCTCGGAAACCGATGCCGTTGGCGCGCCGGTCGCCGCAGAGGTCTGTTCTCCCGCCGGTGGTCGGAGCGCCGCCCATACGAATGCGCCAACGAACACGAATACCCCAACGGCGACGGCGACGGCCACTGCTTTAGTTTTCATTTGTCATATCCTTCTGCGAATGATCCATGCCCGCCATCGGTGTGTCGATCGCGGGGGGTATGGGCTGCGGGATTGTGTCCGTGCCTTCGGGGTCGAGCAGGTAGGTTGCGATGGCGGCGCGGTCGTCGTCGGTCATGTAGGAGGTGCCCTCGGCCACGACCTCGGCCATGCTGCCGCCGAAAGCATCCCCGTTGGGCAGCAATCCCGACTGAAGCGCATAGGCCAAATTCGCGACTGTCCACCCCCGTCCGATCAGATCGGCCGTCAAGATCGAGGGCGCCTTGCTGCCGCCGGGAAGGCTGTTGTTTCCGGCAAACCGGGCCGCTTCGTCCAAACCACCAACAAGTGTGCGGCCCGTATGGCAAGCCGCACAATGCGCCGCCCCCTCGACCAGCAAGCGACCGCGGTTCCAGGGCGATGACGCGCCCATGAGCGCATCGGTCTTCGGTGTGTCAAGGTAGGCAGCGCGCCAGAGCTTCAACCCGGAGCGGAAGTTGAACGGAAGCCCCACGTCGTGCGCCGGGGCCGCTTCCGCGACGGGGGGGACGGTGCGGAACGCCTCCCACAAATCGGCAATGTCCTGCTCGGTGAAGCCTGAGTAGAACGAGTAGGTGAATACCGGGTAGTACGGGTCACCCTCCGGTGAAACCCCCTGGCGAACAGCCTTGGCGAAATCCTGAATGGTCCAGTCGCCGATCCCGGCGGTGGCGTGCGGGGTGATGTTCGGCGGCACGAAAGTGCCGAAGGGCGTATCCAGCGGCCCCCCCCCGGCCAACGCGGGGCCCTGGGCGGCCGCGTTGGTGTGGCAAGACACGCAGCCGCTTGCGCGGGCAAGATAGGCGCCGCGTTCCGCATCACCCGGCGGAAATGCGGCGGGCTCCGGGGCGCCTATGGGCCAGAGCGCCATAACCCCGGCACCAATGCCCGCAGCCAGAGCCGGGAACATGACAGAGAGGCGGATCAGACCCCGCATCGTCAGTTCCTGCCCGCACGGAATTTCGCGTGGCAAGAGGAGCAGGTGCCGCTGATCCGGGTGAAAAGGTCGTCGGCCGCCAACGCAGTGAGGTCGAATGCCAACGTCGCAGGGTCCGACGTCCCGCGCACCACCTGGATCTCCGGGGCATTGTCGCCGTAACCCATCAACTCCGCCACCGAGAAGCCCGGGTCTGCTTCTGGTTCGGCGGCCATTGTCATGGCGGAGTGATCCATCCCGGCCACGTCGCCGGCAAGCGGCAGCGCCGTTTCCAGACCGTTCGGTGCCGCAACGGCAAGCGCGTCCGCATAGGTCTTCAGCTCCTCGGCAAGTGCCGCGAAGTCTTGCCACTCGGACCAGATTTCCGGCCTGGCATAGGTCACTCCTTCAAGACTGTCTTTCGGGAACAACGACAGCATGGTCTCGCCCGCATGGCCGGCAATGACACTGGCGCCTTCTGAGACGATGAAGGGGTCGTACGGGACCGTGCCCTGCATCATCGGCGCCAGCTCTGCCACCGTATCCCGCAACGCCGTCATCCCTTTCATTCGTTCGAGAACGACACCCGTCGCCCCGTTATGTGCCAGCGCCATTGCCGCGACTGCGGAAGCGGCAAGCGCCAAAGCGCCCGTCAATTGTGGTTTCATCTGCCTGACTGCCCTTGGTTTCTTGTTGTTTGTCGATCACGCGTTCCGCCATTCCGGCGGGTCGCGCGGCTTGCGCAAATGTCTGGTGTCAGGCTGGAAAGGAACCGAGCTGTCAAAAAGCTGCCGACAGCCCTATCGCGCTTTCTGACGCTCGTCCGGCCTGACTGTCAGGTCAGGGATCGGGGGGGCGGCAGGGTGACGGATGGGCCGCCGATGCGGCGTTGCGATTGCGTCACGTCAGGTCGAAGAACAATCACGTTGGATAAAGTCAGTGCCGTGACCGGCCCCTCCGGCAAAACAAAAGCAGTGCATGCGATGCCTGGATGGCATGCAGGCGCGGGCGCAGTCTCCTGCCCGAAATCCGCCAACGCGATCGACGGGTGGGGATGATGAACTTCTACAGGCCCCGCAGATGCCGCCTGTCCAAAGACCAGACAAAGCGCCATAACCGTCGACAGGAGCCACCTCGACACATACCGCAGCAACCCACGGGAAAGCAGGTCTTGGCGAGGGTTGCGTGGGGTCGATGGCGATTTCATCTCGTCAGATCAGCTTGACTTGCGTCCCGACCGGCGTGCGGTCAAAGACCTCTTGGATATGTTCGTTGTAGAGCCCGATGCAGCCGTTGGACGAACGACGACCGATCCTGCGCGTGTCGTGCGTACCATGGATACGATAATACTGCCACGCGAGATAAAGGGCGCGGGTACCGAGCGGGTTGCTCGGATCTCCACCCGGCACGAAGGCGGGCCATTCGGGATTGCGTTCCCGCATCGACGGCGTCGGAGCCCAGCTCGGGTTTACCTTCTTCTCGACGACCTCGGTGTATCCCCGGCGGGTCAGCTCGTCCGACAGCGGGACAGATGTCGGATAGAGATACATTTGGCCATCGCCCGTCCAATGCTGAAGGACTTTGGCCGTCGTGTCCGAGATGATGATCCCGACCCCAAGAGCGTCAAAGTGATCCTGCCACTGGTGGGTTCGGAAAGCCGAGATGTTGTTGCGAACCGGGCCCTGATTGTCCTCGGTAGCGAGGGCGGCCCTACCCATTACAAAGGGCGCGGCAAGAGCCCCGGCCACGAAAAGGCGTCGACTGAATCGCATGGTCTGCTCCTTTTTTTAAAAAGAATTGCTTCCTTCCAACGTGGGAAGGTCAAACGGCTTTGCATCGTAGCAGCGTCACAAACAGGTGAATGCGTGGTGTTTTCGCCCGTTCCGCAAGGAATTTGGACGCTCACTCTGTTGTGATCACTCTGCATCGGGGTCCGGAAGGCTATGCTCGACCGATGCGGACGTTCATGACCCTATGCTGCAGCTTACTTTTGCTCGCCACCCATTTCGGACTGGCGCACCCTGAACAATCGTCGCACCGCACACAGGCAGACGCTCTTCACGCAGTTCCCCTGATGCAGGAAAGCCTGTGCGAAGAGGGATCAGGGCACGGGACATGTCAGCTTGTCATTGCCGACCAGTCTCTGCTCTTCGGCCAGACGGTGATTTCTGGATCGTCGCAATTCAAGATCACGCCGGTCTTGGCCCAAAGCCGCAGCTTTGCCCCCCACACCCCTCCCCCGCGACACGTCTTCTGAGCGAACCTGTTCCTTACGTTCCTCACAGGAGAAAGCATGATTTCCCGACGCACCCTCATTGGCGGAGCCGCACTTGCTGCACTGTCCTCGCCCACCGTCTTGCGGGCCCATACCGAAGAGCCGTTCGTCCTGGCCAATGAGTTCCAGCCGCGTGAGGTTCGCGTCCGAGAGCGGCACGCGCCTGGACAGATCCTCGTGTTCCCGCGGAGTTTCTTTTTGTACCATGTCTTCGACTCCGACCGCGCAATCCGCTACGGTGTCGGCGTCGGCAAGGCAGGACTCGCATTCAGGGGATCCGCGATCATCGAGCGAAAGGCCGAATGGCCGTCCTGGCGACCGACGGACAACATGATCCGCCGAAATCCCGACCGCTACGCCCGATTCGCTGATGGCGTCGCTGGCGGGCCCAACAATCCTCTCGGGGCGAGGGCGCTCTATCTCTACCGGGAAGGGCGCGATACCTACTACCGCATCCATGGCACGACCGAACCTTGGTCCATCGGGCAATCTGTGTCGAACGGGTGCATCCGGATGCTGAACGAGCATGTGATCCAACTCTACGAGCAGGTTCCGGTCGGAACACCCGTGACCGTTTTGTGAGCGTGAGACGCCATGACCCACTCGTCTTTCGCGGGATTGTGGCGCTGATCTATCGTCTGCGCGCCCTGGCGTTGGACCCCTTCCCAGATCTCTTTGCCACCGAAGGGCCGCAGGACGTTGTGCCGATTGCCCATTTCAGTAAGCTCCGCAGCACTTCCTGCCGCGCTCCGGAGCGCGACCTCGATACTCTGGTGACCGCGTATCCCGCCTCCTTCCGGCTGGTTCAGCATGAACTTCCCATCTCCGGACCGCCTTCCGAGCTTGCCGCGCGCGCGTCAGTCGCGGCCGCACGGCAAGGAAAGCCGCAGGGGCTGCGGTATCGCTTCATGCAAACACCTCTGGTTGCCGAGGAGGCTTCAGCGGAAGACAAGACTTCCATGCCGATCCCGGTATGCTGAAGCCATGAACACGCCGTCGCACATGCTGATCGGGGCTGCCGTCTTCGCCAGGCCTCTGGTTCCGGAAATCTTGGTAGCATCGCTCGCAGGCGGGTTTGCCCCGGACCTGCCGATGTTTGCGATGGTGATGTGGTCAACCCGGGTAGCCGCCGTGCCGGAGCACGAGGTCTTCAGCACGCTTTTCTTCTCGGATAACTGGCAGTCGGTCTTTGCAGTCGACCACAGCTTTATTGTCTGGGCTGGGCTGCTTGGGTTTGCGATCTGGCGCAGACACGTCATCCTGCGCGCCTTCGCTGGTGCCGGTCTTATTCATGCACTTGCGGACTTTCTGACCCACCACGATGACGCCCGCCGCCAGTTTTGGCCCGTCTCGGACTGGGTGTTCCGCAGTCCGGTCAGTTACTGGGACGCCCGCTATTACGGCAATGCTTTCGGGATGTTCGAGGTCGCATTGGTGGTGACACTGACCGTCTTTTTGTGCTGGCGGCTCGGGCGATGGCAAGAGCGCGTTCTGATCCTTGCCGTCGCTGCCCCCGTTGTCCTGCCGGTCCTGCTGACGGGCAGTTTCCACGGGCTGCACGGCATGGGATGACATGCCGTCAGATGCTGGCCACCACATCGGCAAGCATCTGTCGAACTTGACCCGCAACCTGCTTCAAAGCGTCGTTCGGGATCGCGGCCATAGAAGCCACGGGATCGATTGCGCTGACCTCGATCCCGCCCGGCACTTCGCGCAGGATCACATTGCAGGGCAACATGGATCCCACTTTTGGCTCCATTCCCATGGCCTGATGCGCCATGGCAGGATTGCAGGCCCCGAGGATGCGGTAGCCCGGCATGTCGACGTCCAGCTTTTTCTTCATCGTTTCTTGGGCGTCGATCTCGGTCAGCACCCCGAATCCTTTTGCGGTCAGCGCTGTGCGAGTACGGGCATCGACTTCTGCCATGTCGGCGCCGGGAAAAATGCGGTCGATCGTATAGCTCATGGTTCTCTCCTTAGGTTGCGCGATAGCGCCGAAGTAGTTGGGCGTTGATCGCTACGATGAGGGTCGAAGCCGACATGAAGACCGCACCGATTGCCGGCGTCATCAAAAATCCGGTGCCAAAGGTAATCCCCGCCGCCATCGGAATGGCAAAGGCGTTGTAGCCGGTGGCCCAGATCAGGTTCTGCACCATCTTCGCATAGGTCGCCCGCGACAGGCCGAGGATTGCCTCGACATCGCGCGGGTCGGAGCGGACCAGAACCACATCGGCTGATTCCACCGCCACATCCGTCCCGGCACCGATGGCGATGCCGAGATCGGCCACCACCAGCGCGGGCGCGTCGTTCACGCCGTCGCCGACCATGGCGACCTTCAACCCGCGCGACTGCAACTCCCGCACCTTGGCCGCCTTCTGGTCCGGCAGCACCTGGGCGAAGTATTCGTCGAGCCCCAGTTCCCCGGCGACCGACTTTGCCACACCCTCGGCATCGCCCGTCATCATGATCGACCGCACGCCGCGGGCCTTCAGCCGCGCCACCACATCGCGCGATTCCGCTCGGACGATGTCGGCCAGCGCGAAGAGCGCATGCGGCTTGCCGCCAAGCACCAGCACGACGACCGTCTTGCCCGCCTCCTCCAGCGCTGCAAGGCGCGGGTCGGTGACGGGGGTGTTCTGCCGACGCAGGTGGCCGGGGCTGACGATGGCCACCTCCTGCCCGTCGACCCGCGCGGTTACGCCCGCGCCGGTGATGCTCTGCAATCCCTCCGGTGCCGGGAAGGCGATGCCCTTGCCCGTCGCTGCCGCGACGATGCCTTGGGCAATCGGGTGCTGCGACTGGCTTTCGACCGAGGCTGCCATCCGCAGCGCCGCCGCCTCGTCGCTGCCTTCCAGCATGACAATGTCGCTGACGCCGAACCGGCCTTCGGTCAGGGTTCCGGTCTTGTCGAACACGACCGCGTTCAGGTCGCGCGCCCGTTCGAATGCGGCACGATCGCGGATCAGCAGGCCGTTCTTGGCCGCCAGAGAGGTTGACACCGCCACGACCAGCGGCACGGCAAGGCCGAGCGCGTGGGGGCAGGCGATGACCATCACCGTCACCATCCGCTCCAGCGCGAACGTGACGCTTTCGCCCGCCCAGTTCCAATAGGCAAACGACCCGAGGCCGACGGTGATGGCGACCCAGGTCAGGAGCGTCGCCGCGCGGGTGGCAAGGTCCTGGGTGCGCGACCGGCTGTTCTGCGCCGCCTTTACCATGGCGATGACCTGCGCCAGATAAGTGGCGTCGCCCGTCGCCTTGACCTCGATGGTGACCGCGCCCTCACCGTTGACCGCGCCCCCAATCACGGTCTCGCCTGCGGTGCGGGTGACGGGCTTCGACTCGCCGGTCAGCATCGCCTCGTTGAACGACGAGGTGCCCTCGGTGATCGTGCCGTCGACCGGCACCTTCGCGCCGGGGCGGATCACCACGCGGTCGCCCGCGACCAGCGCCGCCACCGGCACGTCCTCGGTGCCGCCATCGGCTTTCACCCGCAGCGCGGTATCGGGCAGCAGGCGCACTAGCTCCTCCAGCGCCCGCGACGCGCCGAGAACCGAGCGCATTTCCAGCCAGTGCCCGAGGAGCATGATGGTCACGAGCGTGGCCAGTTCCCAGTAGAACGGCTCGCCCCCCGGCAGGCCGAGCGTGACGGCGGCCGAGTAGAAATAGGCCGTCGAGATCGCCAGCGCGACCAACGTCATCATGCCCGGACAGCCACTGCGGACCTCGGGAATCGCGCCTGTCAGAAAGGGCCAGCCGCCCCAGAAGTAGATCGCCGAGGACAGGGCAAGCGCGACCCATTCTTCGCCGACAAACAGGGGTGCCATCCCCTGCCCTGCAAAATCTCGGACCATCGGCGACAGGATCAGGACGGGAAGCGTGAGAACCAGCGAGGCCCAGAATCGACGCTGGTAGTCGGCGACCATATCGCCATGGCCTGCATGGCTGCCGCTCCCGGTGCTGGCATCCAGCTTATGTTCCAAAGCTGCATGATCGGCGGATTTGGTCCTGTGGCCCATCGCCGGCCTATCGCCGTGTCCCGTGGACGCGTGGTCTTTATTTGCCATAGGCGCGTTTCCCTCGCTGTCGCCTGCGCCACCACTCGGCGGGCAGGGTTCGCATCTGGTGATTTCGGCCCGATGTCCGGCCTCGATGCCGCTGCGGATCAAGGCGCGCAGGATTTGCTGGCTGCCGGCCCCCCATTGCCCGCGAAACGCCAGCCAGCCAACTGAGCCAGGCAGAAGAAACGCAATGTTGACAGCAGCAGTGAGAGCCCGGTTGGGGTACATGCCCGGCATCTTGAGCGGCATGAAAGCGGCCTTCAGCATGGCCATGTAAAGCATGTCTGTATTGTTTGATAAGTCGTCATCCGTAGCGATCATCGCGAACATCAGCATGTACATCAGTGTGACATGCAGCGGGAAGACTGCGGCGGGCCCTGCAGGCAACCTCTGGTTAGCTACACGTTTGGCTCAAGGACGAAATTCGCCGGTCCGTTCAGATCATCGAAGAAACGCCATCCGGCATTTTCGGGCGGCCGGTTAATTTTGATCCGTGCGGTTGCCTTTTTCTGAACCGATACCGATTTCTTCATGACACCTTCCACCCCCTATATTGGATGCGCACTCGCCCACAAAGCCCAAAATGGTCGCCATCGTGCAGGGTAGTTTCGTTTGGGTGGATAATGGGTGGGTCATGGCGAAAGTGAGATTCTAACCACTTAAAAAACAGTATTAATATCTGGCAAGGTGGTGCCCCCAGCAGGACTTGAACCCGCGACCCCCTGATTACAAATCAGGTGCTCTACCAGCTGAGCTATAGAGGCACGATTACCGAGATAGCCGTCCGGAACCGGCAGCGCAAGTCCTCAGTCCCGGCTGGTCCGGGCCAGCACCGCAACCGCCGCCAGCCCCACCGCCATCACAAGAAGTGCGGCGGGGGCGGCTTCGCTCAGCCGCTCCAGACTGGCTAGTTCGAACACCCTCGTTGACAAGGTGTTGTAGTTGAACGGGCGCAGCAGCAGCGTTGCCGGCAATTCCTTGACGCAATCCACGAACACAACCAGCAGCGCCGTCGCGACAGACCCGCGCATCAACGGCAGGTAGACCGCGCTCAGCGCCCCCCCCGCCGTCCGCCCCAGCGACCGCGCGGCCATCGGCAACGACGGCGACACCCGGCCGAAAGCTGCGTCCAGGGCACCCTGCGCAATGCCAAAGAACCGCACCAGATAGGCCAGCCCCAGCGCAAAGGCGGTGCCGGTGATCAGCAGACCCGGGTCTCGGCCGGTCAGCGCCTCGATCACGTCAGCCAACCGATGGTCCAGTGCCGCCAGCGGGATCAGCAGGCCCAGCGCCAGCACCGCACCCGGCGCGGCATAACCGATCAGCGTCACCGGCAGCACCCAGCGCGCCACCCCGCGCCCCACCACACGCAGCGCATAGACCAGAAACAGCGCCGCGCTAACCGTGGCCACGGCGGCCAGCCCGCCGACCACCAGGGTATTGACAAGCGCCCGCCCCAGTTCGGGCGACAGCCAGAACTCCGGCTTGGCCAGTGCGCGCACCAGCATCACTGCCACCGGCAGGACGAACCCCGCCACAAAGGGCAGCGCGCATAGACCAAAGGCCAGCCAACCCTGCAGCGGCGGCAGGCGCTGCGGCGCAATTGGCCGCGACGATTGCCCCAACTGGTGAAAGCGCGCGTTGCGGCGGCCCACCCGTTCCAATGCCACCAGCAGCAGCACAAGCATCAAGATCACGCCCGCGATTTGCGCCGCCCCCCCGGCATTGCCACCGTTAAGCCATGTCGAAAAAATCCCCGTGGTCAACGTCTGCACCCCGAAATGTGTGACCGTGCCGTAATCTGCCACCGTCTCCATCAGCGCCAGCGCCACGCCTGCGGCGATCGCCGGCCGCGCAAGCGGCAACCCGATCCGGCGGAACAACTCCCACGGCCCGACGCCCAGCGCGCGCGCCACTTCATAAGTGCAACCGGATTGTTCCCGAAACGCCGCGCGCGCCAGCAAATAGACGTAGGGATATAGCGCCGACGACAACACCACCACCGCAGCCCAGGTCGACCGCGTCTCTGGAAACCAGTAGTCCCGCGCCGACTGCCAGCCGAAACCGGCGCGCAATGCCATCTGCAATGGTCCCGCATAATCCAGAAAATCGACCAGCGCATAGGCGCCGACGTAGGCCGGTATCGCCAGCGGGAACAACAGCGCATGGGTCAGCCAGCGCTGCCCGGGAAACCGGTACATCGTCACCAGCCAGGCCGCCCCCGTGCCCGCCGCCGCCGTCAGTACCGCCACCCCCGTCATCAGCACCAGCGTGCTCGCCAGATAGCGCGGCAGCACCGTTGCCATCAGATGTGGCCAGATATTTTCCGTGGGATGAAAAGCGATCCACAGGATCGAAACCACCGGCGCCAGCACCAGTGCCGCGATCGCCGCCGCGCCCAGCGTCCACAGGTTGAAAACCGGCCATGCCAGCCTTCGCGGTACTTGAGTATTTTGGTCAACCATGCGACTGCTGACTACATCAAAGCGGTTTAACTGTCCAGAAAACCTCGTATAGTCACGCTGATGGCCCAGCGTGGCACGACAAATGCAACAATATCAGGGCTGCATGCGCATCGTCTACCATCTGGGCGCCCACTGCACCGACGAAGACCGGTTGGTCCGTTGCCTTTTGAAAAACCGCGCCGTGCTGGCCGAACAGGGCATCGTCGTGCCCGCACCCACCCGCTATCGCAAGCTGATCCGCGACACTGCGGTGCAACTTAAGGGCAGGTCCGCATCTGCCGACAGTCAGGCCATGCTGCTGGACCTGATCATGGATGAACCGGTTGCCGAACGGCTGATCCTCAGCTGGGACAATTTCCTCAGCTTTCCGACCTGGGCGGTGACGGGCACACTCTATGGTTTCGCGGGCGAGCGGATCCGGGCCTTTACCCAGATTTTCCCCGACATCGACGCAGAGTTTCACCTCGCGATCCGCAACCCGGCAACCTTTCTGCCCGCGTTGCAGGACAAGGTCAACGCCAAGGGGCGCGAGGATGTTTTGGGCAACATCGACCCTACGCACTTGCGCTGGTCGGATGTCGTCCGCCAGATTCTAGCGCAAAATCCTGGGGTTCCCATCACCGTCTGGTGCGATGAAGACACGCCGTTGATCTGGCCAGAGGTGCTGCAGGCCGTGTCTGGTCACGCATCACAAACCCGCCTGGTTGATGATGACGAATTGCTGATCATGATCATGTCGGAAATCGGCCTTGCCCGGATGAAGGCCTATTGTGCCGAACATCCGCCCCAGTCGGTTTCGCACCGTCGCCGCATTGTCACGGCATTTCTCGAAAAATTCGCCCGTCCCGATCAGATCGAGATGTCGGTCACCCTGCACGGCTGGACAGACGATCTCAT
>JAYSYZ010000322.1:0-17196 GCA_043727195.1 Paracoccaceae bacterium
CTGGGCGGCATGATCAACCGGCGCTTCGCTATCGACCATCCGGGCCGTGTGGCGGGGTTGGTCATCCTGAATTCACCGCATGAACGCACGCCCGAGGCGCAAAAGCTGGTCGAGGACCGCGCGGCGCAGACGGGGGACGGCGGGCCGGCGGCCAATATTGACAGCACGCTTGCACGCTGGTTCACGTCGCAGTTTCTGCAACACGCGCCCGATGTTGTGGCCAATATCCGCAGCTTGGTTCTGGCCAACGATCCGGTGAATTATACCCGGCACCGGCAGGTTCTGGCGCAGGGCGTGGTCGAATTGATCCGGCCCCAGCCCCCGATCATCGCCCCTACCCTTGTGATGACCTGCGAGCATGACAGCGGCAGCACCCCCGCCATGGCCCATGCCATCGCAGGCGAAATCGACGGCGCGGAAAGCGTGATTATCCCGGGTTTGCAGCATCTGGGGCTGATCGAGCAGCCCGATCTTTTCATCCAACCCATCCAGCAGTTTCTGGCGCGCAAGAACGGACCTTCCCTATGACAACTATGACCGGCGGACAAGCGGCCGTGGCGGCCTTGCAGACCGAAGAGGTCAGCCATGTTTTCGGCCTGATCGGGTCGGCCACGATGGAGATGTTCGACGCGCTTTATGACGCGAAAGACATCACTTTCATCGGGGTGCATGATGAACGCACCGGCACCCATATGGCCGACGGCTATGCCCGCGCCTCGGGGCGCGCGGGGGTGATTTTGGCCGGTCAAAACGGGCCGGGGGCGACCAATCTGGTGACCGGTCTTGCGCAGGCGGCGGCGGCGTTTTCGCCGGTGGTGTCAATTGCGGGGGCAATTTCGTCAGCACATCTTTACCGCGACGCGTTTCAGGAGGTTGACCAGCAGTCGCTGTTCAAACCCGTCACCAAAAAAACATGGACCGCCACCAGCGCCGACCGCGTGCCGGAAATGTTCCGCGAGGCGTTCCGCACTGCAATGACGCCGCGCCGTGGCCCGGTGCAGTTGAACCTGCCGCGCGATGTGCTGTCGGCCTCGGTGGATTATCCTGCGGCGCAACATCCGCACACCTACCGGTCACACTCCGTTCCCGCAGGCGCGCAATCAGCCATTGATCAGGCGGCACGCCTTCTGGCCGGGGCCACCCGTCCGGTGATCATCGCTGGTGGTGGGATTAAAAATACTGAAGGCCACGCGCAGGCGCTTGCCTTGGCCGAGGCGTTGAACTGCCCCATTGTCACCTCGCCTGGGCACGGCGATGCCGTGCCGTTTGGTCATCCGTTGAACGCAGGCCAGATGGGGCCGCGCGGCAATATCGTGGCATCGCGGTTGGTGCGCGAGGCGGATGTGATTTTGGCGCTTGGCACAAGGATAGGCTTCAACGCCACCTTCTACAGCTATGACAACATCAACCGGGATGCGAAAATCATTCAGGTTGAATTGGACCCCACCGCCATTGGCCGCCATTTCCCGGTTGAAATCGGTATCTGGGCCGATGCGCCAACGGCGGCGCTGCAACTGACCGCCGCGTTGACGGTCTTGCAAAACCGGCAATTGGCGAACGATTGGACAGCAGCTTTCAAGACCGAACGCAGCGCTTACCTTGCCAAACGGGATGCGGATGCGGTGACGGACACCGACTTGATCCAGCCCTCTGGTCTGTTTAAAACCCTGCGCGATGTGCTGCCCCAAGACGCGGCGATCACCATGGATGCGGGCACGCTGTGTTTGCAGGCCACCGATGCGCTGAACTACTGGCAGGAGAAAAGCCTGTTTACGCCGCTGGATTTCGGTCTGGTCGGCTTTTCATTCGCCTGCGGGCTGGGGGTCAAACTCGCCCAGCCCCACCGCCCGGTGATCAGCCTGATGGGCGACGGCGGCTTTGGCATGACGGTGTCGGAACTTAGCACCGCCGTCGATTGCGGCATCAACACCGTGACCATCGTGATGAACAACAAATGCTGGGGGGCCGAGAAAGCCTATCAGCGTGATTTCTTCGGGGGGCGCTATATCGGGGCCGATATCAGCAGCCCGCCGTTTGACAAACTAGCCGAGTTGTATGGCGCTGCGGGGTTCCGGGCCGACAGTCTGGCAGGTGTCGCCGAGGCGCTAAAGTCGGCGCTGGAATGCGGCAAGCCCGCTGTCATCGACGTGGCCGTTGATCCGGCAGCGCTTTACTCGTTCCGCCGCGACAGCTTCAAGCACCGTGGAGGGTGATCCGATGACCCACGCCAAATCCTATCCCAACACCGATGCGCAACGCGCCACGGGCGATTGGAATCCGACCTGGGATCTGCTCTTGGAAATGGACCCCGACTATCTGGAGGCATTTCTTGGCTTTCGCGCCATCCCACAGCGCAATGGTCCACTGGCGCAGAAGTATAAAGAGCTGATCTTCATCGCCATCAACGCCGCAACCACCCATCTGCATGCACCGGGGGTGCGCCGCCATATTCAGAACGCCTTGCGGGCCGGAGCGACCCAAGCAGAAATCCTGGAGGTGATAGAGCTGACGTCGATCATGGGCATCCATTCCATGACTCTCGGCGTGCCGATCCTGAAAGAAGAGGCGGACAAGTTCACCCAAACAGAGGCCTGATAAAACCGGCCCAAACACTCTGCTTGCCAACGCAGCCCAACGTTCAGGCGATTTTGGCAAGATCAACCAACAACACACCAACAAACGGAGGTTCCAAAAATGCAAACGAAACTTATAACGGCCATAGCGACAACCCTTGCCATCACCAGCCCGGCCCTCGCCGCCGATCTGGTGGTGGGCGTGCCGAACTGGCCGTCGGTGACGGTCACCGCCAATGTCATCAAGGCCGTGGTCGAGACTAATATGGGTTTGACGGTCGAATTGCAGACCGGCACCAACCCGGTGATATTCGAGGCGATGGACAAAGGGTCGATGCAGATCCATCCCGAGGTTTGGCTGCCAAATCAGCAAGGTCTGGTCGACCAATACGCAGCCAAGGTGGAATTGAACGCCAAAGGTGCCCCGGCCGTTCAGGGAATTTGCGCCAACAAAGCGGCGGCGGACGCGGGTTTTGTTGATATCAGCGATCTGGCCGACCCCACAAAGGCGGCCTTGCTGGACAGTGACGGCAACGGCAAGGGCGAGGTGTTTATTGGCGCGACCGGCTGGGGGTCGACCACGGTGGAACAGGCCAAGGCGCATGGCTACGGCTATGATCAGGTTGTGGATCTAGTTGAGCTGGACGAAAGCATTGCCTATGCCCAGTTGGATGTGGCGATCACGGCGGGTAAACCATGGGTCGGGTTTTGCTACACCCCGCACCATTTGTTCACCTTGCATCCTGAAATGGTGTTTTTGACCGAACCCGCCCATGATGCCGCGAAATGGTCGATGGTGCTGCCCGAAGCCGATGCGGATTGGTTGGCCAAATCAACCGTCGCAATGGCTTGGCCACCCGCCTATATTCAGCCCGCGTTTTCGGTCGGCATGAACGAAGCGGCGCCACAAGTTGCGTCCTTGCTGCGCAACATGGACCTGTCGTCGGATGACCTTGGGGCGTTTTCATTCTCGGTAGTGGTGGATGGCAAGGATGCAGCACAAGTGGCCGCAGAGTGGATCGCGGCAAACCCTGACCGTGTTACTGCGTGGTTGAAGTAGAAGTCTACGGGAGTTTTACCTTTGGGCATGGCGGTGTGCTGCCATGCCTGATGCTATTTGAATATGCGGGAAGGTGGGCATGGCTGACCCTGTCATCGAGATGTCTGGCGTCTGGAAGATCTTTGGCTCCGCCGAAAAAGTGGCATTGGCCGATGCCAAGGCCGGAGCGTCCAAGGCCGAAATCCTCGCGCGGCACAAATGCGTCGTCGGCATTGCCGATGCGTCAATTTCGGTCATGCCGGGCGAGATTTTTTGCATCATGGGCCTGTCGGGCAGTGGCAAATCCACCTTGCTGCGCCATGTCAACCGGCTGATCGAGCCTTCGGCAGGGGACATCCGGGTTTTGGGGCAGGACGTGCGTGCGCTGTCACCCAAGGCGTTGAGGGAACTGAGGGCCGAACGGATCGGTATGGTGTTTCAGCACATGGCACTTCTGCCTCACCGGTCGGTTGAGGATAATGTCGCCTATCCGCTGGAACTGCGCGGCACGCCCAAGGCGACGCGGTGGCGGGTTGCTGCCGAAAAGCTGGCACTTGTTGGCCTGCAAGGCTACGCCGACCGGCTGCCAAAGGAATTGTCGGGCGGTATGCAGCAGCGCGTCGGGCTGGCGCGGGCGCTGGCCGCAGACCCCGCAATCTTGCTGATGGACGAGCCGTTTTCGGCGCTGGACCCGCTGATCCGTCGCCAGTTGCAGGATCAGTTTCTGGCGCTGTCGCAACGTTTGGGCAAGACCACCCTGTTCATCACCCATGATCTGGATGAGGCGATCCGCGTTGGTAGCCGTATCGCGATCATGAAAGACGGGCGCATCGTGCAAACCGGCACGCCCGAAGACATCGTGACCAAGCCCGCCGATGACTATGTGCGGGCGTTCGTGCAAAACATCTCAAAGCTGGGCCTGATCACCGCCCGCACCATTATGGAGCCGCTGGCTTCGGTGCAGACCGCCCGCGCCTTTGATGCAACCTCGGCGCCGCGTGCCACCCCAACGGCAAATCTTGATGCGCTGATCGGACTTGCGGCAGGTACCGACCTGCCGGTGGTGATCGACGATGGCGGCACGGTTTTGGGTGCTGTCACCAAAGACCGGCTGCTGTTGGCAATCCGTGAGGGGCGATGATGACCGGAACCGATTTGATTGCGCGCTTTGCCGGGCCGAATGCCGACTATTATGCCCGAACCTTTGACAGGCTGCAGGCAGGCCGCGGCCCGGTGGTCAGCTTTAACCCGGCCGCCGCGCTGTTTGGTCCGCTGTGGGCCGGGATGCGCGGGCTGTCGTTTCTGTTCCTGCTGTTGTGCTTTCTGGACCTTTTGGCGCTGACGCAGATTACGTCGGGCGTCTGGGGCAACACTGACGGCGCGGCGAACGCCCGGGTGGCACAACTGCAGGCCACCATCGCCAGCCGCCGGGCGGACGCGACCGAGGCTTTGGCGGCGGGTAACAGCGCGGGAGCGGCAACAGCCACCAAACTGGCGGATAATTTGCAAAAAGCGGTTGATGCCGCTGGGGCAGCGGCGGCACAAAGCGCCAAGGGGGCCGGCGCGCGCATCTGGGGCGGTGTCGGTCTGCTGCTGCTGGTCCGGCTGGCAACCGGGCTATGCGCCAACTTTTTCTATGAGCGCCGTTTTTCTGCATGGCGTGGCAACCAACACCTGCCGCATGGTGCGCCCGCATTGCGGTTGGCGGTAACCGCTGGTCCGATCATGACGATTTACGGCATCACGCTTTACGCTGTTGTCGCTGCCGCCCCGCCCGCATGGCTGACCACATTTCCGGCGGACAAAGCGCTGTTCGCAGCAGTCGAGGCTTGGCTTGATGCCGGGTTCATCGCCACCTATGACGCCGGGCGCGGGGTGTTCGACGGTACTCGCAATGCTATCCGCCTGTTGGTCGAGGCGTTCGAGATGGTGTTAGTCGGCACCCCCTGGCCGGTGGTGATGCTGGTGATCTGCACGCTGGGTTGGCAGTTGGCCGGCCCGCGCGTGGCTATCTTTACCGCCGCCGCATTGGCATATCTTGGCCTGTTCGGCTTTTGGGAACTGTCTATGCTGACCGTGGCGCTGCTGGGGGCGGCGTCAATCCTGTGCATTTTGTTCGGCATCCCGCTGGGCATCTGGTTTGCCCGCTCAAAACGGGCCTACGCCGCAGCGCAACCGGTGCTGGATTTCATGCAGACCATGCCGGCCTTTGTCTATCTGATCCCGGTCATCGCGTTCTTTGGCACGGGCAAGCCGCCCGGCATCATCGCCACATTGATCTTTGGCATGCCGCCGGTGATCAGGCTGACCACGCTGGGCCTGAACGGCGTGTCCGACGAGGTGAAAGAGGCGGCGCGCGCCTATGGTGCCACCGAATGGCAGGTGTTGCGCGGCGTGGAATTGCCGCTCGCCAAAGCGTCTATCCTTGCCGGGATCAATCAGACCATCCTGATGTGTCTGTCGATGGTGGTCATCGCCAGCCTGATCGGCGCGCAAGGGTTGGGGTCGGTGGTGCTGCAATCGCTGCAATATGCCGCCAAGGGGCAGGGTTTGCTGGCGGGTCTGGCGATTTTGCTGTGCGCCATGGTGATCGACCGCATCGTGCAGGGCAGTTTTCACAGCAGAAAATAAGGGGATAGTCGGTTCCGTTACACAAAAGGCCTGACGGTCGCGGCTCCACTTATTGCGCGACGGAACGTTAGCGGCGTCACCGCGGTCGGCGATGAAGTCATGGCTCTTGCGGATTTCGCAGGCACCGTCCGAGATTAAGCTGCCGATTTCTTCATCCGCTGGGAACCAGAGCAAGTCGCCGCGATGTTGATTCAGGATTGCCAAGTTTGGCCGGTTTGATTCTCTGGCTCGACCCGCTATAGGGGTTCAGAATGGGCAAGCCACCTCCCATGGAACTTCGCACGCAGACACCGGTGAAGCGCTGACCGCGTAAGGTGCGGCACTGAGGGCTGCAGGGCATAGAGGCGGTCGTCGAGTGGCAGAAGCGTGTGGCTGCGAATGCCACGATCATGGCTTCCTAGGCTTCGGTCAGCACGGTGAACCGCGGTTCCGGCGGCCCGGCCTTCATATCCTCGACCGTCGCGCGCTTGCGCCACTTCGCTACCGTCTTGGGGTTGATGCCCAACTCACGGCTAAACTGCGCGAGCGAAGCTTGCGATCGCTGTATTGCTGCTCTGACGGCGTGCGTGGTCGCGGCGCTCCCGTGACGAAGTTGTCCCACAGTGGTTCCTTCCATTCCTGCGAAAGGGTCACGCCCTAGGTCGTAAACCGCACCGATCGCTCGATCACGATCGCAACCACGCTGTCCTGCGCATTTTCCGAAAGTTGGGAATGGGTCACCATGTCCGGCACATGAAGCGCAGCCGCCCCGGCTGCAAGACGAGTTGCGATGTCAGTCAAGATGGCCTCGGCATGCCCTCCTGCCAGGCCGATCGTCCTTGCCAAGGTAAGGAAGTCCGCCTTTGTAAGGCGATCATCTTTGCCATTCAGCTTCAGCGCCATGCGGTCGCTGGCAAGGCCGGGGAAAACACGCGTGGTCACAGCGTCATAAAGCGGCGCAAAGCGCACCGAGGTGAAGGTTTTGGCTCCGGGCTCGGCGATCTTCAGTAAAGCGAGGTTCTTGAGATGCATGTCGCCATCGGCGACGAGCCAGGCAAATATGGCGCGCCGGAACAAGATGGCGAGATCGGTGGTGGGGTCCGCCGATAGCGGGCGCAGCCCTTTTGCCATGCGCTCAATAGTGCCGTCATATTTTGCAGCGGCTGGCATATCGAGGATCGAACAGAAGTCTTCGAGCGCAAAGCGGCGCATATCTTCCGGACCACACTTGATGTCGAACCGTTCGACCAGCAGTGCGGGCGGCATGCCCTCCGGCATCTCGACCAGCGCCGCGTCTGGCACATCAAACCCCGCCATGCGCCCTAGTTCCAGACAGAGCCACTCGACGATCGGCAGTGTGGCAAACCCGCCCGTCCCTGCGGGTTTCAGGATATGCGTGAAGGGCTGATCGATTGCCGGGACCACCGTGCCGTCCGCCGATAGGCTCATCGGCGCCTTGATCTGGACGCCGGACAGGCGCGGCGTCTCCGCCCGCGAGAAGACCCGCGCCAGATTCTGCTCGAAGGTTTCCTCGATGTCTTGCCGCGCGAAACCGGCATAGCGGCCGGTAAAGCGCCCCGCATCCGCGAATGACGCCAGAGGTGTCATGAGGATGTCGGCAGACAAGGCTGCCAGTTCGGCGCGACTTTCGGCGATAGTGATGTTCGACATGTACCGACGCCCGCGCCGCAATGCGTCGCGTTCGTCACGATCATGAAGGACCTGCGCGAGCCATCCTTCCGGAAGAAGCGATTCAACGAAGGCGGGAAGCTTGCCGGGCGTCGTTTCCCGCACAAGCACCGGCCCCCTGCCCTTCTGGGGTTTCCAACGCCATTCAAAGCCATTGTGGGACAACTGCCCCAACGGCTCGCCATGCCAGGCCACGAGCAGGTCAAACACCGCCTTGTTGACCTGCGGATTTGTCGTATTCGGCCGGGTCATCAGGAAACGCTCGGCACCTTCGCCCTCGCGATACCAGCCGTTCTCCCGCGCCAGCGTCCAGATCGCATCGGCAGCCGCAGTCGGGGAGCCATGCTCCTCGATCAGCCGCACTGCCATCTGTCTGCGCATGTCGCCAGTGACCGCAGTGGCGTGTTCGCTTCTCAACCGGAAGGCTTCGAGAAAACGCTGCCGCGGCGAGGACACTTGCACGCGGAGTTCGCCAAGGTCGTCGCCGATGACGGCCTGGGCTGTGGAAGGATGCGCAGGCGCCAGAATTTGAACGATTTCAAGACCGCGCAGACGCGTGCGTTGATTGCGCCTGCCGCTGATGAAGAGCCGCCCATCCTCGGTCGGTGCCAGAAGAGAGGCGGTCGCCGAAGAGAGATAGGCACTGGGATAGATGTAATGTGCTATGCGCATGGCATGCGCCATGACCGTCTGGTCAACGTCCACACCCCGCACGACATAGACGCCTCGGATAAGCGGGATCAGATCGCCTGCCTGCGCCCGAAGATGCGCCTGCTTGGCGTCAATGGTTTCACCGACAAGATGGATCGACACAGAATTATCTCGCATTTCAGATGCGCATTAATTCTCAGATCATCGGACGAGATCAAGAATTATCTTACATTTCAGATGCGCTATAAACTAGGTATCCGCTCTTGGTTTCGCCCAACAGGAGCATTAGTGGTTGCCGAATCACATGATCAAGGACGATTGGAAAGAATGGGATTTCCGTCTGGCGAAATGGCTGCAGGACACGGCGAACAGCGACATCGCGGCGTTGATAGACATGGGCCTGCAGCAGCGTGGCGAGGCCAGCGGCAGAAGCACTCACCATGAGATTACATGAGGTGCAAATTGGATGGTTTTGGATTGTCCGATGGCAAAGATCATCTGACCACTCAGGTCGCCTGATTGCACCGTCAATACACTCCTAAAGCGCGACAAACCCCCAAATCTCATTGCGCCCAGAATGCACACGTTATCTCTCAAGATATGCCAGTGAAACATTCCTGCGCCGCGATGATGCACTCCGCTGGTCCCATTTAGCCCAGCGGTCGGTGGACCGCAACAAAACGCCGGTCATCTCCCGGATCGGGCGGCTGACGAAGTTCATTGAACTTCTGAGGTGGCACATCCAAGACACGGCGGCGGTCGGAAAACCGCCGCAGCGGTCGATGGCCGCGACGTTGGACATGCTGCTGCGCAAGTTGGGGGCCATCAAGATCACGGCACTCGACCGGGAGCGGCTGATCCAGTTCGGGCGTGCCAGGTCCGAGGCTGGCGCGGGGCCGGTGACGCTCGAGAACGGCGATCGAGGACCTGCGACTTCACGATCTGCGCCAGGAAGGCATGAGCTGCCTTTTCGAGGCCGGGTTCCACGGACTTGCTTAGAAAATTGGGGAAGAAAGTGGGAAGCAGCAGAAATCGCATTGTGGCCTGAAGCGTTCGATCATCGGCACGATGAGCTTGGCCGGTGCGCCGAGAGGTTTGCCTGTCTCCCGCGCCAGCACTTCTGCATGGGCGACAAGGTCGCGGTGCACGGCTGCGGGCAGCCGTTGGCGCGGACAGATCGGCGGTCAGCGGCGCCGCATATCCGTCGGCGCCAGGCCCCGATGCTTGCGTTGAAGGTCAACTGCGAGTTGAAGCCGACATCAAAAGCGATGTTGGTCACGCTGCGGTCGGTTTCTCGCAGCAGCGCCTCGGCCTCATCGACGCGGAAGCCGTTGACGAAGTCGAAGAAGCTGACGCCAAGATGGTCGTTCAGGGTCTGCGAGATATAATTCGGGCTGGCCCCGATCTTGACTGCCAACCCCCGCAAGGACAGGGCCGAGTCGCGGTGCAGGACTCGTTGCACATCAGACAAAGGCGCGGGGCCGCGTCGGGCAGGACGGCGGGGACATTGGGACCACGCCGAACGGACCTGGCATGGGTTCGCTATGGTCGTTCAGCGCCACATCCGCGCCAGGATTGCGCCCCGGCACTGCCCGGCGCGGGCCAGTCTGGCCAAAGACGAGCCGGATTACCGGCCCCATGCCGCCGGGCGCGCGCGCACCGCGAATCCGGACATCGCCCGTGGTCAGGCCTGTGGCCTCGACCGCGACCAGCCCCTTCGCGGGGCCGGGCACCGGGTCAGCTACCGCCTCGACAGCGACACGGGCGGGGCCGTATGGGCGGCCGATCGCAACGTTCATAGGGATGTTTTCTCTTGTTGATTCAGGACAATGACACTCTCGGCAACCACGATCATGGCCAGCCACCAGCCGACAAAGACCAGATCTGACGCCAGTCCCGTGACCGGTGCACCGGTCACCAGGTAGATCGGAAACATCACCACCGAGACCGTGGGCCCGCCGATGCCGATGGCATAGGCGCGGATCATCCACGCGCTGTGAGTGGCCATGTTACGGGCCTGCGCGGCCCGGACGCCCAGCGCAAGTGCCCCGATCAGGGTCACACTGAAGACAGCGCGCGCGATATCCAGAAGCGGGGTGGTGGCGCTGTCCAACCGCAACAGCAGGCTCAGCCCTGACAGCGCCAGCACCAGTCCTGCCAGCACGAAGACCCGCCCCGACAGCCGATGCAGCGCTCCGAAGCGGGACCGCAGCGCGCGGGCGAATTGCAGCGGACCAAGCACGCCGAACAGGATGCCGGCAAGGGCATGCAGCCACATCGACGCCGGTGCAACACCGAGGCGCAGGCTGTCTTCGGGCAACAGCCCTGCGGGGATTTGCACCACCCTGAAGCCTGCCATAACGATCGGGATCGCGGTCGCGAAAGCCAACAACAGGACAAGCGGCATCGGCCGCGAAAAATAGCGGATCATGGCAGATCTCTTTCGTTTAGACGATCAATCGTCGTGATAGGTGAACACGTCCTCGACACCGACGCCGAAATGGCGCGCGATGCGGAACGCAAGCTCCAGCGTGGGCGCGTATTTCCCGTTCTCGATTGCAAGGATCGTTTGCCGCGTCACGCCCACATGCGCGGCAAGGTCTTTTTGCGTCATCTCGCCTGCGTCGAACCTCAGGCGGCGGATGGTGTTCTCGACCCGCGCCACCTAGAGACCCCGGCGATAGACATGAAGCTTGGCCAGATTGCCTGCCGTATCGCCAAGGGCCCAGAAGGCCAGGATGAGGTTCATCGCCGTGATGATCTCGTGCCCAAGCGCAAGTGCGCCGACGGCCCCGACTATCCCTGTGGCCATGACGATCCCCTGCACCGTCCAGCGGATGCCGGAAATCGCCCGGTCACGCTCGTCGCGGGCCAGGTCCGGCTTCTCCCCCGTAACCAACCGGAAGACGATCGCGATGACAATGACCAGCACGATCCCGATGACGATGCTTACTCCCATCAACTTGAGCACCAGCACGGCCCAGACCTGAACGCCGTCCGGCCCGTCGAACCGCCCCGCTGCGTGACCCGCCACCAGAAACCACAGGAACAAGCCGATGATGATCGCATTGGCGAGTATCTCGGTCAGGACATTGCGCTCTTCGTGGGACATGGTTTGATCCGGTCGATGGGTGATGAGGTAAAGTATACTATACTTCATGTATGCCGATTCGAACCTGGCGTAAAGAGCGGCATACCATACCATTGATCCGGGTGCCCGCACGCCAGCCTTCAGCCGAACTTCACCGCCATGCCGGAAGATTTCGGCGCCGATGGTCACTACCGGCGACCAGTCTGGGACGGATGAACGTGGACGATGTTCCACGGATCGCCGTCGCGGGTGTTCGTGCAAGGGGTCGTCCCGATCCGGCAAACCTAGATGACGCCTGGCAGATCGGCTTGTTGTAAGCGTTGGGGTGGACGCCCCCCGGCTTGTCAGGTCGCCTGCACCGGCATCGCCGCGTGGCTGCAATTGCGCGTCGCGCGGGGTAAAGAACAGGCCGACCCTTACGCCAGCTTTCGCACCACCGGCTCGCCCGCGCCGCGCGCTGCCCATTCCGCCACCGCGGCCCCGAAGGCCTGAAACAGCGGCCTCGACACCGGATCGCCCGCCGCGTTCCACTCAGGGTGCCACTGCACCGACAGGGTAAACCCCGGCGCATCCTGCACATAGACCGCCTCGGGCGTGCCGTCGGGGGCATGACCGTCGATCACGATCCCCGCACCGGCGCGGGCGATTCCCTGACCGTGCAGGGTGTTTGTCATCACCTCTTGCGCGCCCAACAGCCGGTGAAACACGCCGCCCTCGCTGAAACAGACCGGGTGGCGCAGGGCGAACTGTTCCTCCAGGGTACCTTCCGGCGGCATGCGGTGGTTCAACCGCCCCGGCAGATCGCGGATCTCGGGGTAAAGCGTGCCGCCCAGCGCCACGTTCACCTCCTGAAATCCCCGGCAGATGCCAAGAAAGGGCTGACCCCGCTCGACGCAGGCGCGGATCAGCGGCAGTGTCACGGCATCACGGCCCCGGTCGAACGCGCCATGCGCGGGCGTCTCCGGCTCGCCGTATTCCTCGGGGTGCACATTCGGGCGGCCCCCGGTCAGCAGGAACCCGTCGCACAGATCCAATAGCTCTGCCACGCTGACATAACGCGGGTCGGAGGGTATGATCAGCGGCAGGCAACCCGCCACTTCGGCGACCGCCGCCGAATTCATCGTGCCGCCGGAATGCACCGGATAGCGGTCATTGATCAGATAGCTGTTGCCGATGATCCCGACGACGGGTCTGCGGCTGGAACGGCAAGACATCGGCTGCGCCAGAATTGTTACCCTTGGTGCAACATAGCCTCGCTTTTCGCGGCCCGAAAGGGGCGACGCTCGCACATCTGGCCTTCGTCGCCGCACAGGCCCGAAAACCGGGCAGTTCGGCAGACCGCGCGGGGCGGGAAATGACCCACACCACCGGCCTTGGCCCGGCGACCGATCCATGATCCACTCCCCTGAGCGAAGGAGCCTTTCATGCACATTCTGATCCTTGGTGCCGCCGGGATGCTTGGCAGCAAGCTCACTGCCGCAATCACGGCGGGTGGCCTGCCGCACACCCGGCTTACCCTTGCCGACGTGATCGCGCCGCCCTCGGTGGGGCAAGCCGCCAGCATTGCCGTGAACCTGACCGACCCCACCGCACCTGCCCGCTTGCTGACGGGCCGCCCCGACCTGATCTTTCACCTCGCCGCCGTCGTCTCGGGCGAGGCGGAGGCTGATCTTGCCAAAGGGTATGCCACCAACCTTGACGCCTCGCGCGCGCTGTTCGACGCCATTGCGGCAATCCCGGATTATCACCCAAGACTGGTGTTCGCCTCGTCGCTTGCCGTGTTCGGTGCGCCCTTCCCCAAGGTGATCCCGGACGAATTCCACCTGACACCGCGCACCAGCTATGGCGCGCAAAAGGCGATGACCGAACTGCTGTTGTCAGACTATTCCCGCCGCGGCATCCTGGACGGCATCGCCATCCGACTGCCCACCATCTGCATACGCCCCGGCACCCCGAACCGCGCCGCCTCGGGGTTTTATTCCTCGATCCTGCGCGAACCGTTGAACGGCCTGCCCGCCACCCTGCCCGTCCGCGACACGCTGCGCCACTGGTTTGCCAGCCCCCGTGCCGCGACCGGCTTTTTCCTGCGCGCGGCCATGCTTGACACCGCAGCGCTCGGCCCCAGCCGCGCCCTCACCATGCCCGGCCTTTCCGCCAGCGTCGCCGAAATGATCGAGGCGCTGCGCCGGACCGCAGGCCAATCCGCCGTCGATCTGATCGCCCGCAACCCCGACCCGGCGATCGCCGCCATCGTGGAACCCTGGGCCGAAGCGTTTGAGGCCACGCAAGCCCGCGCTCTTGGCTTCAGCGCAGAATCGAGCTTTGACGACATCATCCGCATCTATCTTGAAGATGACCGGCCAGGTCTGGCCACTTGAGCCGATTTATCGGTACGCATTGCACGGGCCTGCCGCCACGGACACCGGCACTGTCCAATCGGCGCGGCTTGGTGGCATCGGACAGAACCGCGACGCCTCATCACGCCCCTTCCGCGACCACTTTTGCCGCCGCAGCCAAAGCGCCTTGCCCGTGCGGAATATCCAGCGCCGCCATCCCCGCCTCCATCACCGCCAGCGCGCCCAGCGTCATATGGGCATTCACGTGCCCCATATGCGCCACCCGCAGGAAGCCGTGATAGGCGGGATCGTCGGACGCGGCCATGCCAAGCCCGATGCCCAGCGTAACCCCGGCCTTCTGTTCCGTCCACTCGCGCAGCCGCGTGGCATGCGGTGCACCCATGCGGGCCGCTGTTACGGACCAGCCCCGCGCGGCCGGATCGGTGACGTTCATCGCGATGGCCGGATTGCCCGCCCCCCAGGCATCAAACGCCGCCCAGACTGCCCCCGCCAGCACCCGGTGCCGGTGCCAGACCTGCGCCAACCCTTCCTCGCGGATCATGTCCAGCGCCGCGCGCAGCCCGTAAAGATGATGCGTCGGCGCGGTGCCGTCCCAGATCTGCCAGAACTCCGCCGCGTCTGCCCGTGGCCCCCAGGCCCAGTAGGGCGTCGCCAGATCGCCCCCCGTGCAGCGCCGCCGCGCCGCGTCAGAGAACCACACGAACGCCATGCCGGGCGGCGTCATCAGCCCCTTCTGGCTGGCCGCCACGGTCACATCGACGCCCCAGTCATCCATCCGGTATTCATCGCACCCCAAAGACGCGATGCAATCCACGGCCAGCAGTGCCGGGTGCCCCGCCGCATCCAGCGCCGCCCGCAAGGCCGTGATATCCGTCTTCACCGAACTTGCGGTATCGACATGCGTGGTCAGCACCGCCTTGATCCGGTGCCCCGCGTCCGCCCTGAGCGCCGCCTCCACCCGGCCCATGTCGGGTGCAACCGACTTGCCGAAATCCAGCACCTCGACATCGACCCCCATCGCCCGGGCCGAATTCGCCCAGGATTGCCCGAACTGCCCCACCGCCAGCACCAGCGCCTTGTCGCCCCGGCTGAACAGGTTGGCATTCGCCGCCTCCCACGCCGCGTGACCATTGCCGATATACATCGCCACATGCCCCGTCGTCCCCGCGACCATCCGCAGGTCGGGCCACAGGCTCTCCACCAGGTCGATCAGCCCGCCCTCATAGATGTTGGGCGACGGCCGGTGCATTGCCTGCAGCACCCGGTCGGGCATGGTCGAGGGGCCGGGAATGGCCAGGTAGGGGCGGCCGTGCGCAAGGCTCATGCGTCTCTCCATCAATTGCCCGCCATGGCTATGCCGCCCCGCCAGCGTCGTCAATCAGACGCCCGCTTGAGACGTCGCGGCTTTCCCGGTAAACCCGCCCTTCCACCGCCAGAAAGGCCCCTCCACCTTGCCGCCGACCCGCGCCTATACGTCGTCAGATCTGTTCGGCCGCTTCTGGCGGGGTTATCTGCGGCCCAATGCTGGCCTGATGCTGCTGGCGCTGCTTTTGATGATGATCGAAGGCTCCACCCTCGGCCTGCTCAGTTACATGATCGAACCCCTGTTCGACCGCGTCTTCGCGGCGGGCGGCACCTCGGCGCTGGTCTGGGTCGGCTCTGCCATCCTGGCCCTGTTCCTGATCCGGGCGGCAACGTCGATCACCGGGCGCTGGCTGCTGGCGCGGATCAATCAGACCAGCGCGGGCGCGATGCAGACGGACCTGTTGCGCCACATCCTGACGCTGGACGGCAGCTTCTTTCAGATCAACCCGCCCGGCACCCTGATCGAACGCGTTCAGGGCGACACGCTGGCAGCGCAAGGTGCGGCGACGCTGGTCATCGCCGGGGTCGGTCGCGATTTCGTCGCGTTGATCGGCCTGTTCATCGTGGCCCTGTCGATCGACCCCGGATGGACCGCAGCCGCCCTTGTCGGAACGCCGCTTCTGCTGATCCCGGCCCTTGGCCTGCAGCGCTACATCCGGCGCAAGACCATGCTCATGCGTGAACAATCGGGCCTGCGCGCCACCCGGCTGGACGAGATTTTCCATGGCATCCAGGCGGTCAAGCTGAACCGGATGGAGGCGTACCAATCCCGCCGCTTTGCCGAAATCGTCGCCCGCATCGTCCGGGCCGAAGTGAAATCCACCCTCGGCCGCGCCACCATGCCGGGGCTGGTCGATGTGGTCACCGGGCTTGGGTTCTTTGCCGTCCTGATGCTCGGCGGGCGCGAGGTGGCAGAGGGCGACCGCACCACCGGCGAATTCATGGCCTTCTTCACCGCGATGGCCTTGACCTTCCAGCCGATCCGCCGTCTGGGCGATCTGGCCGGGCTGTGGCAGGTCGCCGCCGCCAGCCTGCAGCGGATCTATGCCCTGTTCGACACCCGGACGATCAGCACCCGCCCCGCCGCCAGCATCGCCCTGCCCGCCCCGGGCGCGCCCGAAATCCGGTTCGAGAACGTCAATTTCACCTACCCCGACCGCCCGGTGCTGGACGGCCTCAGCTTTGTTGCCGAGGCGGGGCAGGTCACGGCACTGGTTGGCGCTTCGGGCGCGGGCAAAAGCACCGTGTTCCAGCTGATCTCGGCCCTTGCCGAACCGCAGTCGGGCCGCATCCTGATCGGCGGCGCAGACGTTGCGGGGATGAGCCTTGCCGACCAACGCAGCCTGCTGGCCTCGGTCTCGCAGGATGCCGCCCTGTTCGACGAATCCTTGCGCGAAAACCTGATCCTCGGGCGCGACGGGATGGATGCAGACCGCCTTGCCCGCGCGCTTGACGACGCAGATGTCGCAGGCTTTGTGGCCAGCCTGCCTGCGGGCCTCGACACCCCCGCAGGCCCGCGCGGATCGTCGCTGTCCGGCGGCCAGCGCCAGCGCATTGCCATCGCCCGCGCGCTTTTGGCCGACGCGCCGGTGCTGCTGCTGGACGAGGCGACCTCAGCGCTTGATACCAGAACCGAGGCCGCCGTTTCTGCCGCTTTGGCGCGCGCGCAGGCCGGGCGCACCACGCTGGTCATCGCCCACCGCCTGTCAACAGTGCGCGACGCCCACAAGATCATCGTCCTCGACAGGGGCCGCGTTGCCGAGGAAGGCACCCATGACGCGCTTCTGGCGAAAGGCGGCCTGTACGCCCAGCTTCACAGCC
>JAYSYZ010000323.1:0-6050 GCA_043727195.1 Paracoccaceae bacterium
CAGGGCCCCGCTTTTTATCCAGGCTGCAAGCATTGTCACCGGTGCAAACGCAATGTCCTCATCTTGATCGGGCAGCGGTGCTGTTTCGACTGACAGGCTCAGCAGATCTGTTTGATGCGGCATTAAAAACCCCGGCAAGCGCGGGTCGAACTTCATTGCCATCGGAACAGAATTGGCAATAGAAACTGCCCGCCGCTGCACAGTCGATGTGATCTGTCCTTCAAGATTATCCAGCATCTGCTGCCGCTCTTGCACGGTATAGACAACGCCCATCATCTGCTCGGCGGCAGCGATTGTCTCCAAAGTGATGTCTTCCTGCCTCAAGAAAGCCTCCACGTTATGTATCGAGAATGCGGTTGAGATTGTTAGCGAGCGATGTCAAATGAGATCGCATCGCTTCTTCGGCTCCATCGGCGTTCCCCGCCTCGATTTGATCTATGATTGCTAGGTGCTCTGCATCGCTGACCATCAGGGTTTCCAGTGACCTGGCTTTCGTCCTTAAGCCACGCCACCGAGCATTTCCCCTGATCTCATCAATCATAGAAAATGCGGTGTAGAGCGGTTTGTTGTGCGCTAATCGCGCGATAAGCCGGTGGAGGCTGCCGTCCCATAGCTCGATCGAATCTGAGTCTTTGGCTTGAAGGGTGCGGCTGGCCAGGTCGCGCATCCGCGCAATGTCGGCAGGCTTAACGTGTTGAGCCGCCATTGCGGCCAGCGAAGGTTCGATACAAATCCTGGCAGCCATAATTTCAGCAAAGTTTGTCTCGCCAACAATCTCCGCTGCCAGCACCTGCGTCTTGTCTGGAGGCTGGCCAGCAAACGTGCCTTTACCCTGCTGGCGCCAAATCAGTCCTTCGGCCATTAACGTTTCCAACGCAAGACGCACAGTCCTTCTTCCAACACCCAGCTTTTCGCTCAAATCACGCTCTGTCGGAAGTCTCGCATCTGCGGGCAGTCCGCCACGCTCAATCATGCCCAACAACCGCGCCTGAACGAGATTGGCACTATCATTGATCATGTTGCGACGTCGCGACGAGGCCATAGCGCGAACCATTCTGCAATTGGTACACATAGAGTTTCCAAAGCAACGATTCTGTCAACCGCGAATTTTACCGGTTCAGAATAGAGGGAGCCAACAACCCGGCAAAGCCCGCAGAAAAGTGCAGGCGCGGCCCGGCACTTGTCGCCCCGGTAGGCCCCCTGGATCACCGAAGCCAGGTTTGCAATCGGACGCCATGAGGCCCGCGACCGCAGGTGGATGGATTGGTTGAAGCGTGACGGCCGCTCGCTGGGCGATCCGTCAAAGTACCCCTGGTGCGGCGACTTTGTCGAAACCTGCATGGGCGTAGGATTTCCCGATGAGCCTTTGCTCGGCGCGCTGGGCCTGGACCCGTACTGAGCCCGCAACTGGCTGCTGTTGGGATAGGAGACCCGACCGGCCGTCGGCGCGGTGCTGGTGTTTGCACGTGGCTCCGGCGGCCACGTTGGTTTTGCCGTGGGGCAGGACGACACCCAGTTCTTCGTCCTCGGCGGCAACCAGTCCGACGCCGTCACCATCGCGCGCATCGCACAGTCCCGCCTGCTCGGTGCGCGCTGGCCCGCGATCTATCCGCCTCTCAACCAGCGCCTGCCCACCATGAAGCCGGGCAAGTTCCTCACCACCACCAATGAAATCTGAACAGGAGAACACCATGCTGAAACCTGCAATCCTCGCCCTCATCCGGCAAATCCTGACCGTCGCGGGCACCGCGCTTCTCAAAGGGCTATGTCCAAGCCCCCGATGTGGAGCCGGTGATCGGAGCGCTGCTGACCCTAGGGTCGGCAACCTGGTCGGTCGCTGACAAACGGACCCGACGAAAGTTCGTTCCTTGCTCGTCACCATGAGACACGCGGACTCCCTACCCACTCCTGCAGAAGCTTCAGCTTTCTGTGGTCCGTGTGTCAATTCATGAGCTCTGCCTACTGTGCTGACCGGCAGCCACGCTAAAATGGCTTTAAAAGCGGCTCGCACTCGCTACTATTCTACAGCAGTGTTGTTTGATCGGGGGGGCGCTTACGTGGCTCTACATTGGGCTCGCACTAGCTGTAGCGGTTGGAGTAAATACAATCAGCACAGTCTGGGCTAAGTCGGACGACAAGTTTTCCCTATGGTTACTGGCATTGATTTTGATTTCGCCACTGGTCTTCTTTACCTTTGGCCCTGTAACCGCGAGGACGGGCTTAGTCGTGAGTGCAGGCACCATTGTTTCCTTGCTCACTATCTCAACAATCCTAGGCTCTGGACGCATTAAATCGCTTGTGGGATCGGCAAGTCATTGATTCGTTAGTGGCACCGAGGAGGTGCCGCGATGACCGATATGATCCTGCTTTCCGAAGGCCAGATGGCGCGGATTTCGCAGTACTTTCCCTTGTCCCACGGGATACCGCGCGTGGATGACCGCCGGGTGATCAGCGGCATCATCTTCGTGATCCGCAACGGGCTCAGGTGGCGTGACGTGCCACCAAGCTACGGGCCGCACAAGACAATCTACAACCGCTTCATCCGCTGGAGCGAACTGGGCGTGTTCGGGCGCATCTTCGTGGAACTCACGCGTGGTGGCGGCGAGACGGAGGAACTGATGATCGACGTCGAGCCAGTGGTTCGCCATTGGTCCGAGAACCACTGGCGAGGGCACCTGAAGGCGCATCGGACCGCGGCCAGCCTGCTCAAAAAGGGGCTCTTCCCCGGCATATCGGACGCACCAAGGGCGGCCTAAATTCGAAGCTGGACGCGGTCTGCGACAGCCAAGGTCGTCCCCGCAGCCTCTTCACTCACCGCAGGCCAGGTCAGCGACTACACCGGCGCTGCGGCCCTGCTGAGCGCCATGCCGCCCGCCAAGGCGCTACTGGCCGACCGAGGCTATGACGCGGACTGGTTCCGCGACGCCCTCGCCGACCGCCGGATCGAGGCCTGCATCCCCTCAAATTCGAACAGGAAAATCCCGATACCCCATGACCGCGTTCTCTACCGCAAGCGCCACAGGATCGAGAACATGTTCGGCAAACTCAAACGCGATCAGGACGATCTTGCTGCGGGACCAACTGGAACCGGGGCTGCTCTGAGTGTGCGTGCTGTGGACCATATTGTTCCTCCGGCGTTTTCTCTGCCTGGAAGTCTGATTGTCTCAAAAGACCGACTTCTGGCCAGACTCAACAACAAAAACGCCATGCCGTCGTTGATCTGAGTCAACGTCCGGTGATTTCGTCTTGGTGTTCGGCGCCGGATGTGCCGTTGGAGCGGCGACCTAAGTCAAGCCCACTGCCTCAGACAATCAGCACAGGCGCAAAACCACCCCCCGGCGTTCTGAAATTGGTCGTCTGACCTTGATAAATTCGGGCCGCCACAAGTAGCGTCTGCGCCCGGTATGTGTAGAGCCGCACGTCGACCTTGCGCAGTGTGGGCACACCGTCCAGCCGGATCATCCGCTGGCCGGGGGGGGCGATGGCTTGTTCCACATAGTGGCTTGGGCCACATAGTCAGCCGCCAGAATATCAGCCCAGACCGATTTCGTCAGTTTGTCGCCGCGATACACCGCCTTGCCGCCATGCCCCGACACCGGCTTGAAGAACAACTGGCGCCGTGCGGCCCACAACTCATCTGCGTTCCGGGGCGTCACCATCCGGGTTTGTGGTATCCCTGCCATCTGCCCGATCATCGCCGCCGGGACCCCAAGCCCGGCCAGCGCCAGCGGGTCTGACAACAGCGTCAGATTGCGCTTATGCGCCAACAGCGAGTGATTGTGCGGGTTCGGGGTCAGCACCACGGAACCATCGATGTAGGCGTGGCGCAGGGCGGCATGGCCGGGTTCGGCCAATGCGAAATCGACCAGCCGGTTATAGACCAGAACGATCTGCAGATTGCCGAAAAATAGGCCAGTGTCACGAGCCTCCAGCGCGCCCGGGTCGCAGATCACCGCATCAAATCCAGCCCCGATCAGCATTTGCTGCGCCAGCACGAATTCAGGATACAGATACTGCCCCTCGGGGGCATCATCGACGACGGCGATCCGGCGCAGCGGCGCATCGCCGCGCTGGCGCTGCCATTCTTCGCGGAACATCGCCAGCACATGCGCTTCAAACCCAAGCGTCAGCCCATCTTCGGGGCGATGCACCAGTTCGGCGCAACACAGTGATTGCGCCCGAGCCAGCAGGGCGTTCAGGAAGGCGCCCCCGGCATTGGTATTCACCTCGATCAGCTTGGGGCTGTCCTCGCCCAGATGAAAATCATAGCCCATCAGCGCGCCCGCCGGACCGGGATCACCCTGCGCAATCAGCGGGGCCCAGGCCATGACGGCGTCGCGAAAGGCCGGGAATTGCGCCACTGCCTCGATTGCGGCGACCGTATCCAGCATCGCCTCCAGCGCTGCGGCTGGCAGAAACACCGCCACGTTGGAAAACAGATGCGGGTGGGTCGCTGCCATCTGACCGGACAGGCCGGGGTTTGCTGAGGCGGTAGCAAGAGCCCGGCCCAGTTTCCCCTGATCGATCGTGATACAGAAACAGCTCTGGTTCAGGTCCGCAGGGACCAGACCGGGGGTGCCCGGCAGCAGGGTGTCACAGGTGGCAAGCATCTGGTCTCCTGGTGTGCCTGAGGTGCGAATGGGGGGGGTCGGATGGCCACTCTAGCGGGCAACTGTCATGTCGGAGCATAGCCCATTGTTTTCCCGGCACAATTGATCTGGGTCAACGTTGCGGGGTCCCTCATGGCCTAGTGTATCCTAGTCTGCTTTCTCCGGCACGATGACGCTTGTTCAAAAAAGAGCAGGAGAATGGGCCGCTGGCGGTTGGATCAGCGTCGTCGATCAAGGAGCATTTGGGGTGCAAAACGAAACCAAGCTGCGCGTAGCCGTCAACGGCTATGGCGTCATCGGCAAGCGGGTGGCGGATGCCGTGGCCCTCCAGCCCGATATGCAAATTGTCGGCGCGGATTTGCTAAATTCGCCGCCAGCGAAGGTGCAGTAAGTGCAATGGGGGCGGCGGGTCTGCCGGTCAGCGGAAGTTTGGTCGAAATGCTCGCCAGTGCCGATGTGGTGGTCGATGCCACGCCAAAGGCTGTCGCAACGGCCAATATCGCGGCTTACCGATCCGCCGGGCTGAAATTCATCGTGCAGGGTGGCGAGAAGCATTCCGCAACCGGCCATTCCTTTGTCGCCGAGGCGTCGTATCTGACCGCGCTGAACCGGCAAAGCACCCGTGTGGTGTCGTGTAACACGACCTCGATCGTGCGCACATTGACCGCGTTGAAACGGACCGCGCTGTTGCTGAAAGCCCGCGGCGTGTTGCTGCGCCGTGCCACCAATCCTTGGGAAAGCCATCAAGGCGGCATAATGAACACGCTGGTCCCTGAACCGGGGATCCCCAGCCATCGGGGCCCGGATGCGCAAGGTGTCGATCTTCGTCCCGCATCCTGCTGCTGCGCGGCGATGCCGGGTTGGGGGCGCTCAATGCCGTCAAGGAATGGATGCAGGATATGGGCCGCCCGCGCGGCGATCTCTACGAAGTGGCTGTGTGGGAAGATATGCTGACGGTGCAGGGCGATGAGTTGTTCTATGCTTACATGGTCGATAATCAGGCTATTGTCGTGCCGGAAACCATTGACGCGATCCGCGCAATCTGCAGGCTGCAAACCGACCCCCAAGACCTCAATCCGCATCACCAACGCCGCACTGGGGATCGGTGGCTTGCAACCTTGCGAAGGCCCGGTATGACTTCCGTTTCGCCCGGATTGATACCCGGCAGCGCCAGCCCTGACCGCCTGCCAAACCCGATGACCACAGGAGATGGATCACGAACAAGACAACCCTCGACGTGGCCAATCTGTTCAGCGTGTTCGATTTCGCCGGAGTGCAAAATCGGTTGCTCGCGCTGCCAGGTGTAGGTGCGGTCGCGATGACGGCGGCATCGTCCAGCGTCACGGCCACATATGACGAAACGCTCACCGATCCAGCGACAATTGCTGCGGAAATCAAGGCTTGCGGGTTTCACTGTCGGGGTGAGAGCGTGCCCAATCA
>JAYSYZ010000324.1:0-6049 GCA_043727195.1 Paracoccaceae bacterium
CGGCATAATCCTCGCTGCTTTCGACGGGCATCAGCGAGGGCAGGTTGTCGATGGCGGTGACGTCCAGCGGCGGGGTGTCATGGACGCGCAGGGCCGGGACATCCCAGTCGGTGGCGCGGTCGTAGACCTTGATCGGCGAGAAATCCGAAGTGGGGTCGCAGGCGATGTCGCCGATCACCGTCAGCTTGCGGGGGTCGGTCCTGGCAGAGGCGGGGACGAAAACCGGGCAGCCGGGCCGGGCAAGGATGCAGTTGAGGAATATCTCGTGCTGCAGGATTTCGGGGAAGGGTCCGCCCGATGCGGTTTCCGCCATGTCCCAGCGGGTGACGGCGACGCCAAGTGCGGTGCAAAGGTCGGCGGCCCCGGTGCCGACGCGGCCATTCGCGCCGATGATGATCGCGCGGGGGTGGGGGCTGTTGCCCAGGTCGGCGGCCAGATCGGCCAGCAGGGCGGCCTTGCCGGGATATTTTTTCACTGGCCCGGCAAGATGGCCGCGTTGCTGGGCGGCCCAGCATTTCAGGCTGACGGCGGCCCCGGCATAGCCCGCCCAATAGCCGAAGGCGGCAACGCGGCGGCCATCCTCGCCCACGAGATATTCCAGATCATAAAGTGTGCCGCCCCCGGGCCTGAACCGCTGCAGCAATGCACGCCCGGCTGGCTGGCCCTTGTAGGCATGGCCGAACATGATGTGGCGGTGGGTCAGGGGCGAGCCATCCTCCGGCAGTTCCTTCAACCCGAAGATGATTGCATCGGAGGGGGCGCGGGGCCACTGGTTTTCCGCCACGATGTGACAGCCGGCGGCGCGGTAGCCCTGGATCGGAATGGCGCGGACATGGCTTTCTTCGACCGAAACCGTGATCCCGGCCCGCAGCAGCGCCGATGCCCCTTCGGGTGTCAAGCCGACACGTTCCTCGTTCGGGCGTTGTTCGGCGCGCACCCAGAGATGGGTCATGGTTCGTCAGCCTCCGCTTCCTTGTGCCATCACAGATATCAGAACCGCAGCCCGGGAACAGGGGGGTGGCTTTCTGTGCAAATCAGCACAAGATTGGCGCGCGGGTTTGGCTTTTCATTTTTCCGCACAACGTCATTTTAACGGCAGGCGGCGCAGGTCGCGCAAAAGGAGCACAAGATGAGCACGCATATCCCCGGCCTTCACCATGTGACGGCGATTTCCGGCCCACCGCAGGCCAATGTGGCGTTTTACACCGGCCCACTGCAACAGCGGCTGATCAAGAAGACGGTGAATTTCGATGATCCCGGTACCTATCACCTGTATTACGGCGATCCGAAGGGGACGCCCGGCACGATCCTGACGTTCTTTCCCTTTGCCGATGCGGGTCAGGGGCGGACGGGGCCGGGCATGGCCTCGGCCTACGCCTATGCGGTGCCGCAGGCGGCGCTGGATGCGACCATCGACCGGCTGACGGATGCGGGCCTGACCGTGCCGCGCATGACGGAGCGGTTCGGGGCAAAGGTCATCACCTTGCGCGACCCGGACAACGCTCCGGTCGAGCTGATTGAAGACGCCGGTGCGGTTGACGCGCATGGCTTTCACTCTGTCACCCTGTGGGAACGTGACCCGGACCGGACGGCGCGGCTGATCACCGAAGTGTTCGGCTATGAGGCGGCCGGAACGGAAACCGCCGGCGGGGTGGAGCGGCTGCGCCTGAAGGCACCGGGCGATGCGCGGGGCAACATCATCGACATCATCCGGTCGGATGCCGAGACGACCAACCGGCCCGGCAAGGGCACGATCCACCATATCGCCTTTCGCGCCCGCACCCAGGACGAACAGGACGGCTGGATCGAGACGCTGGCCGCAGCGGGCCACCGGACGACGGACGTGATCGACCGGCAGTATTTCAGCGCGATCTACTTTCGCGAACCGGGCGGCGTGCTGTTTGAAATCGCCACCGACGCGCCGGGGTTCACGGTGGACGAGCCAGAGGCGACGATGGGGTCAAAGCTGATGCTGCCGCCGCAGTACGAACCGATGCGGGCGCGGATCGAACAAGCGCTGCCGCCGCTGAAGGTGGCAGGATGAGGCGGGCGGGTCCGTCGTCGGGCGCGCGGGTCGGGCTGGTGCTGGCACATGGCCGGGGCGGAAGTTCGGCGGATATCCTTGGGCTGCTGGCGCATGCCGGGCGACCGGAGGTGGCAGCCATCGCCCCCGATGCGCCGGGGCAAAGCTGGTGGCCGACGTCGTTTCTGGCACCTTCTGCCAGCCTTGAACCGCATGCCGAACGCGGCGTGGCCAGTTTGATGCAGGCGGTGGCCGCGCTGGAAGCCGAAGGGATCGCGCGCGACGCGATCTGGCTGGGCGGGTTCAGTCAGGGCGCGGGGCTGGCGCTGGAGAGCTTTGCCCGGCAGGGTGCGGGGCTGGCGGGATGCTTTGGTTTTTCCGGCGGGCTGTTGGGCAGTGGCGATGCCGAAGGCGCGCCGGACCCGGCGCTTTATGGCCATGGGCCCAAGCGGTTCGACTATCCGGGCCGCAGGGATGGCGCGAAGGTCTGGATTTCGGTGCATGAGCGCGACCCGCATATCCCGGTGGCGCGGGTGGAGGCGAGTGTGGCGGCATTGCAGGCGATGGGGGCCGAGGTGACGCGGCAGATTTACCCTGGCGCAGGCCACGCGGTGATGCAGGAGGATATCGCAGTGCTGCGGCGCTGGCTGAACCCGGCGCGATAGGGTCTGGGCGAAAGCCCGTTCCTGCGGTAACTCCATTGCCGATACATTCGCCCATGGATGCCCCGATGCAGCTTGAACGAACCGCTTTGCCCGATGTGCTGATCCTGACGCCGCGCCGGTTTGGCGACGACCGGGGATGGTTCAGCGAGACGTGGAATGCCAGCCGGATGCGCGATGCCGGTCTGGACCTTGCCTGGGTACAGGACAACCATTCGATGTCGGCCAGCCCCGGTACGTTGCGCGGCCTGCATTATCAGTCGCCGCCGCGCGCGCAGGACAAGCTGGTGCGCTGTACGCGCGGGGCCATTCTGGATGTGGCGGTGGATTTTCGTGAAGGCTCGCCCAGCTTTGGCCGCTGGGTGGGGGTGGAGTTGACGGCCGCCAATGGCCGCCAGCTTTTGGTGCCGAAGGGGTTTCTGCACGGGTTCGTGACGCGCGTGGCGGATACCGAAGTGCAGTACAAGTGCACGGATGAGTATGCACCCGATTGCGACGGCGCGGTGCGCTGGGACGACCCCGACATCGGCATCGACTGGGGGCTGGACGGCCTGCCCGTGCTGTCGACAAAGGATCAGGCGGCACCGATGTTGCGTGACATGCGGTCGCCCTTTGTCTGGGGGGCGCCGCAATGAAGCTGCTGGTCACCGGCGGGGCGGGATTCATCGGGTCTGCCGTGGTGCGGCTGGCGGTGGCGCGCGGGCATGAGGTGGTAAACCTTGACGCGCTGACCTATGCGGCCTGTCTGGACAACGTGGCCTCGGTCGCGGGGTCGAACCTTTACAGTTTCGAGCATGCCGATATCCGCGACCGGGCGGCGCTGGACAGGATCTTTGATCTGCACCGGCCCGATGCGGTGATGCATCTTGCCGCGGAAAGCCATGTTGACCGCAGCATCGACGCGCCGTCGGATTTCATCGACACCAACATCACCGGCACGTTCAACATGCTGGAGGCCGCGCGGCGGCACTGGCAGGCGACGGGGAGGCCGGAGGGATTCCGGTTCCACCACATCTCGACCGACGAGGTGTTCGGGTCGCTGGGCGACACCGGGCAGTTCACCGAAGACACGCCCTATGCGCCGAACAGCCCCTATTCGGCATCGAAGGCGGCCAGTGACCATCTGGTGCGCGCCTGGGCAGAGACTTACGGGTTGCCGGTGGTGATGACGAACTGTTCCAACAATTACGGGCCGTTCCACTTTCCCGAAAAGCTGATCCCGGTGGTGATCCTGAACGCGCTGCATGGCCGGGCGATTCCGGTTTACGGGGCCGGGCTGAACGTGCGCGACTGGCTTTATGTCGAAGACCATGCCGATGCGCTGCTCTGTGTGCTGGAGCGCGGCGCAACGGGGCGCAGCTATAACATCGGCGGCGAGAACGAGGCGCGCAACATCGATATCGTGCGGATGATCTGCGCGCTGCTGGACGAGATGCGCCCGGATGGCGCGCCACATGACCGGCTGATCAGCTTTGTCACCGACCGGCCCGGCCATGATGCGCGCTATGCCATCGATCCGACGCGTATCCGTGACGAACTGGGCTGGCGGCCTTCGGTCACGCTGGAGGAAGGTCTGCGCCGCACCGTGCGCTGGTATCTGGACAACGCGGCGTGGTGGCAGCCGTTGCTGGAGCGTCAGGGCGTGGGGCAAAGGCTGGGGGTGAAGGCGTGAAGGTGCTGGTGTTTGGCGAAACCGGGCAGGTCGCGCGGGAACTGATCCGTCGCGCGCCGCCGGGTGTGATGGTTGTGGCGCTGGGGCGGGATCGGGTGGATCTGGCGGACCCGTCCACTTGCGCGCTGGCGATCGACCGGGCGGGGGTGGATGCGGTGATCAATGCGGCGGCCTGGACAGCGGTCGACAAGGCGGAAACGGAAGAGGCGGCGGCCACGGTGGTGAACGGCGATGCGCCTGCGGCGATGGCGCGGGCTGCGGCGGACCGGGGGCTGCCGTTCCTGCACATTTCGACCGATTACGTGTTCGATGGCGCAGGGGATCAGCCGTTTCGCCCCGATCATCCGACCGCACCCCTGGGGGCCTACGGGCGCAGCAAGCTGGCCGGGGAGATCGGCGTCCGGGCGGCGGGCGGCAGGCATCTGATCCTGCGCACGTCTTGGGTGGTGTCGGCGCATGGGGCAAATTTCGTGAAAACCATGCTGCGGCTGGGGCGGGAGCGCGACAGTCTGAACGTCGTCGCCGACCAGATCGGCGGGCCGACCCCGGCGGCGGCGATTGCCGACGCGCTGATGGTGGCGGCAAGGGCGATGGTCGGTGGTGCGGCGGGCGGAACGCATCACTTTGCCGGCACGCCTGAGACCAGTTGGGCGGGGTTCGCCCGCGAGATCATGGCCCGGGCCGGGCTGGATTGCCGGATCGATGCGATACCGTCTTCGGCCTATCCGACACCCGCGCGGCGACCGTTGAATTCGCGGCTGGATTGCACCTCGCTTGAGGCCGCCTTCGGGATTGCGCGGCCGGATTGGCGGGCCGGTCTTGGCGAAATTCTCAAGGAGCTTTCATGACACGCAAGGGCATCATTCTGGCCGGTGGCACCGGATCGCGGCTGTGGCCGATCACCATCGGTGTATCGAAACAGCTGTTACCAATCTATGACAAGCCGATGATCTACTATCCGCTGTCGGTGCTGATGCTGGGCTGTATCCGCGAGATTGCGGTGATCACCACGCCGGACGATCAGCCGCAATTCCGGCGGCTGATGGGGGATGGCAGCCAGTGGGGCCTGAGTTTTACCTGGATCGTGCAACCTTCGCCCGACGGGCTGGCGCAGGCATATCTTCTTGCGGCGGATTTTCTGGCAGGCGCGGCTTCGGCGATGGTTCTGGGCGACAATATCTTTTTCGGCCATGGCCTGCCCGAAGTGATGGCCGCCGCCGATGCGCAGACCAGCGGCGGAACGGTGTTTGGCTACCGTGTGGCCGACCCGGAACGCTACGGGGTGGTGGCGTTCGACGCCGAGGGCAATGTTTCGGCGATCGTGGAAAAGCCGGAAGTGCCACCGTCAAACTATGCGGTGACCGGACTTTACTTTCTGGATGGTCGCGCGCCCGAACTGGCGGCGCGGGTGAAGCCTTCGCCGCGCGGAGAGTTGGAAATCGCCGATCTGTTGGAGATTTATCGCGCCGAGGGCACTCTGCGTGTTGAAACCATGGGGCGGGGGTATGCGTGGCTGGACACCGGCACGCAAGCCAGCCTGCTGGACGCGGGAAACTTCGTACGCACCCTGGAGGAACGTCAGGGGCTGCAGGTCGGATCGCCCGACGAGATCGCCTATCGCAATGGCTGGCTGGACAGGGCCGGGCTGGCCGAACGGGCGCGGATCTTTGCCAAAAGCGCTTATGGACGGTA